>NZ_AFRW01000122.1 GCF_000220985.1 Nesterenkonia sp. F
ATGGATCTGGGCGACGAGCTCGCCGACGCGCTGGGCTCCGGCGCCGCCCGCACGCGGACGGCGGCCATCGTGCTGGCGGTGCTGCTGGCCGCCGCGGCGGTCGCCGTCGCCGGACCGATCTCCTTCGTCGCACTGACCGCCCCGCACATCGCCCGACGGCTGACCCGCGCGCCGGGGCCGAATCTCGCCGTCTCCGCGCTGGTGGGGGCGATGATCCTGGTCTCGGCCGATCTGGCCGCCCAGCAGCTGCCGTTCCTCGACGGCCTGCCCGTCGGCATCGTCACCGCCGGCGTCGGCGGCGTCTATCTGGGCCATCTGCTGATCGTGGAATGGAGGAGGGCCAGTGCCTGAGTTCATCGAGAGTGCGCCCCGGCGCCTCGACGGCGACGACGACCGCCCGACGGAGCCCGCCGGGGGACCGCCGGCGTCGTTGCGCGCGGCGTCGCTGACCGTCGGCTACGGCGCGCGCCCGGTCCTGGAGGATCTCAGCCTGGCGGTCCCGGACGGGCGGGTGACCGCCGTCGTCGGGCCCAACGGCTGCGGCAAGTCGACGCTGCTGAAGACGCTGGCGCGGACGCTGACTCCGCGCTCCGGCGAGGTGCTGCTCGACGGCACGCCGCTGACCCGCTGGAAGTCCCGGCGCATCGCCCGCCGGGTGGCGATGCTGCCGCAGTCGCCGGTGGTGCCCGACGGCGTGACGGTGCGCGGGCTGGTGGCGCGCGGCCGACATCCGTACCACTCGGCGCTGCGCCAGTGGGTCGCCGGCGACGACGAGGCGATCGCCGCCGCCATGGAGGCCACCGGCATCGCGGAGTTCGCCGACTCTCCGGTCGTCGAACTCTCCGGCGGGCAGCGGCAGCGCGGCTGGATCGCGATGGTCCTGGCCCAGGACACCGAGCATGTGCTGCTCGACGAGCCCACGTCGTTCCTGGACCTCGCCCACCAGGTGGAGGTGCTGCGGCTCTGTCGCGCCATCCGCGAGCAGGGCAGGACTGTGGTCGCGGTGCTGCACGACCTCGATCAGGCCGCCCGCTGGGCCGACCACGTGGTGGTCCTCGACGGCGGCCGGATCGCCGCCGCCGGTCCGCCCGAGGAGATCATCACCGCCGAGCTGGTGGCCGAGGTCTTCGGGCTGGCCTGCCAGATCACCCGCGACCCGCAGTCGGGCACGCCGAAGGTGGTGCCGCTGGCCGACGGGTGACATGTCCGGAGCGCTCCGGCCAGGAGGAGGGAGTCGGCTCGGCCGGCGCCTACCTGGAGTGCAGTACGTGATCTTCGCCACACAAATCGATTGATGTGCTGTCACGCGGCATCACCCGCTGAAGCGGAGGGGCGCGGAGCATTACAGTATGAGCACCTGCTGGATCACAGATGTGGGGCTCGGCGGACACGACGGCGTGTCCGGCGGGCGGCTCCGACTCACCGGCGAGACGGAGAGGGTCCGCCCTGCATCGCGGTGATCGAGCGGCGCCCGCAGAACCCGACGGAGGGAAACAATGGTCGCCACCGTTGCAATGACGCCCGGTGCTGACATCGTCGCGGAGTCACCGACGACGCACACAGCCCTGAACGAATTCGTCAGCCAGATCGCGGAGCTGACGACCCCCGACCGCATCCACTGGGTGGACGGCGGGGAGGCCGAGAATCGACGGCTCACCGACGAGCTCGTCGCCGCCGGCACCCTGACCCGGCTCACCAGTCCGGAGTTCCCGAACTCCTACGCCGCCTTCTCCGACCCCTCCGACGTCGCCCGCGTGGAGGAGTGCACCTTCATCTGCTCCGAGCGCGAGGAGGACGCCGGCTTCACCAACAACTGGCGCGACCCTGAGGAGATGCGCCGGACGCTGAGCGGCCTGTTCTCCGGATCGATGGCCGGGCGGACGATGTACGTCATCCCCTTCGTCATGGGTCCGCTGGACGCCGCGGATCCGAAGTTCGGCGTCGAGATCACCGACTCCGCCTACGTGGTGGTCTCGATGCGCATCATGACGCGCATCGGCGCGCGGCCGCTGGCGCGGATGCAGGAGCTCGACGCCGAGTTCGTCCCTGCCGTGCACTCGGTCGGGGCCCCGCTGGCCCCGGGCGAGGAGGACGTCGCCTGGCCGTGCCACGATGACAAGCACATCGTCCACTTCCCGGAGACTCGCGAGATCTGGTCCTTCGGCTCCGGCTACGGCGGCAACGCGCTGCTGGGCAAGAAGTGCTTCGCGCTGCGCATCGCCTCGGTGATGGGGCGCGACGAGGGCTGGCTGGCCGAGCATATGCTCATCCTCAAGCTCACCAGTCCCGAGGGGCGCACGCACTACATCTCCGGCGCCTTCCCCTCAGCCTGCGGCAAGACCAACCTGGCGCTGATCGATCCGACGCTGGACGGCTGGACCGCCGAGACCCTCGGCGACGACATCACCTGGATCCGCCCCGGCGACGACGGCGAGCTGCGCGCGATCAATCCCGAGACCGGATACTTCGGCGTCGCCCCGGGCACCGGCTGGCACACCAACGCCAATGCCATGCGGGCGATCGCGAAGGGCAACTCCATCTTCACCAACTGCGCGCTGACCGACGACGGCGGCGTCTGGTGGGAGGGTCTGACCCAGGAACCGCCGGCGCATCTGATCGATTGGAAGGGCGAGGACTGGACGCCCGACGCCGATCGGCCGGCCGCGCACCCGAACGCGCGGTTCTGCACGCCGATCGAGCAGACCGACATGCTGGCCGAGGAGTTCCACGCCCCGGAGGGGGTGACGCTGGACGCGATCCTCTTCGGCGGCCGGCGCAAGACCACGATCCCGCTGGTCACCGAGGCCCGCGACTGGACCCACGGCATCTTCTTCGGCGCGACGCTGTCCTCGGAGACCACCGCCGCCGCGGCCGGCGAGATCGGCCGCGTGCGGCGCGACCCGATGGCGATGCTGCCGTTCATCGGCTACGACGCCGGCGACTACCTGAAGCACTGGATCGAGGTCTCCGGCACCGCCGACCCGGAGAAGCTGCCCGGGATCTTCCTGGTCAACTGGTTCCGTCGCGGCCGGGACGGAAAGATCGCCTGGCCGGGCTTCGCGGAGAACACGCGCGTGCTGACCTGGATCATCGCGCGGCTCGAGGGTCGTGCCGAGGCGCGGGAGACGCCGATCGGGCTCACTCCGACCCCGGAGTCGCTCCAGCTCGAGGGTCTGGACATCTCCGACGAGGCCCTCGAGGACTCGCTGCGCGTCGACCCCGACGAGTGGAGGGCCGAGCTCGACGACATCGAGGCCTGGTTCGACCGCTTCGGCGACTCGATGCCGCAGCCGATCCTCGACGAGCTGGACCAGCTGCGCCGTCGCGTGGAGGCGGCCGGCTGATCCGGACGTCCCCAGCCCTCTCGGCGGTTCCGTCGGAGCGGCGGTCGGCCCCCGTCGCCCGAGCGGCGGGGGCCGACTGGCGTCCGAGGCAAGGTGAGGCGCGCCTGCCTTTTATTAGGTAAGATGCCCGTGTGCGAAATTCATCGGATCAGGCTCGAAACACTCCGCTCCGCGGCCGCGGCGTCTCGGTGGCCTACGGCGCCCGTCGCGTGGTGCACGACGTCGACGTCGCGCTGCGCCCCGGCGGCGTCACCGCGCTGATCGGCCCCAACGGCAGCGGCAAGACCACGCTGCTGCGCGGGCTCTGCCGGCTGTCCGACGCCGAGGGGGAGATCAGCCTCGACGACGTCGACGCCGCCTCCTACTCGCCGCGCGCCTTCGCCCGGCGGCTCACCGTCCTGGCCCAGCAGCGCCCGACGCCGACCGGACTGACCGTCGCCGACGTCGTCGGCTTTGGCCGCCATCCGCACCGCCGGCGCCTCTCCCGCGTCGACCCCGGCGGGACCGAGGCCGTCGAGCGCGCCATGGCGCTGGCCGGCCTGGAGGAGCTGGCGCACCAGCCGGTCGCCGAGCTCTCCGGCGGCCAGCTGCAGCGCGTCTGGCTGGCGGCCTGCCTGGCCCAGCAGACCGACGTGCTGCTGCTGGACGAGCCGACCACCTTCCTGGATCTGAAGCACCAGATGAGCCTGCTGGACCTCATCCGCGACCTCGCCGATGACCATGGGCTGACCATCGGGGTGGTCCTCCACGACCTCGAGCAGGCCGCAGACATCGCCGACCACGTCGTGCTGCTCTCCGAGGGCGAGGTGGTCGCCTCCGGGGAACCGGCGGAGGTGATGACCTCCGAACGGCTCAGCCGCGTCTACGACGTGCCGGTCGACGTCGTCGAGATGCCCGACGGGGCGCTGACGGTGCGTGCCCGCCGCACCGGTCGCCGCGCCGGCGCCGCGGCGGCCCACGCTGACGTCGCCCGCGTCGCCGGCCAGGATGCGCTCGCCGTGCCCGCCTGATCCGCTCCACCTCCCTCCGTTCCACCTCCGCGGGCCGGCACCAGGCCCGTCCGTCCATCCCCGACAGAAGGAATCCCTCGATGCCCTCCACCGTCCTCCGCTCCGCCGCGCCGGTCCGGCTGCTCTCGCTGGCCGCCGTCGGCGCCCTGTCGCTGACCGCCTGCGGCACCACCGACGTCGGCGGCTCCGACGAGGAGTCCTCCGGCGACGCCGGCCCCATCACCGTCACCGACCACGCCGGCGAGGAGGTCACCCTCGAGGAGCCCGCCGACCGCGTGGTCACCCTCGAGTGGGCGCAGACCGAGGACGTCGCGACGCTCGGCGGCGAGCAGGTGGGCATCGCCGACGCCGAGACCTTCGCGCAGTGGAACTCCGCCGTGGAGCTGCCCGAGGACGCCGTCGACGTCGGCTCCCGCCAGGAGCCCAGCCTGGAGGCGATCGGCCAGGCGAACCCGGACCTGATCCTGGGCTCGGCGAACTCGGTGCCGCAGGACCAGATCGAGGACCTCGAGGAGATCGCCCCGGTGGTCCTGCTGACCTCCGCGGACACCTCCGATCCGCTGGGCACGATGGAGGAGAACTTCCGCATCATCGCCGAGCTGCTCGGAGCCGAGGAGCAGGCCGACGAGGTCTGGGGCGAGTACGAGCAGACGCTGGAGGACGCCCGGTCCACGCTGACCGAGGCCGGCGCCGAGGGGACCCCGTTCACCGTCTCCTACGCCAGTGTGGAGGGCAACACCGCCACCTTCCGCATGCACGGCTCGGGCGCGCAGGTCCAGGCCCTCGGCGAGGAGATCGGGCTGACCACCGCCTGGGAGGAGGCCGGCGACGAGATCTGGGGCATCAGCGAGTCCGACGTCGAGGGGCTCAGCGCGCTGCCGGAGGACACGGTGTTCTACCGCTGGCTCGGCACCGAGGAGTCGGACGATGCGCTGGAATCGCTGGAGGACAACAGCGCCTGGACCTCGCTGGGCTTCGTCGAGCATGACGCCGTCGAGCAGCTGCGCGGCATGTGGGTCTACGGCGGGCCGGCCTCCTCGCAGCAGATCGTCGAGCACCTGGCCGAGACCGCCGCGGCGCACGCTGAGGAGAACGCTGAGGAGAACGCCGGCGCATGAGCCTGCCCGGCACCGGCACGGCGTCGTCTCCTGTCCTCGACGACGACGGGGCTGACGCCCCGCCGCGCCGCGACGCTCCGGCGCGGGCCCGGGCGGCGGCGACGGCCGCACTGGTCCTCGGCGCCGCCGTGCTGGTCGTGCTGGCCGCCGTGCACCTGACCCAGGGGACCTCCGCGGCGACGCCGGCCCAGCTGCTCTCCGCGGTCTTCTCCGATCCCGCGGCCGCCGAGGACCCCACTCGGCAGCTGCTGCGCGGCATCGCGCTGGACTCGCGGCTGCCCCGACTGGTCGGCGGGCTGGTCGTCGGCGCGGCCCTGGGCGCGGCCGGCTGCGCGCTGCAGGCGATGACCCGCAACCCGCTGGCCTCGCCGGACACGTTGGCCGTCAACGCCGGCGCCCATCTGGCGCTCACCGTCGCGGCGGCCTTCGGGCTCTCGCTGCCGATGCTCAGCTCCGCGGCGCTGGCCTTCCTCGGCGGACTGGCCGCCGCCGGGGCGGTGCTGCTGCTCGCCGGCTTCTCCGAGCAGGCCCCGATCCGCCTGGTGCTGGCCGGCACCGTCGTCGCACTGGGGATGAGCTCGGTGACCGCGGCGCTGATGATGCTCTACTCCCAGTCCACCCAGGGGCTCTTCCTCTGGGGCGCGGGGACGCTGAATCTGGCCGGCATGGACGGGCTGCTGCCGCTGCTGCCGGTCATCGGAGTCGCGACGCTGGGTCTGCTGCTCCTGTCGCGCAGCACCGACATGCTCGGTCTGGGCTCCGACGCCGCGCAGAGCCTGGGCGTGCGCGTCGCACGGCTGCGGGCGCTGCTGCTGGTGCTCTCGGTGGTGCTGGCGGCCGCGGCCGTGACCATGGTGGGCCCGCTGGGCTTCGTGGGACTCTGCGCCCCGGCGATCGTCCGGCTGCTGGCCGGCCGGCTCGCTCGGTTCGGCCGCTTCACCTGGGCCGTGGTCGGCTCCGCGCTGCTCGGCGCGCTCATCGTGCTCGCCGCCGACGTCGGCGTCCGGGCGCTGGCGGACTGGGCGGGGGAGGGCACCCTGGGAGTGTCCATCCCCACCGGCGTGGTGACCTCGCTGCTCGGCGCGGTCTTCCTCATCGTGCTCGCCCTGCGCATGCCGTCGACCGGCGGCGGGCAGGAGATCAGCGCCATCGCGCTGCCCACCGGCGTGGGGCTGCGGCGCCGAGTGCTGATGCTCGTCTCCGCCGCGGCCCTGGTGATCGTGCTCGCCGGCGCCGGGATGCTGCTGGGGGACTGGTGGTTGAGACTCGGCGATCTGCAGCTGTGGCTCTCCGGAGAGGCCGCCCGGGCCATCGAGCTCTCGCTGGACTTCCGCGCGCCCCGCGTGGGCGCGGCGCTGCTGGCCGGCGGGGCGCTGGCCCTGGCCGGCGCGCTGGTGCAGACGGTCACGCGCAACCCGCTGGCCGAGCCCGGGATCCTCGGCGTGGCCGCTTCCGGCGGCGCCGGCGCGGTGCTGGCGCTGATCGTCCTCGGCACCGGGACCTGGTCGATGTCGGCCGGGGCGACGGCCGGCTCGCTGGCCGCCGGGGCGGTGGTCTTCCTGCTCGCCGGCCGGCGGCGCAGCTCTCCGCAGCAGGTCGTCCTCGTCGGCATCGGGCTGATGACCGCCGCGCAGGCGCTCACCCAGCTGATGATCTCCTCGGCGATGCCGCATCAGCAGGCGATGGCCATCGCCTTCCTGGGCGGATCGACCTTCGGGGCCGGCGGCGACGATCTGGTGCCGATCCTGGTGATGCTGCTCGCCGCGGTGCCGGTGGTCTGGCTGCTGCGCCGGGACCTGGACCTGATCTCGCTGGACGACCACACTCCGCAGGTGCTCGGCGTGCGCACCGCCCGGGTGCGCTCGACGGCGCTGCTGCTGGCGGTGCTGCTCTCGGCGACGGCGGTGATCGGCGTCGGGGTGATCAGCTTCGTCGGGCTGGCCGCCCCGCATATGGCGCGGATGCTCGTGGGCCGCGACCACCGGTGGTTCGTCCCGCTGTCGGTGCTGCTCGGAGCGGCGCTGGTCTCGCTCTCGGACACCTTCGGACGTACGGTCATCGCGCCCGACCAGCTGCCGGCCGGACTGGTGGTCGCCGTCCTCGGCCCGCCGTATCTGCTCTGGCTGCTGCGCCGTCGCACTCCGTGAGCGCCCGACCGCGTGCTCAGCTGAAGAGCTTCAGGGCGCTGCCCGCAGTCTGCAGCACGCCGTAGACCAGCGGCAGACCGACGATCGTCCAGGGCAGCCAGAGCGGCACCGGCGGGGCGCCGGCGGGCGTGACGGTCGGTGCCGTCGGCCGGCCCGCCTGTCCGGTCGGCGCCGCCGTCGTGGGGTGCTCCGTCGGGTCGACGTGGTGGCGCGTGTGCACCGCGCGGACCAGCAGATTCGCCAGCAGTCCGACGACGAGCAGGCCGACCATGGCGAACAGCGCCGGGCGATAGTCGGCGGCGACGAGGTTCCCCCGGTTCGCCGCGGGCGTCGAGGAAGCTGTTGATGATCAGCGGGCCGACGACGCCGGCGGCGGACCAGGCGGTGAGCAGCCGGCCGTGGATCGCCCCGACCTCCAGCGTGCCGAAGAGATCGCGCAGGTAGGCGGGGATCGTGGCGAAGCCGCCGCCGTAGAAGCTGATGATGACTCCGGCCAGCACCACGAACAGGATCACCGAGAGCTGACCCTGGGCGGCGAGGAGCGTGTAGAGCAGCACGCCGCCGCCCAGATAGATGAGGTAGGTGACCTTGCGTCCGACGACGTCGGAGGTCGAGGACCATACGAAGCGTCCGAGCATGTTCATCAGGCTCAGCAGGCCCACGAACCCGGCCGCGGCGGCCGCGGAGATCGCGGTGGTTCCGTCGGCGCGGAAGAAGTCCCGGATCATCGGCGAGGCCTGCTCCAGGATGCCGATGCCGGCGGTGACGTTGCAGAACAGCAGGATCCACAGCAGCCAGAACTGCGGGGTGCGCACGGCGGTGTTCGCGCGGACGTCGCCGTCGGTGACCAGAGCGCGCGCCGAGGAGCGGGAGGGGTCGTGACCGGCCGGCGCCCAGCCCGGCGCCGGCACGCGGACCAGCCAGGCGCCGAAGAGCATGACGGCCAGATACACCGCCCCGAGAGTCAGGAAGAGGCCTCCGACGGCCGAGCCCGAGTACGTGGCGGCGTCGGCCGGGGCCGTGTCGTAGAGGTCCAGCAGGGCCGAGGAGAGCGGGCCGGCGATCATCGCGCCGCCGCCGAAGCCCATGATCGCCATCCCGGTGGCCAGACCGGGGCGGTCGGGGAACCACTTCATCAGCGTGGAGACCGGCGAGATGTAGCCGATGCCCAGGCCGACGCCGCCGATCACCCCGTAGCCCAGGTAGACCAGCCACAGCTGGGAGGTGTAGATCCCGGCCGCACCGACGAAGAAGCCGGTCGCCCAGCAGACGGCGGCGACCAGCATCGCCCGGCGCGGGCCGTTGCGATCCACCCAGGTGCCGAACAGCGCCGCCGAGAGGCCGAGCACGACGATCGCGATCGAGAAGATCACGCCGACGGCGGTCAGGCTGGTGTCGAAGTGGGCCACCAGGGCGGTCTTGTAGACGCTGGTCGCATAGACCTGGCCGATGCACAGATGGATGGCCAGCGCCGCGGGCGGGATCAGCCAGCGGTTGAACCCCGGTTCGGCAGTGATGCGCTGCAGCGGCGCGGACCGTTCGGCCAGACCCACGGACATGAGACCCCCCTGACGATGTGTGGTGCGCCACACGGACTGGGCGCGATATTACGCTGACGCACGAGGAGCTGTCGATCAGCCGGCGAGGCGGGCGGGAGGACGGGCTCCCGGACGAGGCGCGGCCGGGAGCCGTTGCTCCGGCACGGATTCGCCGCCGAGACTGACGACGAGTGCCGCGCCGAGGGTCGCGGCCTGGGCATGCTCGCACCGCCGCAGAGAGGGAGAAGAACGATGCGCAGCGAACTCTTCGCAGAATCCAACTACGAGGTCGAGGCCCCCGGGACGTTCGTCCGGCAGAACTCGAAGATGATGAAGATCGAGCTCTCCCAGGGCAGCGTCAAGGCGCTGGCCGGGTCGATGGTCGCCTACCAGGGCGGCGTGCAGTTCGAGCACCAGGGCACCGGCGGCTTCGGCAAGTGGCTGAAGCAGAAGGTGACCGGTGAAGGGCTGCCGCTGATGCGCATCGGCGGCACCGGGGAGATCTTCCTGGCGAACAACGGCGCCGACGTGCACATCATCGACCTGGAGGGCGAGTCGATCTCCATCAACGGTCAGAACATCCTGGCCTTCAGCGACACGCTGCAGGACGACATCCAGATGGTCCGCGGCGCCGGCATGGCCTCCGGCGGGCTGTTCAACACCACGCTGACCGGCCACGGGCAGGTCGCCATCTGCACCGACGGCCCGCCGCTGCTGCTGACCACCGGCGAGGCCGACACCTACGTCGATCCCGACGCCGCCGTGTGCTGGTCGGCCGGGCTGAGCATCCAGGTCAAGGCCGACATCGGGATGAAGGCGCTGATCGGCCGCACCTCCGGCGAGGAGTTCCAGCTGGGCTTCGGCGGCCAGGGCTTCGTGATCGTCCAGCCCAGCGAGAACATGCGCTTCGGCGGTCCGCAGGACGGTGGGCAGGAGCCCGGTCAGGAGAGCCCGCTGGGCGGACTGGGCAACATCTTCCGCTGATCAGCCCTGTCGGACCAGCTCCAGGACCTCGTCGCGGATCTGCTCCATCGCCCGGGCGGTGTGGCCCTCGCCGTTGAACCGCAGGAACGGCTCGGTGTTCGACGGCCGCAGGTTGAACCACCAGGTGCCGTCGGCCGCGCGGACGGTGAGGCCGTCGAGCCGGGAGATCTCGACGTCGCGGTCGGCGAAGGCGGCCTCGACGCGTGCGGCGGCGGCCTGCTTGTCCTGCACCTGGGAGTTGATCTCTCCCGAGGCGACGTAGGGGCTGTACTCGGCGGCCAGCTCGGAGAGCGGCCGGGACTGCTCGCCGAGCGCGGCGAGGACGTGCATCGCCGCCAGCATGCCGGTGTCGGCGTTGAAGAACTCGCGGAAGTAGTAGTGCGCGGAGTGCTCGCCGCCGAAGATCGCCTGCTCGGCGGCCATCACGGCCTTGATGTAGGAGTGGCCCACGCGAGTCTCCACCGCTCGGCCGCCCTCGCGCTCGACCAGCTCGGGCACTGCGCGGGAGGTGATCAGATTGTGGATGATCGTCGGGGACTCCTCGCCCTCGGCACGGGCCCGGACGATCTCCCGGCGGGCGACCAGCGCGGTCACCGCCGACGGCGGGACCGGCTCGCCGCGCTCGTCGACGACGAAGCAGCGGTCGGCGTCGCCGTCGAAGGCCAGGCCGAGGTCGGCGCCGTGCTGGCGGACAGCGGTCTGCAGGTCGCGCAGGTTCTCCGGCTCCAGCGGGTTGGCCGGGTGGTTGGGGAAGGTGCCGTCGAGCTCGAAGAACAGCGGCACGATGCGCAGGGGCAGCGCCTCCAGGTGCTCGTCGCCGAGCACCGCCGGAGTGGTCAGCCCGGACATCCCGTTGGCGGCGTCGACGACGACGGTCAGCTCGCGGGAGCCGGAGAGGTCGACCAGGCTGCGCAGATAGCGGGCGTAGTCGGCCAGCAGCTCGGCCTGCTCGACCGGACCGGGCCGGTCGACCTCCGGGATCTCTCCGCCCGCGTCGAGGCGGTCCAGGTGCGCCTGTGCGGCGTCGCGGATCTCGGTCAGCCCGGTCTCGGCGGAGAGCGGCACGGCCCCGGCCTTCGACATCTTCATCCCGTTGTACTCCGCCGGATTGTGGCTGGCGGTGAAGACCACGCCGGCGGCGTCGCGCTGGCCGGAGGCGAAGTAGAGCATGTCCGTCGAGATCCGGCCCAGCTGGGTGACATGCGCGCCGCGGGCCGCCGCCCCGGCGGTGAAGGCCTCGGCGAACTCCGCGGAGGAGGGGCGCATGTCGCCGCCGACCAGCACCTCGCGGCCGGCGAGGTCGAGGACGTCGACGAAGGCGGCGCCGACGGCGCGCACCGACTCGGCGGTGATGGTCTCGCCCACGAGCCCGCGGACGTCGTAGGCCTTGAAGGAGGATGACAGATCGATGCTCACGCCTTCATCGTAAGTCAGGCGCGGGGCCGGTGCGGCGGCGGACACCCGGAGGCGGCTGTGACGGCGCAGACACCGTCGGGATGCGTGCCCTAGACTGGCCGCGTGGAAATCATCGGAGTGATCGTTCTGGCCGTCCTGCTGGTGCTCGGCGTGCGCGTGCTCCTGGCTCGTCAGGGGCAGCGGCTCAACCGGCGGATCGAGGACGCGGTGACCCCGAAGAACGCCCGCACCGCCGCGCTGGCGCTGACCGACGAGCAGCACCGCGAGGTCTACCGCGCCATCGCCGCCGACGACGGACGCCGTGCGCTCGCGACCTTCAAGCAGGCGACCGGCGCCGGAGTGCGGGACTGCATCATCGCGGTGCAGGCGCTGCACCGCTACCCGCAGCGGACTCCTTCCGAGCTGCGGCTGGAGGATGAGCTCGCGGGCGTCTCCGACGGTCCCGAGGTCCGCGAGGAGCTCGTCGAGGACGCCATCGACGAGGTGCGCGACCAGCCCGAGGACCAGGCGCCCGACGGATCAGGCGACCCGTCCGACGACGCCGGGACGGACGCCGAGACCACCGGGACCCGGAACCGGCGCCGCGATCAGGACGACGGCGACCCGGTGGCCGAGGCTGACCCCTACACCGGGCGCATCCTCGGCCCCAACGAGGCCGGCATCCCCGACATCCCCGGCGGAGAGCGGGAGGATGACGACGCCGCCGCGCCGGACGAGGACCGGACCGAGGCGGCCGCCGAGTCCGGCGCCGAGACGGCTGATCGCCCGGAGGCAGAGGTCGACTCCGGCGCCGCCGACGGCGAGACCGCCGATGATCCGGAGGTCGAGGAGAAGGCCCGTCGGCTGCTGGCCGAGTCGGAGTTCTCCCTGGACGAGGAGCTGACCGTTCCGGAGGAGTGGACTCGGCAGGACGCCCAGGAGGAGCCGGCCGGATTCCACCTGGAGGTCCAGCGCGAGGGCGAGAAGATCACCCTCTCCCACGAGGACCTCGAGCCGTGGGTCCATGACCAGCTCTACGCGCTGCTGCGTGACGACCACGTCACCGAGGCGGCCCAGCTGCTCTCCGAGCACTCGCCGCTGACCGAGGATGAGGCGCACAAGTTCCTGGTGGTCTTCAAGAACCAGGGCTGAACGGGCCGCGACTGACGGCCTGGACCGTGATCCCGAGCCGCGTCCGCGACCGTCCGACGGGCCGCGCCGCGCAGGGCGACCCGGCTGTCGCCGGCCGCCGTCGGACCGCCGATCACTGCTGCGGAAGCTGCTCCTGCAGGTCCTCGAACTGCTGCTGCCAGTCCTCGGGCAGCTGGTCCAGCTGCTCACGGAGCTGATCGAGCTGCTCCTGGTCGATCTCGCCGTCCTCGAGCCGCTGCTCGAGCTCCTCGGAGAGCTCGCTCGGGAACTCGCTGGGCAGCTCCGAGGGCAGGTCGCTGGGGAACTCGGAGGGCAGATCGCTGGGGAGCTCGCTCGGCAGGTCCCCGGTGTCGCCCTGGTCGGTGTCCTGCTGATCCTGCGCGTCGTCGTCCTCGTCGAGGCCGAAGTCCTCCTCGATCTGCTGATAGTCGTCGAAGAACGTCATCATCGACGACGCGACCATGATCGTCATGACCAGCGCGATGATCGTGCCCAGGGCGCCGGTGATCACACCGCCGATGCCCAGTCCGCGGCCGCGGCGCTTCACCGCGGCGATGATGCCGACGATGATCGCCGCCGGTCCGAGCAGCAGGCTGAGGAGCCCGACGAACGGGATGAACGAGAGCACCAGCGCGATGATGCCGAGCACCAGGGCGGTGACGCCCATGCCGGTGCGCTGCTGCGGCCCGCCGCCCCAGGCGGACGGACTCGGCTGGCCGGCGCCGGGCGGGTAGCTGCCGGGCGGTTGAGCGCCTCCGTAGCCGCCGCCATGGCCGCCGCCGTATGTGCCGGCCGCCTCCTGCGGGGGATGGCCGGTCTGGCTCGTCGCGCCCCAGCCGGCCTGCGGGTCGTGCGGGTCGTGCGGGGCCGGATAGGCCGGCCCGGGCCGGCCGGCGTCGGCGGAGGCGGGTCCCTGTGCGTCGGCTGGCGGCTGCGGTGCGGCGGGAGCGTCGGCGTCGCGGCCGCGGTCCGGCCGGGCGCTGGCGCCGAAGGTCTCCTCGCCGTCGTGCGGGTCCTCGGGGTGCTCCGGGTGCTGGCGTCCCTGCGGGGTGTCGGTCATCGGGTCCTCCTGAGATCGGGCTCGTGCCGGGTTCTCGAGCGTCGACTCCAGTCTGCCAGCACCGACGGTCGCGGACCCGCGGTCCCCGCCCGGCTCAGAAGTCCCGCGCGGTCTCCGCGCCCCGCGCGCCGACCCTGACCAGGTGGATGCGGCGGGTCAGGCGGATCACCGGCCGGATGAGCAGCTGGATGCTGCCGATGAGGAACAGCCACGTCCCGGCGACGGTGGTGCTGGTGAAGAAGAACAACACGCTGCCGATGGTGAACCAGACGGCGATGAGGATGTCGTTGACGATGCTCAGGACCTCGTAGCGGCCCCGGATCACCAGTTCCTCATGGCCGATGTGCAGCGTCAGCGGCTGGGATGTCGCGCGATCGGTCATACGGCCAGGCTAGCCGCGCGTTGCCGAGACGGGGAGGGGCGGGACCGGCTGATGGGGCGGAACCCGGTCCGCCGCGCCGTCTGCACACCTGATGTGCCACGGCGGTGGTCTCTGCGGCCGGTCTCCGTCACACCAGGTGTGCAACGGGAGGCGGGCCGGACAGGGGGCCACGCCGCAGTGCCGGGCCGCCTGTCGGGGCGACCCGGCACGTCACAGAGCGGAGCGCGTGGGATTCGAACCCACGGGACGGGGTCGCCGCCCACCGGTTTTCAAGACCGGCTCCTTCGGCCGCTCGGACAGCGCTCCTGGGCAGAGCTTCGGGCTGTGACCACGGCCGCTGAGCGTGCCGCGCAGATGTGAAACTCTGGGGGAAGACTATACGGGAGACCGCGTCCCGGCATCGAGTCCGGGCCGGAGTGGAGGAGCGTGAGCATGCGAGCTGTCGAGTACGCCGAGGCCGGTGGGCCCGAAGTGATCCGCCTCGCCGAGGTCGAGGACCCGGTCCCCGCCGCCGGCGAGCTGCTGATCGAGGTCGCCGCCGCGGGGCTGAACCGCGCCGACCTCGCCCAGCGCGAGGGGAACTACCCGCCGCCGGCCGGCGCCTCTCTCATCCCCGGCCTCGAAGTCTCCGGCACAGTGGTCTCCGTCGGAGCGGGCAGCTCCGGTGCGGTCGGCGAGATGGTCGGCCAGCAGGTCGTCGCGCTGCTGGCCGGCGGCGGCTACGCCGAGAAGGTCGTCGTCGACGCCCGCCATGTGCTGCCGGTGCCCGACGGCGTGGACCTGGTCGACGCCGCCGGACTGATCGAGGTCGCCGCCACCGTGTACTCCACGCTGCGCGAGGAGGCCGGCGTCCGGCCCGGCGACACCGCCCTGATCCACGGCGGCACCGGCGGCATCGGCAGCTTCGCGCTGCAGTTCCTCCACGCGCTGGGCGTCACCGTGATCACCACTGTCGGCGGAGCGGATAAGGCCGAGGCGGCGAGGGCCCTGGGCGCCGACCACGTCATCGACCACCGGGCCGAGGACTTCGCCGCACGCATCGGCGAGCTCACCGGCGGCCGCGGCGTCGACGTCATCCTCGACCTCATCGGGGCGAAATACCTGGAGAAGAACCTGACCAGCCTCGCCGTCGACGGCCGGCTGGTGATCATCGGACTGCAGGGCGGACGCCGCGCCGAGGCCGACCTGGGTCTGATGCTGGGACGCCGGCTGCGGATCATCGCCGCGACGCTGCGCTCCCGCGACGCCGGGACCAAGGCGCGCTTCGTCGCCGGCGTCGGCGAGGAGGTCTGGCCGCTGATCGAGTCCGGCGAGGTCCGCGTGCAGACCGATGCGGTCTTCTCCGTCGACGACGCCGCCGCGGCCCACCGTCATCTGGAGTCGGGCGGCCACCTGGGCAAGGTGCTGCTGCGCTTCTGAGTGCCGAGACGGCGAGGCACCGGCCGATCGAGGCGGCTCGGATAGACTCGTCGCGTCGCCGAGCCTCGGCGTCGCCCGCGGAACGATCCACAGCTGGAGGTGGGATGAAGCTGCTGTCTCGGCGCCGTCAGGCGCGCCGGCTGGAGAAGGAGCTCGGCCGCGGGCTCTGGCGCCAGGCCCACGACCGCTTCGTGCGCGGCCTCGATCGGTACCACCAGATCGTCGAGGGCGTCGACGACGACGCAGCGCACAACGAGCTGGTCCGTCTCGGCGACGAGCTCGCGGAGGCCCTGCCGACCCTGCGTGCATGCTGCGCCACCGCCCAGCGTCGCTGGCCGGCCGCCGAGATGCGCATCCCCGGCGGTGCGGCGCAGCTGCACTCTGAGCTCTCTCGGGCGGCGAACCATCTGGCCACCACGGCTGAAGCCGCGGCCATGGTCCGGCTGGGCAGCGCCGAGGTCGTCGCCGTGCGACGTCGTGCCGACCGGGTGCTCGAATGTGTGGAGCAGGCCCGCGAGCTCACCGCCGAGGCCTGAAGATCAAGGGGTGTCCGGACTCCCGCCGACCCTGCCGCTCAGCTGCGACGATGCCCCGCCCTGCTGAACCGGATCGCGACCAGCGGCGTCCACACGGCGCCGAGGAGCACCGAGCCGAAGATGGCGGCGATCAGGAACCACGCCGCGGTGAAGGGCCATTGCGGGCCGTCGGCGTCCAGGGACGAGACGTTGTAGCCGAGAATCTGTCCGAAGATGGTCAGGTAGGCCATCAGGATCACCAGTGCGGCGAACGCTCCCGCAGTGACGAGGAACGGCAGGTACTGCAGGAACTGTTGGCCGCGGGTCGGCGGCCGCGGATTCCGAGAGGCCCCGAATTCCGGCGTCGAGGGCGGTCCGGCCGTCATCGCAGCCTCCTGCGCATCGGGTTTGCACGGTCACGGTCCACGCTAGGAGCTGTCGGCGGCGCTGAGAATCCTGGGGCGGCCCGCGGTCAGTGCCGCGGTCAGTGCCGCGGGATGAGCCCGGCGCGCTCGCGGGCGAGATCGACCATCGAGACCCGGTCCAGCGCCTCGACCTCGTCAGGCGTGTGCCAGCCGACGTCGTCGGTGGAGCCGTCCTGCTCGATCTGCAGCGAGCCGCCGACGATGCGGGCGGTGTAGATGATGCGCAGCGCCTGCAGCGGGACGCCCTCGCGGGCCGGGTCTCCGCGGCGGTCACCGGGGATGACCTGCGAGTCGACGGCCAGCACGCCGGTCAGCTCGACGTCGTAGCCGGTCTCCTCTCGGACTTCGCGGACTGCGGCGTCGTCAGGATGCTCGCCGGGCTCGACGCCGCCGCCCGGCAGCGTCCATCCGCCGCCCAGGGTCTCGTGGTGCCAGTGGGGCAGCAGCATCCGTCCGGCGTCGTCGGTGATGACCGCGTAGGCGGCAGGTCTGATGTCCACGCCGGGCACTGTAGCACCGGGCGGTAGGCTCGCGGTCATGAGCTCGGCAGCGCACGACGACACTCCCGCACCGCCGCAGATCGACCTGGTCGAACCGCGTGAGCTGGCTGTCGGTGACGTCGACCAGCTCGCCCGTCTCGGCCAGGCCGAGGGGCTGCGCTTCGCCGGCGGGACGCTGGCCGACGTCGATCTGGCCGGTGGCAGCATCGTGGAGTGCCGCCTCGACGGAGTGACGTTCGACGGCGTCGACCTCACCGGCGCGACGGTGGCCGAGTCGGTGATCACCGGGCTGGGCGCGGCGCATCTCGACGCCCGCCGCACCACCTGGCGGGACGTGGAGATCGCGGATAGCCGGATCGGCGCGGCCGAGCTCTACGACGCCGGACTCGACGGGGTGCGGATCAGCACGAGCAAGCTGGATCTGGTCAATCTGCGCGGTGCCCGGATCGCCGACGTCGACCTCGTCGACACTCATCTTGTCGAGCTCGATCTGGGCGGAGCCGAGGTGACGCGTCTGCGGCTGCGCGGATGCCGGGTGGACACGCTGGATCTGACCGACGCGCGGCTGGCCGACGTCGACCTGCGCGGTGCGCGGCTGAGCCGGATCGTCGGGCTGGACCGGATCGGCGGGGCGGTGATCAGCCCCGAGCAGCTGGTCGAGCTCGCCGGGTCCTTCGCCGCGCAGCTGGGCGTGCGCGTGGTGGAGTGAGGCGCGCGTCCACGGTCAGCGCACTTGTCGCTCGCCTGCCGGTCAGGAGTCGTGGCGCCGGTAGACCGGGCCCAGCTTCTCGTCGGGGTCGAGGCGTTCGAGCATGGCCTCGGTGATCTCGCCGAGCTGGTCGAGCTGCTCGTCGGTCAGCGCATCGATGACGTGATGCCGGACGGTCTCCACGTGGCCGGGTGCGGCCTCGCGGACGGCCTGCCAGCCGCTCTCGGTGAGTCGCGCGTAGGTGGCGCGCGCGTCGTCGGCGCCGTGGTGGCGCTCCACCAGCTCGCGGCCTTCCAGGCGGCTGACCACGTGGGACAGGCGGGGGAGCGTGGCATTGGTCTGCGCGGCCAGCTCGCTCATCCGCAGCGACCGCTCCGGCGACTCGGAGAGCATGGCCAGCACGTAGTACTCGAAGTGGGTCAGCCCCGAGTCCCTTCGCAGCTGGGCGTCGAGGATCCCGGGCAGCAGCTCCAGCACGGCGGTCAGCCGCACCCAGGTGGCCAGCTGCCGCGAATCCAACCATCGATCGTCCACACCACGATTCTCTCCGATGACGGTTGTCGGAACAACCTCACCCTGTCTAGGGTTGTTCCGACAACTTTCCGGGGCGTCTCTGGTCCATGCCCGGCCCCGGAACCGCCGATGAAAGGAATCCCCGCCCGATGCGTCTCCTCGTCAATCCCTCGTCCGCCTCGCCGATGCTCGCCGACCTGGGCCTGCTGATCGCCCGCGTGGTGCTCGGCGTCGTCCTCATCGCCCACGGCTGGCAGAAGTTCCATGAGTGGACCGTCGCCGGCACGGCCGAGTCCTTCGCCGGCATGGGCGTGCCGATGGCATCGGCGGCCGCCGCCGTCGCGACCTGGGTGGAGCTGATCGGCGGGGCGATGCTCGTCGTCGGGCTGCTGACCCGGCTGGCCGCGCTCTGCGCCGCCGTCGTGATGCTCGGCGCGGCGATCTTCGTCCACCTGCCGAATGGACTCTTCGTCGACCAGGGCGGTGCGGAGCTGGTTCTGGCGCTCTTCGCCGGGCTGGTGCTGCTCGTCGTCCGCGGCGGCGGCCGGGTCGGCCTCGACGCCGCGCTCTCCCGCGGCGGCGCGCGTCAGCCGGTCGCGGCCCGCTGAACACCCGGTCCGCGGCGGGGGCGACGTCGGCGACGCCGAGCCGTCGCGGGCTGTGCCGGGCCGGCGGTCAGTCGAGGCGGAAGACTCCGAGTTGCATCGCCTCAGGCGTGCCGGTGCCGTGGGCGACGAACAGCCGCTCGTTCATCCAGGACAGGTCCGGGTCGGCCGTGGTGAACCGCGTCTGGAGGCGGAAATGGATCCGCTCCGGAGGGACCGGCTCTCCTTCGACGATCGCCCGGATGTCCTCCGCCCGGCCGACGCGGATTCCGGTGTTCCGGACCCCGATCTGTGCGCCGTCGTCCGTCTCCAGGGAGTAGGGGCGTCCAGCTCGGTCAGAGCCGACGAGGCGAGACGCTTGTCGTCGGCGCCGATCGGCAGCATGCGCCCGCTGCACGCCGGTCCGGTGACCGTGCCGCCGAGGATGGGCATCATGCGGCGGTGTCCAGTCGGGGCCGGGCCGAGGTCCACCGGCTCTCCGACCTCGATCCCGATCTGCATCACGAAAGTCAGGGGTGGGGGCTGCAGGGCGCTCCTCAGCTCGTCTGGTCGACGAACCCGGAGGGCAGTTCGCCGAGTGCGACCGAGGCTGCCGTCTCATCGTCGCCCCGTCCTGCTCGACGGCTCCGGGTGCCGCCACGCTCTCCTCTGCGGCGCGCTGACGCTGAGCGTCCCGGATGGTCGATGCCGCCGCTTGCGCCGAAGCGGTGATCCGTGAGCTGTCCGTCAGGGCGGGGATCCGAATCTGAACGAAAAAAATCAGCGTCGGTCCAATCCGCTCGAGGCATTGCGACGAACACCACACGCGAGCACGCTCGCAGTGGTCGGCATGAAAGATACTCATGCCGATTCCCGACCGCAATGATGAGGAGAAATCCGCAATGCGCAAATCAGCTTTCTTCGCAGTTCCGGCCCTGGCGATGGCGGGCCTCGCCATGAGCGCCGCGCCGGCGATGGCCGACACTGCCGAACAGGAGTCCTGGTCGGTGCAGACCTCGCTGTCCGAGGTCAACGGCAGCGGCACCTCGGGTGAGGCCATGATCGACATCCACGGCAACGAGGCCACCGTGTCGATGAACGTCGCCGGTGCCGCCGAGACGTTCCAGGACGGCCCCTTCCCGCATGCCCAGCACATCCACATCAGCGGCCAGGGCATGTGCCCGACCATGGACGCCGACGAGGACGGCGACGGGGTGGTCAGCACTCCGGAGGGCCAGCCCTCCTACGGGGCCATCGGCACCTCGCTGACCCTGGAGGGCGACACCAGCGCGGACTCCGCGCTGGCCGTCGAGCGCTACCCCGGCGGTGCTGAGTACACCTACGAGCGCACCTTCGAGCTCAACGACGACACGTTGGCCTCCATCGAGGACGGCAGTGCCGTCGTCGTGGTCCACGGCGTGAACCCGGAGCTGCTCTCGAGCGAGGCGCAGGAGAAGATGAGCCCGCTGAACGAGGACCTGCCGCTGGCTGCCACGGCTCCGGCCGCCTGCGGCACGCTGACCGCCTCGCAGATGGAGGAGATGCCTGAGGGCGGTGCCGACACCGGTTCGCCGGTGAACACCGATGAAGGCTCGACCATGGCGCTGGCCGGTGCCGGCGCGCTGGGCCTCGCCGCAGTCGGCGGCGGAGCCTGGGCTCTGCACCGCCGCTCGGTCCGCTCCTGATCTCCGGTGACCAGACAGGACGATCGGTATCATGAGTGATGTTGTCACCGCGTCCCGCCGCGCAGGCCTTGTCGTCTGCGCGGCGGGCGCCGTCCTGCTCCTCGGCGCCTGCTCATCGTCGACCGGGATCGAGTACTCGGATCCGGTGAGCTCGTCCCCCTCGGCTGCAGAATCCTCGGAGTCCTCGCCGTCCGCACCGTCGGCCGGAGCCTCCGACGGGGCCGGCTCGAGCACATCGGCGAACCCATCGAGCCCGGCCGACACCCCGAGCCCGAGCGACGCCCCGGCTCCCGAGGCGATGGACGCCTCTGAGCCCGCGACGATCGCGATCCCCGGGCTCGACGTGACCTCCGAGGTCATGGAGCTGGGTCTGCAGGAGAACGGCGTCATCGAGGTTCCGCCGTATGGGGGCGGATCGCCGGCCGGATGGTTCACCCGCAGTCCGACACCCGGCGAGCGCGGCCCGTCGGTCATCCTGGGGCATCGGAATGCCTATGAGGGTGGTCCCGGGATCTTCGCGGAGCTGCCGAGCATGGAGGTCGGCGACAGCGTCGAGATCACTCGCGACGACGGGTCCACCGCGCGTTTCACCGTCTACCGCACCGAGCAGTTCTCCCAGGAGAACTTCCCGACGCTGGAGGTCTACGGCAACACCGCGGGCCCGGAGCTGCGCCTGATCACCTGCGACGGGCTCAACGAGGAGACCGGAGCGCTCGAGGACAACTTCATCGCCTACGCGAAGCTGCAGCCCTGAGATGTGGTCGTGTCGAGGACGCCGCGTCGTCGACACCCTGCGAGATCAGTTCGTGCGGTCGGCGAACTCGTCCGGCAGGTCCCCCGGAGCGACGGAGACCACCGTCTCGTCGTCGGCTCCGACGTATTCGAAGAGGGTGATCCGGGCGAACTCCGGGACGACGAAGATCGGGTAGGTCGGTCCGGCGTCGCGGAAGGCTCGCATCTCCTCCAGGTGATCGTTCTGGTACAGCACGGTCTTCGACCCGTCCTGCTCGATCCACTGCGGGAAGAAGATGGTGCCGTGGAGGCGGCGCTTGCCGGGCAGGACGTTGACCACGACCGACGTGCCGGTCGGTTCGTTCCAGGAGACCTTGAAGACATCGTCGTCGAGCTGGACCAGGTCGATCTCCTGGTCCTTGACCCAGCGGCCGCCGACCATGCCGCTGTGGATCCGGTAGTCGATGGTCGTGGCGTTCTTGACGTACATCTCGTACTGCCAGCCGTTCGCGTAGGTGTAGATGAACCGGTGGCCGACCAGGCCGGAGAGGTCCTGCGGCGGAACGGGGTGCTCGACGGTGGTCTCAGCGGCTCCATTGCTGTGGTCTGTCATGTCCATGGCAGTCAGTCTGCCACTCTGGACCAGGTCTGTCGCATGATCACCCGCAGTTCATGGGCGCAGCTTGCCCGACACATGTTCCACGTGCTTCCGTGGTGAACGCGCCGGATGTCGAGAACCTCGATGTCGGTCTGCACCGGGTGTTCGACTGTGCCGGCACGCCGACAGGAGGATCAACCATGCGGAATCTCGTGAGTGGACTGGCGCTGGGCTTCGCCCTCGGCCTGCTGCTGAGCTCGGCGGCGAGTGCACTGGACGGCGAAGGGATGCCCTGGGTCGAGCTGTCCCTCGCGGCGGTGCTCCTGGGAGGGATCGTGGCCGAGGTTCTGCGAGTCCGTCGAGCCGAGGCGCAGGAGCGGGCGAAAGCTTCCCTCGACGCGTGAATCCGGAATGGAGGCGTGTGTGACCGTCGAAGCGGTGCACCATGCTGCGTTGACGGCGCCGGACATGGAAAGGGTTCGAGGACTGTTCGACGACGAGTACCGGTCGAACCTCGGGCCCTGGAACCCCGACCAGCCGTACGGCTATGCGCCGCATGATGTGCACGTTGTCGCTCGGCACGGTGAGGACGCCGTGGGGCATGTCGGGTGGGCACGTCGTGTCATCGATGTCGGGGGTGCGGAGGTGGTGATCGCAGGCGTCGGCGGCGTGCTGGTCTCCTGCTCCTGGCGGGGTCGGCGACTGGGGGAGCGACTCATGTCTGCCGCCGCACAGTCGATGCAGGCTGCGCAGGACATCGATTTCGGGTATCTCGGCTGCCATGAAGGTGTCGTGCCGTTCTACACCGCGTGCGGGTGGCGGCGGATCACCGCGGTCGAGCACTTCATCGGTCGGGATGGGGCCCCTGCGGTGGAGGAGGCGGAGGCGCCGTTGTTGGTTCTGCCGATCCGCCGACCCGTCGAGGAATGGCCGGGCGGTGAGATCGATCTGCGCGGTCGAGCATGGTGAGCACCGGACGCCGACCGCGTCCTGGTGAGCCCTTCGGGCGAAGCGGCCCACCAGGGACGGCCGAGACGTCGGGCCCTCAGGCGAAGGCGCTGAGCCCGGTGACGGACTTGCCGACGATCAGGGTGTTCATCTCCCGCGATCCCTCGAAGGAGTAGATGGCCTCCGCGTCGGCGAAGAACTTGGCGACTTCGTAGTCGAGCACGATGCCGTTGCCGCCGAAGAGCTCCCGAGCCCAGGAGACGACCTCGCGCATCCGCGTGGTGGCGAAGGCCTTGGCCAGCGCGGCCTGCTCGGCGCTGCCCCCTCCGTCGGCGACCAGCTCGTTGAGCCGCACCACGACGCCGAACATCGCGGTGACGTTGCCCAGCATCTTCACCAGCAGATCCTGGATCATCTGGAAGCCGCCGATGGGCTTGCCGAACTGTTCGCGCTGGGTGGCGTACTCGCGGGCGAGCTCGTAGGCGCGCACTGCGACGCCGAGCGCCTGCCAGGCCACGCCGCCGCGGGTGGAGGCCAGCACCTTGGCCGTATCCCGGAAGCTGTTGATGCCCTGCAGGCGGTCGGCCTCCGGCACTCGAACCTCGCTCAGCGTGATGTCGGCGTTCTGCACCGTGCGCAGTGCGATCTTGCCCTCGATCTTGGTCGCCTCGAAGCCCGCGGCGGGCGTCTCGACGACGAAGCCCTTCACCTGGCCGTCGGCCTCGTCGCGGGCCCACACCACGACCCGATCGGCGAAGGTGCCGTTGCCGATCCAACGCTTGGCCCCGTTGAGCACCCACTCGTCGCCCTCACGGCGCGCCGTGGTGCGCATGCCGCCGGCGACGTCGGAGCCGCCGTCCGGCTCGGTGAGGGCGAATGCGCCGATGCTGGACATGTCGACCATGTCCGGCATCCACCGGTCGCGCTGCCCCTGGTCGCCGCCGTTGTAGATCGAGCCCATTGCGAGCCCGGTGTGGACCCCGGAGAACACCGCCAGCGACGGGTCGATGCGGTTCAGCTCCAGGCTCAGGAACCCGGTGAACAGGGGGCTGCGCGTCACGCCGTCGCCGTACTCGGGGAACTGGTAGCCGGCCAGTCGCAGCGAGGCGAACTTCTCGACCGCGGCGAACGGGAACTCGGCGGTGTCCCAGGCCTGATTCGCCAGCGGCTTGATCTCGCGCTCGAGGAACTCGCGGATCTCGGCGAGTTCGGCGCGCTCGGAGTCGGGCAGCTTCTCGGCGTATCCGAAGAAGTCGGGGGTGGTCTGGACGGGCTTGGGCATCATGTCTCCTCGGTGTTCAGAACGTGGTTGATGGCGTGGTGCCGGCGATCGCGCCGACGGGCGCGGGCGGCGTAGGCGGATTCGCCGCTGCCATAGGCGGCTTCGGTCTGATCGATGATCTCGGCGACGGCCTCGTCCGTGAGCTCCGGCGAGCCCAGCTGGTCCCATTGCCGGGCCATGCCCGCTCCGAGATGGTTCATCATGTGGCGGATGCCGCCGGGCCCGCCGCCGAGGTGGAAGCTCTCGAACGGCCCGATCGTCGCGTAGCGGCCGCCCAGCGAGGCCTTCATGACGGTGTCGAGCTCCTCGGCGGAGACGACGCCCTGCAGGACCAAGGAGATCGCTTCGCGCATCACCGCGCTCTGCAGCCGGTTGGCGACGAACCCGGGGACCTCCCGGTGCAGCCGCACCGGCGTCCGGCCCAGCCGTGCGTAGAACTCCTGCGCCGCGACGACGACATGCTCGGCCGTCCGATCGCCGGGGACGAGCTCGACCAGCGGCACGACCTGCGGCGGGTTGAACGGGTGGGCGACGAGCAGCCGGGCGGCGACGTCGTCGGGCAGCCGCGCCGCGACGTCGCTGGGCACCAGGCCGGAGCTCGAGGAGGCGAGCACGGCCGCGGCGGGGGCGCGCTCGGCGATCTCGGCGACGAGCTGCTGCTTGGCCTCCAGCCGCTCGGGGCCGTTCTCCTGGATGAGATCGGCTCCTCCGACGGCTTCGGCGAGGCTGTCGGTGGCGGTGATCCGTGCCCGGAGGTCCTCGACGTCGGCGCCGGGGAGCGAGTCCGCGAGCATCGGCAGCGCCTCGTCGAGGGCCTCGTCGAGATCGGGGCGGGGGTCGGTGACGCGCACCGCGAGCCCGTCGGCGGCGAAGAGCGCCGCCCAGGCCAGCCCGATGGTGCCGGCGCCGACGACCGCCGTCTGCGTCCAGGGCTGAGTCATGAATCCTCCAGGTAGTCGTGGACCACCTCGGCGCCGCCGAGGGCTAGGTCGGTGAGGATGTGGCTGGCCGAGACGATCCCTCGCACCGGCAGGTCGGCCAACGGCGCCAGGGCGTGCTCGAACAGCTGCAGGCGCGCCGGGCCGGTGTATGCCTGCTTGACGGTGATGTCGGTGATCCGGGTGCGGATCAGCTCGGCGATCCGCGGACGCTGGTCATATCCGGGAACGATCTTGACCATGAACGTGGGCTGGGTGAGGTCGGCCTCGGCCTCAGCCGGATCCCGAGAATGATGCTTATAGCCCATCGTCGCCGTGGCGACGCGCTCGCCGCCGGAGTCCAGGGTGCCGATCAGCGCGCCGGAGTCGACGCGCAGCTCCGGCCGGCCCATCACCTTCGGGTAGGCGCTGGCCTCCCGGCCGGCCGCCGTCGCCGCGAAGCTGTCGAGGTGCATCGCGTGCAGGTACTCGCCCCGCTCCTCGCCGAGGCGGACCGGGATGACCTGTCCCGCCTCGACGTAGGGTCCGAAGGAGGTGGCGTCGCCCATCTTCATGACTTCGAAGCGGACCAGAGGCTCGTCGATCGTCAGCGGCTCGGGGACCACGGCGCGCAGGGCCTCGGGATCGGTGCGATAGACGATGGTCAGGTACTCGCGGTCGGTGAACCGTGCGACGGCGGGCGCGAACGCCGGTGCCGACAGCGGCGTGGTGGGGTGCTGCAGCAGTTCGGCGCGGTTCATCGGCCCACCCACTGCGGCGCGCGCTTCTCGGCGAAGGCGCGGGCGCCCTCGGCGAAGTCCTCCGACCGGGACAGCTCGGCGAGCACCTCGCGCTGAGCGGCGAAGGCCTCCGGCTCCGGCAGCCGGTCGGCGGAGCGCACGACCTGCTTCACCCCGGCGAGGGCCAGCGGCGCGTTCGCCGCGACCTCCTCGGCGAGCTCCAGGGCACCGGCCAGCGCCTCGCCGTCGGGGGTGACCGCATTGATCAGACCCAGCGAGCTGGCGCGGTCGGCCTCGACGCTCCGTCCGGTCAGCAGCAGCTCCATCGCGAGGTGGTGCGGAATGCGTCGGGGCAGACGGACGGCGCCGCCGCCTCCGGCGAGGAAGCCGCGCCTGACCTCGGGCAGGGCGAAGGTCGCTCCGGAGGCGGCGACGACCAGGTCGCAGGCCAGCGCCAGCTCGAACCCGCCGCCCAGTGCGTGTCCTTCGACGGCGGCGATCAGCGGCTTGGCGGTGTCGTGCTCGACGAGCCCGCCGAAGCCGCGGCCCTCCACGGAGGGGGACTCTCCGCGGGCGGCGGCCTTGAGGTCCATGCCGGCGCTGAAGGTGCCCGCAGCTCCGGTGAGCACGCCGACGCGCAGATCGTCGTCGGCGGTCAGCTCGTCGACGGCGGCCGCGAGGCCGCGCGCGACCTCGGCGTCGACGGCATTGCGGGCCTGGGGCCGGTCTATGGTGATGATCAGGATGCCGTCCCGGGCCTCGGTGAGCACCGGGCTGTCGGCAGTGGTCGTGGTGGTCATGCTGCGCCTCCTTCGAGGGTGTGGTCTGCGATCTCGTCGAGCACGGCGTCGGTGTCCTGACCGGGCTGCGGCGGGTGCAGGCGGATGGTGGCCGGCGTCGCCGAGAACCTGAAGGGCACGCCGATCCGGCGGTAGCTGCCCTCGGTGGGGTGTTCGGCGAGGTCGAGGAGATGGCCGTCCTGGACATAGGGGTCCTCGGCGGCCTCGTCGAGCTTCAGCACCGGGCCGACCGGGATGGACTTCTCGCTGCAGACGCGGATCCACTCGGCGGTGGTCAGCGCCGGGGTGACCGACTCGATGAGGGCGGCGAGATCGGCGCCGTGCGCCGTGGCATCGACGAAGTCGCCGGCGATGCGCGGATCCTCGGCGAGGTCGGGGCGCCCGGCGGCGAGGAAGACGTCGCGGAAGTTCTGCGGCGTGTACGGCATGATCATCGCCTGGCCGTCCTTCGTCGGGCGGGCGCGGTGACCGGCGTTCATCGAGAGGGTGAAGCCGGTCACGCCCATGGCGGGCTCGTAGGTCCGGCCCTGCAGATGCTCGACGAGGTTGAAGGCGAGCATCGTGTCGGTCATGGGCACTTCGACCAGCTGGCCCTGCCCCGTGGCGCGCTGGTGGACCAGAGCGGCGAGAGCCGAGTACGCGATGGTCAGGGCGGAGACTTTGTCCCCGAAGATGCTGGGGAGCACGGCCGGCCGGCCGATGTCTCCGGCGCGCTGGGCGAGATCGACCAGTCCCGAGGCCGCCTGGACGGTCTCGTCGTAGGCCGCGAGGTCTGCGCGGTCGGAGTCGGGGCGGAAGCCCTGCGCGTGGGCGTAGATGAGATGGGGGTTGTCCTCGGCCAGGCTGTCGTAGTCCAGGCCGAGCCGCCGGAGCGCCTTGATGCGCATGTTGGTGATGAGGATGTCGGCGCCGGCGATGAGCTCGCGCGCCCGTGCGGCGCCGTCGTCGTCCTTGAGGTCCAGGGCGACGCTGCGCTTATTGCGATTGACGTTCATCGCCAGCGGCGTCATGCCCGGGGTCCGGTGGATCGTGCCGAAGCGCACGGTGTCCTTGGGCGACTCGATCTTGATCACGTCGGCACCGAGGTCGCCGAGGATCTGGGCCGCGTACGGGCCCATCACCACAGTGGCCATATCGATGACGCGGACGCCGGCGAGAGGGCCGGTCTGTGCGGAGGTCGTCATGCACATCTCCTGATGTCGGGAGGGATCTCCGAGCGACTCGATGAGCACGTGGGCAGAGACGCTGCGGCTCGTCGGAGGGAACGCGTGCCCTGCACGGGGCCCGAGCGGGGAGCCGGCCTGCTGTTCATCGATCCGTCGGCTTCATTGATCAGCCTAGACAATCGGGATAGAGCCACCAACGTTTTGGTGAAACCGAATAGAGAAAAACGGCGTGACTGGACTGGTCACGCCGTGGGGAGGAGCGAGACGGGGGAGGGGTATCCGGGATGCGCAGTCGACGGCGGAGCGCGGAGACCCCCCCCGGCGATCACTGCGTTCAGGCGGATCGCGCCGTGCGGCACGGTCCCGTCGCGGTGTTCAGCGGGAGAGGTCGGAGAGTGCCCGACGTGTCGCGTCGATCAGCTCGCGGAGGCCGGGCTGCTCGTCGAGGCGGTCGTTCCGCCAGATCAGTCCCGTCTGGAGGGTGGCCGGAAGATCGTCGATGGGCAGGACGACGATGTGATCGTTGCGCATCGTGTGCATGCCGCTGCCCGGATCGAGCATCGAGATGGTGAAGGTGTCGCCGTTCGCGACGACGTCGACGGCGCCGGCGTAGTCGCCCGATTCCAGGCGCACGCGGCGATGGATGCCGGCGGCCGTCAGCCGAGTCTCCACCTCGTCCCAGTAGTCGGGGAGCATGTGGGCCGGCGGCCGGGCGTAGGTGAATCCGGTCAGCTCATGGAGCGACACCGAGGTGCGGTCGGCGAATTCCACGGCCGGGAGCACCGCGCCCAGCGGCTCGCGCAGCAGCTCGGCGACGCCGATGCCCTCGGCGTGGACGGGCAGGCGGACCAGTGCCATGGTGAGCTCGCCGCGCTGGACTCCGCCGAGCAGCTCGCGGCTGCCGCCCGGCCAGCGTTTGAGGTCGAGATGCGGTGCGCAGGCCCGGTCGAAGGCGGTGAGCCGGTCACGCAGGCAGGTGTGGAGTCCCGGCGGAATGCCGAGATAGACCGCGCGCCGTCCCCGGCTGGTGGCCTCCCGCAGGCGCCAGGGGATGTCGTCGAACCGGCCGAGGACGTCGCGGGCGATCGGCAGCAGCGACGACCCGGCCTCGGTGAGGCCGACGTGGTGCGAGTCGCGCTCGAACAGCGTGGTGCCGAGCTCGCGCTCGAGGTCGCGCACCCGTTGGCTCAGCGGTGAAGTGGCCATATGGAGACTGCGGGCGGCCCCGGAGAAGCTCAGATGGTCGGCGACTGCCACGAAGTAGCGCAGGTGGTGGACCTCCATCGCGCCACAGCGTACGCCGGTGACCTGGTGCTCCGCTGAGTGCGCCGCGGACACGTCGGCCGCCGCATCGGCCGGTGAATCTCCGGCAAGATGACCGGCCGGCTGCTGGGACGCATCTTCCACTGACGCGAGACTCGACCGTGCGGTCTGTGCGATGGTGACGTGTGCGCACACTGCCATGGACGCCGTGGGGAGGGGAGCGAGTGCTGAGCGACGATGGCCGTGCCCTGCTGCTGCGGGCTGCCGAGCTGGTGGTGATGACCCAGTTCGGCTCGACGTCCATGCTGCAGCGGAAGCTCGACGTCAGCTACACCGATGCCGCGTGGCTCATGGAGACCATGGAATCTCATGGGGTGGTCGGGCGCGTCCAGGAACCCAGACCTCGTGAGGTGATGGTCCCTGTCGACGAGCTCGCGAGCACGCTCGACCGCCTCAAACGTGATGGGGGCGCGTGACTGCCGATGCCTCGCCGCCTGACGTCCGGCGAGCGGCTCGACGTGCCAGGTGTACGTACCTCGGACAGAGATAAGGCCGGCTGATCAGGAAGCGTCCTGGTCAGCCGGCCTGTCGGAGCCGCCTATCGGATTCGAACCGATGACCTATTCATTACGAGTGAATCGCTCTACCCCTGAGCTAAGGCGGCCTGTGCGTTCCGGCCCGTTGAGCGCCGCACGCGCGATCCACCAGTGTACTGGGACGCTCTGAGGTGGTCAAAACGACGCTCGACCGTGCCCTGGGCCGCCGCGCGTCTGTCGGCGAGCCTCGGGGTCAGGCCCTGCTGTCGCCGGGGCGCGGCAGGCGCCGTCGTCCGCCGTCGGAGCCTGTCGCCGCCTGTGACGACGACCGCGACGCCGAGCCGGCGCCGGTGCGCTCACCGGGCTTGCGCTGCGGCAGGAACGTCATCATCAGCGCCTCCATCGCCAGCTGCGGCGGCACGTTCTGTCCGATCCGCCTGCGGGCGGCGCCGATCGCGTCCAGACAGCCCAGTGCCTGCTCGGCGGTCATCGTGTCGGCGTGCCGGGTGAGGTCATCGCGCATGTGCTCGTTGATCAGCTCGACCTCGGCGCCGAGCTGCAGGCTCAGCAGGTCCCGGAAGACCGCGGTCAGGTCGATCAGCGAACGGTCCAGCGCATCGGCGACCGCCCGCTTCGACCGTCGGGTGTGGTCCTCCTCGAGCCGCTTGAACTGGCTGCGCAGCTTCGGCGGGATCTTCTCCTCCGGATCCAGGCCGAGCGATCGGCGCAGCGCGGACTGCTCGGCCTCCAGCCGCGCCGAAGACTCCGCCTCGGCATCGGCCTGGTTCATCTCCACCAGCTTCGCCGCGGCCTGGACGGCGTCGGAGGAGGTGCGCACGCGCAGCGGCAGCGAGACCACGTCCTCGCGGCGCCGTCGGACCTCGGCGTCCTGGGCCAGGCGTCGGGCGACGCCCACATGATTCTGCGCCACCCGTGCGGCGAAGTGCGCCTGCTCGGCGTCGAGCCCGTCTCGGGCGACCAGCAGCGCGGCCACCGCGTCCGACGGCGGGATGCGCAGGTTCGCGTGCCGGCAGCGCGAGCGGATGGTCACCAGCACGTCGGCCGGGCTCGGTGCGCAGAGGATCCAGATGGTGTGCGGCGGCGGCTCCTCGATGGCCTTGAGCAGCACGTTGGTCGCCCGCTCGGTCATCCGGTCGGCGTCCTCGACGACGATCACCCGCCAGCGTCCGCCCTGCGGTCGGTCCTGGGCGGCGGTGATGAGTTCACGGACGTCCTCGATCCGGTAGCTGACACTCTCGGTGGAGACGACCTTCACCGACGGATGGGAGGAGCCGGTGATCAGTCGACAGGTCCGGCAGGTGCCGCAGCCGCGTCCCTCCGGATCGGAGACTTCGCAGTTCAGCGCCGCGGCGAAGGCCCGCGCGGCGTTGGAACGTCCGGAGCCGGGCGGGCCGGTGAACAGCCAGGCGTGTGCCGGAGTCTGCGAGCCGGCCGCAGTGCGCAGCTGCTCGACGACGGCCTGCTGGCCGACCAGCTCGCCGAAGACGCCGGCGGCGGGGTCTTCGGCGACCGGCGCGTCGGCGGTCGTCGCGGCGGGGGAGGGACGGGCAGTCATGGGGAGGTCCTGGGTGGTGGACAGCAGGGCGGCGACGTGCTCGCGCACGCTGCGGTGCAGGGTCTCGGGGTCGACGGCGGCGTCGAGGACCGCGTAGCGGTGCGGCGCGGCCGCGGCGCGGTCCCGGAACGCCGCGCGCAGTCGGGCGTGGAAGTCCTCGGAGGATGACTCGATCCGGTCGCCGTCGTCGGCGTCGCGGGCGCTCCGACGTGCCCGGGAGACCTCGGCGTCGACGTCGAGCAGGAGCGTCAGGTCCGGCTGCAGTCCGGCGGTGGCCCACTCGTTGAGCGTGGCGATCTCCTCGGCGCCGAGCTCGCGGCCGACGCCCTGGTACGCCACCGAGGAGTCGATGTAGCGGTCGCAGAGCACCACTGTGCCCGCCTCCAGGGCCGGGACGATCCGCTGGGTGACGTGCGCCGAGCGGGAGGCGGCGAAGATCAGCGCCTCGGTGCGCGGGTCGATCTCCCCGCGGCCGTGCTCGAGCACCATCCGGCGCAGCTCCTCGCCGACGACGGTGCCGCCCGGCTCCCGCGTGCGGTCCACCGGCACGCCACGTTCCTCCAGCCAGGCCTGCAGCAGGTCCAGCTGAGTGGTCTTCCCGGCGCCGTCGCCGCCCTCGACGACGATGAACACGCCCCGCTCATGTCCAGTCACGCCCTCAGCCTATCGGCCCGACGAGGCAGCACCCACCGACCGGCGACGCCCGGCGGACCGTGCTCGGCGTCTCACACTGCGGGCATGACCGTCCTCCCCGGCGCGGCCCGGCGGAGCTGGACTAGGGTGGCCGACGTGGAGAACGCCTCGAACAGCTCGCCGATGAACAGCCAGCACCCGCACCGCCCGACGTCCGACGCCGCCGAGCATGCGGTCGCCGGCCATCACCCGCACACCTACGTGGTCTCGGCCGGCCGCGGCGGCCCCGACGGCGACCCGCATACCCCGGGCGCCTCCGGCGTGCCGGTCAACGCCCCGGTCGACTTCTCCTCGACCTACAGCTACCGGCCCGACGACGACGGCGGACGCGTCTATGCCCGCGAGGGCATGCCGGCGTGGGAGCCGCTGGAGGAGCTGCTGGCCCACCTGGAGGGCGGCACGCGCAGCACATGGAGCGGCGAAGGCTTCGTCGCCACCGAGCAGCAGACTGCGCTTCAGGTGCCGCCGGCGCTGCTCTTCGGCTCCGGCATGGCCGCCATCGCCGCCGTGGTGCACCTGCTGCCCATCGGCGGGCACATCATCCTGCCGCGGCACAGCTACAACGGCACCTCCGCGCTGGTGGACGAGCTCGCCGCCGAGGGACGGCTGACCGCCCATCGGGTCGACATCGCCGACACCGAGGCGGTGCAGACCACGCTGGCCGACGTCGCCACCCTCGCCCAGGCGCAACAGGCTCCGGTGATGCTCTGGGCCGAGTCGCCGACGAACCCGATGCTCGAGGTCGCCGACCTGCCCGCGCTGCTGGCCGAAGCCCGACGGCGCGGGGTGCTGACCGCCGTCGACAACACCTTCGCCACGCCGCTGCGCCAGCGGCCGCTGCAGCACGGCGCCGACGTCGTGGTGCACTCGGTGACGAAGTTCCTGGCCGGCCACTCCGATCTGGTGATGGGCGCGGTGGTGGCGGCCGACCCGCAGCTGCGCGAGCGGCTGCGACGCCGCCGCAGCCTCCACGGCGCCGTCCCCGGCCCGATGGAGGTCTTCCTCGCCCTGCGCGGCGTCCGCACGCTGGCCGTCCGGCTCGACGCCGCCGAGGCCAACGCCGCCGAGCTGGCCACCCGGCTGGAGCAGCTGGCCGCCTCCGGCGAGACGCGGCTGCAGTCGGTGAGCTACCCCGGGCTCGCCTCGCACCCGCAGCATGAGCGGGCGGCACGGCAGCTGAGCGGCTTCGGCGCGATCATCGCGCTGCACCTGCCCGACGTCACCGCCGCCGATGCGGTGCTCTCCGCCCTGCGGGTCTGGACGCCGGCCACCAGCCTGGGCGGGGTGGAGTCGCTGGCCGAGCGGCGCCGTCGCCACGGCGGCGAGCCGGACACGGTGCCCGAGGGGCTGATCCGACTGTCGGTGGGCATCGAGCATGTCGACGATCTGCACGCCGATCTGGTCCAGGCTCTGCGGCTGGCCGGCGGCGTCCGCCCGGACATTGCCACCGAGACCCGGTAGCATCGAGAGCATGAACGCCACCTACGCCCTCAGCGGGATCTGGTATGCCGTCCTCCTCGCGGAGCGGTGGATCTTCCTCGCCTTCGCCGTGGTCTGCCTGGTGGTCGCGCTCATCGCGCTGGCCAAGTGTCTGCCGAAGAACGCCCAGCGCTTCGACATCGCGTTCAAGCGCACCAAAGGCTTCTGGCTGGGCATGACCGGCGGCGCCTCGGCGCTCTGCCTGATCGGCGCCTATTCGCAGGCCTTCGGCGGCCCCTTCGGCTTCCTCTTCCCGGTGATCGGCGCCTGCATGGCCGCCGTCTACCTGGCCGACGTCAACCCGGACGTCTCCGAATAGCCGGCCCCCCGGACCGCACGCCCACCCCCCCCGGACCGCACACCCGGACCGTACACACTGAAAGGACCTCGCCGTCAGATGAGCTATGACCTCATTCTGCTCCGCCATGGGCAGAGCGACTGGAACGAGAAGAACCTCTTCACCGGGTGGGTGGACGTCCCGCTCACCGAGAAGGGCCGCACCGAGGCCGCCCGCGGCGGCGAGCTGCTGGCCGAGCACGACCTGCTGCCCGACGTCGTCCACACCTCGCTGCTGCAGCGGGCGATCACCACAGCTCACCTGGCGCTGGAGACCGCCGACCGGCTGTGGATCCCGGTGACGCGCGACTGGCGGCTCAACGAGCGCCACTACGGCGCGCTGCAGGGCAAGGACAAGGCCCAGACCCTGGAGACCTACGGCGAGGACCAGTTCATGACCTGGCGCCGCTCCTACGACACCCCGCCGCCGGAGCTGGACGCCGACGACGAGTACTCGCAGGTCGGCGACCCGCGGTACGCCGACCTCGGCGACGCCGTGCCGCGCACCGAGTGCCTGAAGGACGTCGTCGAGCGTTTCCTGCCCTACTGGGAGTCTTCGGTGATCCCGGATCTGAAGGCCGGCAAGAAGGTCCTGCTGGCCGCGCACGGCAACTCGCTGCGCGCGCTGGTGAAGTACCTCGACGGCGTCAGCGACGAGGACATCGCCGGGCTGAACATCCCCACCGGCATCCCGCTGCACTACCGGCTGGACGAGAACTTCGCCCCGCTCAACCCCGGCGGCACCTATCTGGACCCGGAGGCGGCGAAGGACGCCATCCAGGCGGTGGCGAACCAGGGCAAGAAATAGCGGCCCGCAGCCACTGAGCACGCATCGAGCGGGGGATCTCTCGCCGTCCGGTGCCGGCCAGACCGGCCGGGACGGCGAGAGATCCCCCGCTCGACGTGCATGAGGCTGGGGGAGGAGTGCTCAGCTCACTCGGCGGCCTTCGCGTCCCATTCGCCGGTGACCAGATAGGCCACCTTGTTCGACACCGCCACCGCGTGGTCGCCGTACCGCTCGAAGTAGCGGCTGGCCAGCGTGCAGTCGGCGGTGGTGGCAGCCGAGGCGTCCCAGTCGTCCTCGGCGATGAGGGTGAAGATCGACCGGTGCAGCTCGTTGATCTGCTCGTTGATGTCGGTGACCTCTCGAGCGACGGCCAGGTCGCGGGTCTCCAGCAGCTCGGTGACCTTCCGGCCGGCCGTCACCGAATGCTCGGCCATCCGTGAGAAGACCGGCTTCAGGTCGTCGGGGGCGACGTGGTCCGGGAAGCGCAGCCGCACCAGCTGCGCGATGTGTCGGGCGAGGTCGCCCATGCGCTCCAGCGAGGCGCTCATCCGCAGCGCGCCGACGATCATCCGCAGGTCCGAGGCCACCGGCCCCTGCAGGGCGAGCAGGTCGATGGCGTGCTCGTCGAGATCGTTCTGCAGCGCATCGATGCGCTGATCGGCGGCGATGACCTCATCGGCCAGCTGGACGTCGGCGTCCTCGAACGCCCGGCGCGCCTTGTCCATCGCCTCGGCCGCCAGCGTGGAGATCCGGATCAGCTCGTCCCCGAGCTTCTGGAGGTCTTCCTGAAAGAGCGTGCGCACGTGACCGGAGTCCTTTCGTCGAGTCGCGCCGGGAGGCGTCGGTGTCCTGCGGGGCATGCGGCCGGCCCCGCGGGGCGTCGGCTCGGCCGTGGCGCCCCGCGGGCGGACCCGGTGCCGCGTCCATCCCCGACGAACCAGGTTCGCCCAGCGATGTGAACGCGGAACGGGGGTCCAGTCAACCACCAGGTGAACGATTGTTGAACCCCGGTGACGGAAGGGGACTCACGGCGACGAATGCATGAACACATGCCTAAGGTGGACCCGTGGACCCCGTCATCATCGCCATCCTCGCCGGACTCGCCGGTCTCGCCCTCGGCGTGGCCGGGATGCACGCGTTCCGCGTGAGCGAACGGCAGCGCGTCGCCGGGATCGACGTCGACGAGCCGTCCATGCCGCCCGGGGCCACCGAGGTTCTCGCCTCGCTGGGGCTGGCCTACCTCGTCGTCGACACCGTCGACGGCGTCGTCCGCGCCAATCCGGCCGCCTACGCCTTCGGCCTGGTCCGCGGCCACACCGTGGTCCACCATGAGCTGTTGGGGATGACCGCCCGGGTGCGCGCCGACGGGGTGATCATCGACGAGGACCGCGAGCTGCCCCGCGGGCTCCAGGGCGAGTCCAGCATCGTGGTGCATCTGCGCGTGGCTCCGCTGGGCGAGGAGTACATCCTGATCCTGGCCGACGACCGCACCGAGTTCGTCCGCACCCAGGCGATGCGCAACGACTTCGTCGCCAACGTCTCCCACGAGCTGAAGACTCCGGTCGGGGCGATCTCGCTGCTGACCGAGACGCTGGAGGACGCCGCCGACGACGAGGCCGCCGTCCGTCGCTTCGCCCAGCGGCTGCACCGCGAGTCCGACCGGCTCTCCGAGCTGGTCCAGGACATCATCGACTTCTCCCGCGTCCAGGGTGAGAACGTGCTGCGCGCCGAATCCGCCGTGGATCTCCAGGAGGTGATCTCCGACGCCGTCGACCGCACCCGGCTGCCGGCCGAGGCCAAGGGGATCGACCTGCGCGTCGGCGGGTCGGCGCCGCGTCCGGTCCACGGCGACCACGACCAGCTGACCATGGCCTTCCGGAATCTCATCGACAACGCGGTGCGCTACTCGCCGGAGAAGACCCGGGTGGGTGTCGGACTGACCTCGCGCGACGGCATCGTCCAGGTGACGATCACCGACCAGGGGGCGGGGATCGCCGCCGACGAGCAGGAGCGCGTCTTCGAACGCTTCTACCGGGTCGACGCCGCGCGCTCGCGGGAGACCGGCGGCACCGGCCTGGGGCTGAGCATCGTCAAGCACGTCTTCGCCAATCACGGCGGCGACGTCTCGCTGTGGTCCCAGCCGGGGAAGGGGTCGACCTTCACCGTGCGGCTGCCCGAGCGGGACTCCAGCCTGGACACCGGCGGGATGCCGACGCCGCTGCCGCCGGCGACGTCGGCGTCTGAGGACGCGGACGGGCCCGACGAGTCCGACGAGCCCGAGGCGGCGCAGCACGACGCAGAGCAGACCAGTGGAGAGCAGCGGGGCGGGCAGGCCGGAGGAGCCTCGGCCGGACGCGCCGCCGATGAAGGAGGAACAGCGTGACCAGGATTCTCATCGTCGAAGACGAGGCCTCGTTCTCTGAGGCCCTGTCATACACTCTTCAGAAAGAGGGGTATGACGTCTCCGTCGCCGACGACGGGTTCCAGGCGGTGGACCTGTTCGACCAGGAGGGCCCCGACCTGGTGCTGCTCGACCTGATGCTGCCGGGGCAGCCGGGCACCGAGGTCTGCCGGCAGATCCGGCAGCGTTCCAACGTGCCGGTCATCATGCTCACCGCCAAGGACGACGAGGTCGACAAGGTCGTCGGGCTCGAGCTCGGCGCGGACGACTACGTCACCAAGCCCTACTCCTCCCGCGAGCTGCTGGCCCGGGTGCGTGCGGTGCTGCGGCGCCACGTCGACCCCGAGGTCGAGGACACCTCGATCGTCTCGGCCGGGCCGGTGCGCATGGACGTGGAGCGGCACAGCGTCGCGGTCGGCCAGGAGGAGATCGGCCTGCCGCTGAAGGAGTTCGAGCTGCTGGAGATGCTGCTGCGCAACTCCGGCCGGGTGCTCACCCGCGGCCAGCTGATCGACCGCGTCTGGGGCTCGGACTACGTCGGCGACACGAAGACGCTCGACGTGCACGTCAAGCGGCTGCGCGCCAAGCTGGAACCGGACCCCTCGCAGCCGCAGCACCTGATCACCGTGCGGGGGCTGGGGTACAAGTTCGAGGGCTGAGTCCCGATAGACTGGTCGCGAGCCCCACCCGCGCGACGGAGAGAAGGAGTGTGCGTGAGCAGCGTGCCCGAGCCCACTGAGAAGTCCGACAACCCCTCCGCCGCGGAACGGCGGCCCGTGCGCCGTGCCCTGCTCTCGGTGTTCGACAAGACCGGCCTGGAGGACCTGGCCCGCGGTCTGCATGAGGCCGGCGTCGAGCTGGTCTCGACCGGGTCGACGGCGAGCCGCATCGCCGCCGCCGGCCTGCCGGTCACCGAGGTCGCCGAGGTCACCGGGTTCCCCGAGTGCCTCGACGGTCGGGTGAAGACGCTGCATCCGCGGGTGCACGCCGGCATCCTCGCCGACCGGACCCGCGAGGACCATCGCGAGCAGCTCGAGGAGCTGGACATCGCGCCCTTCGACCTGGTCGTGGTCAACCTCTATCCCTTCGCCGAGACCGTCGCCGCCGGCGGCACCGAGGCCGAGATCATCGAGAAGATCGACATCGGCGGCCCGTCGATGGTGCGCGCCGCGGCGAAGAACCACGCCTCGGTGGCCGTCGTCGTCGACCCGCTGCGCTATGCCGAGGCCGTCGCCGCCGTCCGCGAGGGCGGCTTCACGCTGGCCACCCGCCGGCGGCTGGCCGCGCTGGCGTTCGCGCACACCGCGGCCTACGACACCGCCGTCGCCCGCTGGACCTCGCAGCAGTTCGACGACGACTTCGACGTCGCCGCGCTGCCCGAGCCGCCGCTGACCCGTCAGGACAAGGCGCTGAAGTTCCCGCCGCACGCGGGTCTGGCCCTGGAGCGCACCGCCTCGCTGCGCTACGGGGAGAACGCCCACCAGCCGGCGGCGCTCTACGCCGAGCGGCATGCCGCCCCGGGGCTGGCCCAGGCTCGCACGCTGCACGGCAAGGCGATGAGCTACAACAACTACGTCGACGCCGACGCCGCGGTGCGCACCGCCTTCGACTTCGCCGCTCCGGCGGTGGCGATCATCAAGCACGCCAACCCCTGCGGAGTGGCGGCCGCCGAGACCATCGCCGAGGCCCATCGCGCCGCTCATGCCTGCGACCCGCTCTCGGCCTTCGGCGGCGTCGTGGCGGCGAACCGTGAAGTGACCGCGGAGATGGCCACCACCATCTCCGAGATCTTCACCGAAGTCGTCGTCGCACCGTCCTTCGAGGACGAGGCGCTGGAGATCCTGACGGCGAAGAAGAACATCCGGCTGCTGCAGCTGCCCGAGGGGCACCGCCGCGACACCGTCGAATACACCCAGATCTCCGGCGGCATGCTGCTGCAGGCCTCCGATGCGCTGGACGCCGAGGGCGACGTCGTCGGCAGCTGGACGCTGGCCGCCGGCCGGCCGGCCGACGCCGCGACGATGGCTGATCTCGAGTTCGCCTGGCGCGCCGTGCGCGCGGTGAAGTCCAACGCCATCCTGCTGGCCGACGGCGGCGCCTCGGTGGGCATCGGCATGGGCCAGGTCAACCGGCTCGACTCCTGCCACCTGGCGGTGCAGCGGGCCAACACGCTGGCCGGCGACGGGGTGGACCGGGCGCGCGGATCGGTGGCGGCCTCCGACGCGTTCTTCCCGTTCGCCGACGGGCTGCAGACGCTGATCGCCGCCGGAGTCCGTGCGGTGGTCCAGCCCGGCGGCTCCAAGCGGGACGAGGAGGTCGTCTCCGCCGCCGAGGAAGCCGGGCTGACCATGTACTTCACCGGCGCGCGCCACTTCTACCATTGATCCGCCGCGCGGCCGCCGGCCGCGACGGGCCCTCGATCAACAGGTGCGAACACCCTCGGAAGGGGTGATGGTCAGTGTCGGAGCAGCTGGACGGGCTCACCGAGATGGTCCGCGACGAGCGGCTCACCGAGCTGCGCCGCGCGCTGGAGGAGCACGCGGTCGGAGACATCGTCGACTTCCTCGAGCGGCTCGGCGTCCGGGAGCGGGCTGTGGCCTTCCGGCTGCTGCCCAAGGATCAGGCGGTCGACGTCTTCGACATGCTCGACCAGGCGCTGCAGCATGAGATCATCGAGGGCCTGAAGGACGTCGACGTCGCGCTGTTCTTCGACGCGCTCGACCCGGACGACCGCGTCCGGCTGATGGACGAGATGCCGGCCTCGGTGGCGCGGAAGATGATGCGCCATCTGGATCCGCGCGAGCGCAGCCTGACGAACATCGTGCTGGGGTACCCCTCCGGCACGATCGGACGCCAGATGAGTCCGGAGTTCGTCGCCGTCCCCGAGCATTGGACGGTCGGGCAGGCGCTGGAGAAGGTCCGCCGGGCCGGCGCCGATGCGGAGACGCTCTACACGCTGCCGGTGGTGGATCGTCAGCGGCTGCTCAAGGGCGTGGTCTCGCTGCGCGTGCTGGTCTCGGCCGAGGAGGACCAGGCGGTCGAGGACCTGATGACCGAGGTCGACTCGGTCGACGCCGACCTGCCGGCCGAGGACGCCGCGCGCCTCTGCGCCGACCGCAAGCACCTGGCGATGCCGGTCACCGACTCCGAGCATCGGGTGGTCGGGATCTTCACCGTCGACGACGCGCTGGACATCCTCGAGCGGGCCGAGTCCGAGGACGCCGCCCGCCACGGCGGCGCCGAGCCGCTGCACCGGCCGTATCTTTCCACTCCGGTGCTGCGCATCATGCGCACCCGCGTGGTGTGGCTCTTCGTGCTGGCGATCGGCGGCACGCTGACGGTGCAGGTGCTCGACATCTTCGAGGCCACGCTCTCGCAGCTGGTGGTGCTGAGCCTGTTCGTGCCGCTGCTGATCGGCATCGGCGGCAACACCGGCAACCAGGCGGCCACCACCGTCACCCGCGCGCTGGCGCTGGGCGACGTGAGCACGCGCGACGTGCTGAAGGTGGCCTGGCGCGAGCTGCGGGTCGGGGCCACGCTGGGTTCGACGCTGGGCGTGCTGGGGCTGCTCGGCGTCGGGTTCGCCTACGGCTGGGACATCGGCGCGGTCATCGGTCTGACGCTGGTGGTGCTCTGCACGCTGGCCGCCTCGGCCGGCGGCCTGATGCCGCTGCTGGGCAAGAAGCTCGGCGCCGATCCTGCGGTCTTCGCCAATCCGTTCATCTCCACCTTCGTCGACGCCTCCGGGCTGGTCGTCTACTTCCTCATCGCCCGCGCGGTGCTGGGGATCTGACCCGTCCGACCCGGCGCCGGAGCGTGGGAGACCGCGCCCGACGAGGCTGCCGACACCGGCGTCGAGCCGTCGCCGACCTCCGGTAGATTGGGCACTGTTCCGCGAGCGGACTGCTCCGATCGAGCCCGGTCCCGTCCGGGTCCGGACGGTGCGGCGCTCGTCGAGTCGGCAGGCCCGCGCGCCGCCGGCCCCGACACCTGCTGATCCCGACCACAGACCCCGAGGGAGACGTTCCTGCCGATGACGAAGATCATCTACACCCACACCGACGAAGCGCCGCTGCTGGCCACCTATTCGTTCAAGCCGATCGTCGAGGCCTTCGCCTCGACCGCCGGGGTCGAGGTCGAGACCCGGGACATCTCGCTGGCCGGGCGCATCATCGCCCAGTTCCCCGAGCGGCTCACCGCCGAGCAGCGTGAGGAGGACGCGCTGTCGGCGCTGGGCGAGCTGGCCAAGACCCCCGAGGCCAACATCATCAAGCTGCCCAACATCTCCGCCTCGGTGCCGCAGCTCAAGGCCGCGATCGCCGAGCTGCAGGCGCAGGGCTACGATCTTCCCGACTACCCGGAGGCCCCGGAGTCCGACGCGGAGCGCGACGTGCGCGCCCGCTACGACAGGGTCAAGGGCTCGGCGGTCAATCCGGTGCTGCGCGAGGGCAACTCCGACCGCCGCGCGCCGGCGTCGGTGAAGGCCTACGTGCGGCAGAACCCGCACCGGATGGGCGAGTGGAGCAGCGACTCGAAGACCAACGTGGCGACCATGGGCGCCGACGACTTCGCCTCCAACGAGCAGTCGGTCGTCGTCGAGGAGGCCGGCACGCTGCGCATCCAGCTGGTCACCGCCGCCGGCGAGACCACGGTGCTGAAGGAGGAGCTGCCGGTCGAGGCCGGCGAGGTCGTCGACGGCACCGTCATGCGCGCCGAGGCCCTGGACGAGTTCCTCGCCGCCCAGGTGGAGCGCGCCAAGGAGGAGGGCGTGCTGTTCTCCGCCCACCTGAAGGCCACCATGATGAAGGTCTCCGACCCGATCATCTTCGGGCACATCGTCAAGGCCTTCTTCCCGCGGCTCTTCGCCGAGCACGGCGAGACGCTGGCCGAGGCCGGCCTCTCGGCCAACGACGGGCTGGCCTCTATCCTCTCCGGCGCCGAACAGCTCGGCGAGGCCGGCGAGGCCATCAAGGCTGAGGTGCGGCGCGGCCTCGAGGAGGGCCCGCGGCTGTCCATGGTCGACGACTCCAAGGGCATCACCAACCTGCACGTGCCCTCCGACGTGATCATCGACGCCTCGATGCCGGCGATGATCCGCAACGGCGGCAAGGTCTGGGGCCCGGACGGGAACACCGACGACACCCTGGCGGTCATCCCCGACTCCTCCTACGCCGGGGTCTACCAGGCCGCCGTCGACGACTGCCGCGAGAACGGCACGCTGGACCCGGCCACGATGGGCTCGGTGCCGAACGTCGGCCTGATGGCGAAGAAGGCCGAGGAATACGGCTCGCACGACAAGACCTTCGAGATCGCCGAGGCCGGCACGGTGCAGGTCGTCGACGGCGTCGGCCACGTGCTCATCGAGCACGAGGTCTCCCCGGGCGACATCTGGCGCGCCTGCCAGACCAAGGACGAGCCCATCCGCGACTGGGTGAAGCTGGCCGTCTCCCGCGCCCGGGAGGCCGGCGTGCCGGCGGTGTTCTGGCTCGACGCGGAGCGCGCCCACGACGCCAACCTCATCGGCAAGGTCGAGTCGGCGCTGCAGGAGCACGACACCGACGGCCTGGACATCCGGATCATGGATCCGGTGGCGGCCACCAAACACGCGCTGGGGCGGGCCCGCCGCGGCGAGGACACCATCTCGGTGACCGGCAACGTGCTGCGCGACTACCTGACCGACCTCTTCCCGATCCTCGAGCTGGGCACCTCGGCGAAGATGCTCTCCATCGTGCCGCTGATGGCCGGCGGCGGCCTCTTCGAGACCGGGGCCGGCGGCTCCGCACCGAAGCACGTCCAGCAGCTGATGGAGGAGGACTACCTGCGCTGGGACTCGCTGGGCGAGTTCTTCGCGCTGGTGCCCTCGCTGCAGAAGTACGCCGAGCAGGCCGACGCCCCGCGCGCGAAGGTCCTGGCCTCGGCGCTGGACCGCGCGACGGCGACCTTCCTGATGGAGAACCGTTCGCCGGGCCGCAAGCTGGGCAGCCTCGACAACCGCGGCTCGCACTTCTACCTGGCCCTGTACTGGGCGCAGGAGCTGGCGCAGCAGGACGAGGACGCCGAGCTGGCCGAGGTCTTCGGTCCGGTCGCCGAGCAGATGAGCTCCCAGGAGGAGACCATCGTCGGCGAGCTCACCGGTGTGCAGGGCCGCGCCGTGGACCTGGGCGGCTACTACCGTCCCGACGCCGAGAAGGCTGCAGCTGCGATGCGTCCGTCGGTGACGCTCAACGGCATCGTGGACGCGCTGAAGCGCTGATCTCCGGGCGTCCGACCGTCTCCGACGGCGACCCCTCATCACGGGCCGGCTCCCCGCGGGGAGCCGGCCCGTCCTCATCTCGTAGGATGGTGGTCCGGAGCACGCCGGTGCGCTGACGCGCCGGTCCATCGTCGACGCATCGGAGGGGCCGTGACTTCCCGGATCCATCTCACCCACACAGCACCGGAGCCGCTGGTCGAGGGGCTGACGGCCCAGGGGGCCGAGATCGTCGGAGCCGACGAGCGGCCCACGGGGGTGATCGTCACCGGGATGTTCGCCGAGCTGGATCTGGACCGGCTGCTCCGGGACAACCCGCAGGCGGAGTGGGTGCAGCTGCCCAGCGCGGGCATCGAGGCCTATGCCCCGACGATGGCGCGCTTCCCCGAGCGGATCTGGACCTCGGCGAAGGGCGCCTATGCCGAACCGGTCGGCGAACACGGGCTGCTGCTGACCCTGGCGGCGCTGCGGCGGCTGACCGAGCGGGCCCGCGCACGGACCTGGGGCGAGGCGCACGGCGAGTCCCTGCACGGACTGCGCTGCGTCGTCGTCGGGGCCGGGGGAGTGGCCGCCGAGATGGTCCGGCTCTACAAGGCCTTCCGCACCCATGTCACCGTGGTGCGGCGCAGCTCCACCCCGCTCGACGGAGCGGACAGGACCGTGAGCTTCGATCAGCTGGACGAGGCGCTCGAGGGCGCCGACGTGCTGGGCCTCGCCGCCGCGGTCACCCCGGAGACCGAGCGGATGATCGGGGCCGAGCAGCTCGATCGGCTCGCCGAGTCCGCCGTGGTCGTCAACGTCGGCCGCGGCCGGCTGATCGACCAGGACGCGCTGGTCGCCGCGCTGCGTGCCGGACGGCTCGGCGGCGCGGGCCTGGACGTCACGGATCCGGAGCCGCTGCCCGACGGCCATCCGCTCTGGGACCTGGAGAACTGCCTGATCACCCCGCACACCGCCGACACGCCGGAGATGGTGGCGCCGCTGCTGCGCGAGCGGGTGCTGGCCAACCACCGACGGCTGCGCGACGGCGAGGAGCCGATCGGCGTGGCCAGCCCCGAGCGGGGGTACTGAGCAGACGACCGCCGCGCGCCGCGGCACGCGCGGCGCGCCGAGGCCCGAGGAGAGGGCTCGACGAGGCAGCTCGACGAGGAGCTGCCCAGGAGAGGAGAAGCAGAGATGGCCCATGTGCTGACGATCGACGGGCGGACCCCGAGCATCGGCGACGGGGTGTTCCTGGCCCCGAGCGCCGCGGTCACCGGAGACGTGACCCTGGCGGACGGCGCCTCGGCCTTCTACGGCACCTCGCTGCGCGGCGACTCCGCCCCGATCCGCGTCGGGGCCGGGAGCAACGTCCAGGACGGCGCGGTGCTGCACGCCGACGCCGGCTTTCCCTGCACGCTCGGCGAGTCGGTGTCGGTCGGACACGGCGCCGTGGTGCACGGATGCACCGTCGGCGACGGGTCGCTGATCGGGATGGGCGCGACGGTGATGAACGGCGCGGTGGTCGGCGAGCAGTCGCTGGTCGCCGCCGGGGCTGTGGTGCTCGAGGGCACCGAGGTCCCGCCGCGCTCGCTGGTCGCCGGCGTGCCGGGCAAGGTCCGCCGCGAGCTGACCGACGACGAGGTCGCCGGCCTGGCCCGCAACGCCGAGACCTACCACCGGCTCCGCGACGCGCACCGGGCGGCGACGGGCGACGGCGACCGGGACTGAGCCGCCGGCGGGGTCGGCGTCGTGGTCCCCGGGAGCGTCCCGCACGGCCTGTGGAGAACGGTTTGCTCCGGTTCGCGCGATCGGGAACGATCATCGGGAGCGTCCATCAGGGACGCGTCTGACATCCGCCGATGACTCACCTCTGGAGGGGACCCGATGACCGAGAAGAGCACGACGTCGACGAAGATCGCGCCGCGGACGACGGCGGCCGGCCTGGCCGGCCTCGCGCTGCTGGCGCTGACCGCGTGCGGAGGCGGGGGAGAGGAGCCCGCCGCCGCGGAGAGCGAGAGCCCGGAGGTGCCGCCGGCGCCGGAGTACACCGAGATCGAGTCCGACGTCTGGGACACCATGCTCGCCGCCGAGTCGGTGACGATCGAGGCGGACATGCCGGCGGGGCTCATGGACCAGCAGGCCGCCGAGGGCGACCGCACGATCCAGGAATATGCCGGGGCGATGGACGGCAGCGCGTCGACGTTCCGCCAGGAGAGCGGCGACGTGACCACCGAGATGCGTCTCGTCGACGGGTCGGCGTACGTGCCGGGCGAGGTGGAGCTCGCCTCGATCGAGCGGCAGTCCGGAGGGAGCATCTCGGCGTCGGACTACGCGGAGGACTTCGAGGGCAGGTGGATCGACTACTCCGACCAGGTCGATCCCTCCGGTGCCTCGCCGGAGTCGTTCCTCATCGGCCTGCGGTCCTCGATGGAGGGACAGTCCGGCGCCGAGGCCCTGGACTCGGCGGCCGAGACCCGTGACGGCGAGGACGTGTGGGTCTACACCGCCGGCGAGGAGCTGGAGATCGTCGTGCGCGCCGGCGACGAGCCGGTCCTGCTCGGCTTCGAGGGCGAGCAGGAGGGGTCGTCGCTGTCGGTGCAGTTCGCCGCCTGGAATGCCTCGGAGGGGCCGGAGGCTCCGGCGGCCGAGGACGTGATGACCATCCAGGAGGCCACTCAGATCGTGACCGGGTGATCGGCGCCTCTGTCGATCATCGCCCGCACCACGTCTGAGGAAGGGCCTCTGATCCGCCGACGTGTCCTCGTCGTCGCCCCGTTCGTGACCTGCCGCGTCCCCGGGCTGGTCGTCGCGTCCGTGCGCCTGCGTCGTCGGCCTGCTCCTCGCCGTGCTGCCGCTGGCCCGCTGCGGCGCCGGGGAAGGCTGCGCGCTCGGGGCGGGATCGTCCTCCCGCCGGTCGAGCGACGGCACGGTGAACAGCGACGTCAGGCTGGTCGACGGCTCCTACGACGAGCCGGCCGAGGGGCCGCTGCGCGATCTCTCCTGCATCATGCCGGACGCGGAGCTCCCCGCAGGCGTCGGCGAGGAGACCGCGGGGAGATGGGTCGAGCGGACCGACCTATACGCCGTCGAGGAGCGCACCACGGAGGTCTTCCTCGATGACCTGCCTGCGGCGCTCGGAGAGCTCCTCGAAGGCTGAGCCGCGTCGCCGGCGGTCAGGATCCGGTCAGACGACGTCGACCAGGTGGAGAGCCCCTCGACATGTCGTGGGAGCTTGCACAGAGTTCCGCCGCACACCCGGTCGCGGGCTTCCCCCGGGACCCGGTCCATGGCCAACATGGCGGTGGGTCGTCCGACCGGACGGTATCCAGGATCGTCCGCGGGATCGTCCGCGGGGCCTCCGCGGAGGCATGACGATGGAGGTGCAGACGTATGACCGGCATCGATGCGAGCCGGATCGTGTCCGCCGCCGGCGCCCTGGGCGTGGCGTCGATGGCCGTCTTCGGCACGACGGCCTGGGACGAGCCGCCCCGGCAGTCGGCCGAGTCGACTGTGACCGACGACGCCGACGACGCCGACGACGCCGTCGAGGTCCTGGACGACGAGGAGCTCGACGGCTGACGCCGCCGCGAACCTCTGGAGTTCCCCTCCCACGGGCTCCCTGTACGAGCTCCCCACGACGACGGCCCCTCGTCCGACCCGGCGGAACCGGGCGGGCGAGGGGCCGTCGTGGTGCGCGGCGGAGCCGCTGCGCGGGGAGGCTCAGCCGTTCTTCACGGCGTCCTCGATGCGCTGGCCGATCTCCGCGTCGACGTTCTTCCAGTACTGGAAGGCGTTGGAGAGCACCGGCTCCTTCACGCCGTCGGACAGCGCGCCGGAGACGGTCTCGACCAGGCGGTCGCGCTGGGCGTCGTCGAAGACCTCACGCACCAGGATGCCCGGCTGGCTGAAGTCGTCGTCGTCGGCGCGCAGCGTGTAGGCCTGGCGGACCAGCTCGCCGTCGGTCTCCCAGCCGTTGTCGACCGGGCCCTGCTCGTCGGACCAGGTCGAGCCCTCCACCGTGTTCGGGGCGTAGACCGGCTTGGTGCCGGAGTGGTCGAACCACATGTTGCCCTCGAAGTTGTAGGTGTGGACCTCGTTCTTCGGCCGGTTGACCGGCAGCTGCTGGAAGTTGGTGCCGATGCGGTACCGGTGGGCGTCCGCGTAGGCGAAGTTGCGGCCCAGCAGCATCTTGTCCGGGGAGTTGCCCGTGCCCGGGACCATGTTCGCCGGCGAGAAGGCGGCCTGCTCGATCTCGGCGAAGAAGTTCTGCGGGTTCCGGTTCAGGGTCAGCGTGCCGACCTTGATGCGCGGGTAGTCCTTCTGCGGCCAGATCTTGGTCAGGTCGAAGGGGTTGATCCGGTAGGTCTTGGCGTCCTCGTACGGCATGACCTGCACGTAGAGGGTCCAGGACGGGTGGTTGCCCTTCTCGATGTTCTCGAAGAGATCGCGGCGGTGGAAGTCCGCGTCGGCGCCGGCCAGACGCTCGGCCTCCTCGTTGGACAGGCCCTCGACGCCCTCGTCGTTGATGAAGTGGTACTTCACCCAGAAGCGCTCGCCGTCGGCGTTGGTCCACTGGTAGGTGTGCGAGCCGTAGCCGTTCATCAGGCGCCAGGAGGCCGGCAGGCCGCGGTCGCCCATGACGTAGGTGACCTGGTGGGCCGACTCCGGGTTCTGCGTCCAGAAGTCCCACTGCATGTGGTTGTCACGCAGGCCCGAGTCCGGCAGACGCTTCTGCGAGCGGATGAAGTGCGGGAACTTCATGGGGTCGCGGACGAAGAAGATCGGCGTGTTGTTGCCGACCAGGTCGAAGTTCCCCTCCTCGGTGTAGAACTTCAGCGCGAAGCCGCGCACGTCCCGCCAGGTGTCGGGGGAGCCCAGCTCGCCGGCGACGGTGGAGAAGCGCAGCAGCGTCTCGGTCTTCCTGCCGGGCTGGAAGAGGTCGGCCTTGGTGTACTGCGAGACGTCCTCGGTCACCTCGAAGGTGCCGAAGGCGCCGGCGCCCTTGGCGTGCGGGCGGCGCTCCGGGACGTTCATCCGGTTGAAGTGCGCCAGGGTCTCGACCAGGTGGTGGTCGTGTAGCAGCAGCGGACCGTCGGGGCCGACGCTCAGCGAGTTGCGGTCGCTGACCGCGGGGATGCCGGCCTGGGTCGTCGACCCGGTGCCGTGCGAGGTGGAGTCGGTGCTCATCACACGTCCCTTTCTTCTCTACTCGGGTGGATCCTCGGGTGGACGGGGTCAGCGGGAGGCCCCGGAGACCGGCGCGCCGGCCTCCGTCTCGCCCGGGTGCGCCGTGCCCCTGCGTCGCGTCGTGCCGCCGCCCCCGGCGTCGCTCGGACCCGCCGCGGAGGCGCAGTCGTCGCAGATCCCGCGGAAGACGACGTCGGCCACCTCGATGGTCATGCCCAGGCCGTCCGGCGGCGTGAGGCACGGAGCCTCGCCATGGAGGCACTCGACATCCTCGATCCGCCCGCAGACGGTGCAGATGGCGTGGTGGTGGTTGTCGTCGGCGCGGGTCTCGTAGCAGGCCGGGGATCCCGGCGGGTCGACACGGCGCAGCAGCTCGGCGGCGGTGAGGTCGTGCAGCACGGTGTAGACCGACTGCACGCTGATCTCGGGAAGGCGCTCGGTGACTGCCGAGTGGATGGCCTCCGCCGGGTGGTGCGGCAGGCTCGCGACGGCGTCGAGCACGGCCAGGCGCTGCCGGGTGACGCGCAGTCCGCGGTCACGCAGCAGACTGCGCCAGTCCGTCTCGGTCGTCGAGCTCATGGCATCCAGTGTGCCGCAGATCTGAGTCATTCACAATAAAGCTCGGTGCAGTCCTCGGAGCGAGGGGGCGGCTGTGCGGAGTGCGGCACCGCTCGGACAGGGTCGTCTCGCGTGACGGGGGTTTAGCGAACGTTGCCGTGATGTTTTGGAACTGTCGTGAGGAGTTCTCCCGCCGTTCATGCTCCGGTGGCGTCGGGGCATGGTCGGACTGTCACGGTGATCTGCGGCATCACTCCGGAAGGCCAGGTCAGCCGCACGACGGCGCTCTGCGCCGGCGGTGCTCCGGCCCGGCGGGCGTTCCGGACCAGCCCATGACACCCCTGAAAGGACCCCTGAGTGCCAGTTCGCGAGATGCTTCCGATGCTCGACCACGTCCGTGGCAAGCGCAGCGCCGTCACCTGTGCGCTGAAGTGCGACAACATCTGCTCCCGCCCCGCCTGCAACACCTCGGACAACGACTACTTCCGCGACGTCGCCTCCTCGGCGCTGTCCCGCCGGCAGATGCTCGGCGCCGGGGCCGCCGGCGCGCTGGCCCTCGCCGTCGGTGCGGCCTCCGACGTCGCCGGTGCCCAGCCCGCCGCCGCGAAGTCCTGGGGAGCCTCGAAGCTCACGTTCACGCCGATCGAGCCGGTGCACCACGCCGTCGACGGCCTCATCGTGCCGGAGGGCTACACCTGGGAGCCGATCGTCCGCTGGGGCGACGGGCTCTTCCCGGACTCGCCGTCCTTCGACCCGGAGAACCAGAGCGCCGACTCCCAGGCGAAGCAGTTCGGGTACAACAACGACTACCTGGAGATCCAGGAGGTGCCGGGCAGCAACGGCCGGCGCGCGCTGCTCTTCGCCAACCACGAGTACACCAACGAGAACATCATGTTCCCGGACTCGACCGACGAGGCCACCCGCCGGGCCGTGGGCATGGCCGCCCACGGCATGACTGCCGTGGAGGTCACCCGGAAGAACCGCAACGACGCCTGGAGCGTCGACGTCGAGGGTGCGCGCAACCGGCGCTTCACCATGGACACCGAGTACACCTTCGACGGCCCGCTGCGCGGCTCGCAGCTGCTGGCCACCGACGACGACCCCGAGGGCACCACGGTGCGTGGCACGATCAACAACTGCGCCGGCGGACTGACCCCCTGGGGCACCATGCTCTCCGGCGAGGAGAACTTCCACGGCTACTTCGTCTCCGACGGGACCTCGGAGGCCGACCGCCGCTACGGCATCACCGCCGAGCCGACCGCCCGCGGCTGGGAGATCGACGAGCCGCGCTTCGACACCCGCAACCCCGGGCACGAGCACGAGAAGAACAAATTCGGCTGGATCGTCGAGGTCGACCCGTGGGACCCGGAGTCCACCCCGGTCAAACACACCAGTCTGGGCCGCTTCAACCACGAGGGCGCGACGGTCATCATCGCCGACGACGGCCGTGCGGTGGCCTACTCCGGCGACGACGCCCGCTTCGAGTACCTCTACAAGTTCGTCTCCCGCGACGCCTACGTCGAGGACGACCGCGAGCACAACAAGACTCTGCTCTCCGAGGGTGACCTCTACGTGGCGCGGTTCACCGGCGGCTCGCCGGCCGGCGAGATCGACGGCTCCGGCGAGGTGCCCTCCGACGGCGCCTTCGACGGCGGCGGCACCTGGCTGCCGCTGATCGTCGACGGCGAGTCCCAGGTCTCCGGCTTCAGCGTCGAGGAGGTCCTGGTCCACACCCGGCTGGCCGCCGACGCGGTCGGGGCGACGAAGATGGACCGCCCCGAGGATGTGGAGCCGAACCCGGTCACCGGCACGGTCTACATGGCCTGCACGAACAACTCCAACCGCGCCGCGGCGGGATACCCGGGCGTCGACGAGCCGAACCCGCGGGCGAAGAACCGCGACGGGCACGTCGTCGAGATCACCGAGCAGGGCGATCAGACCTCGACGCGCTTCGGCTGGACGCTGCTGCTGGTCTGCGGCGATCCCGCGCAGGGCGATGCGACCTACTTCTCCGGCTTCCCGGCCGACCAGGTCTCGCCGATCTCCTGCCCGGACAACGTCGCCTTCGATTCGGTGGGGAACCTGTGGATCTCCACCGACGGCATGCCCGGCATGGGGTACTGCGACGGTCTGTTCAAGGTCCAGCTGGAGGGTCGGGACCGCGGGCTGGTCGAACAGTTCCTCTCGGTGCCGGCCGGCGCGGAGACCTGCGGCCCGGTCATCCGCGACACCCAGCGCACCGCCTTCGTCGCCGTCCAGCACCCGGGCGAGGACGGCAGCTGGCAGGCTCCGCAGTCCTACTTCCCGGACTACGTGGACTCCGACGGCGACGGCCGGTTCGCCCTGCCGCGCCCGTCGGTCGTCCAGGTCCTGAAGGGCAGGCCCAAGCGCGGCACAGCCGACCGCCGGCAGCGTCAGCTGATCGGTGATGCCCACTCGGGCGGCTCGCTCCGTCGGGGCCCGGCCCTGGGCTGAGCCGGACCTGTACGGTGCTTCGGTGCTCCCGCGCTTCGGCGACCTGGCGCGGCGGATGACGGAGCCGCACGGCATGACGACGGCGTCCCGGTGTACTCTGCCTGCAGGGCGGCGCTCGCCGGGCCGCGGTCGCGTCGTGGTGACGGGGCACGACATCTCCGGCCGCGACGAAGCGTCCAGCATGTGAGGCTCGGCGAGCTCCAGCGGTAGGCGGGCGGCATCGGCGTTAGACTGTCTGCGGACTGCGGCACCATGCATGGGCAGCATGCCCACCGGCGTGGATCCGGGAGCGGGCCCGGCGCGGCCTCGGCGAGGCGCGCGGACGTCCGCGGCGTCGTGCCGCCGTCGCCCCCGAACATCCCAGCGAGGAGACCGCGTCGATGACTGCAGCCGAGCCCACCCTCAACGTCAACACCGCGCCCCTGTCCGACGTCGACCCGGAGATCGCCCAGGCGATCGACGCCGAGCTCGGACGCCAGCGCGGGACCCTGGAGATGATCGCCTCCGAGAACTTCGTGCCGCGGGCGGTCCTCGAGGCTCAGGGATCGGTGCTGACCAACAAGTACGCCGAGGGATACCCGGGACGCCGGTACTACGGCGGCTGCGAGTTCGTCGACGTCGCCGAGAACCTGGCCATCGACCGGGTCAAGGAGCTCTTCGGTGCCGAGTACGCCAACGTCCAGCCGCACGCCGGCGCCCAGGCCAACGTCGCGGTGATGACCGCCTTCCTCAAGCCCGGCGACAAGCTGATGGGCCTCTCGCTGGCCCACGGCGGCCACCTGACCCACGGCATGAAGCTGAACTATTCGGGCAAGTTCCACGAGGTCGCCGCCTATGAGGTCGATGCCTCCACCGGCATGATCGACATGGACACGGTCCGCGAGCAGGCGCTGGCCGAGCGTCCCGACATGATCGTCGCCGGCTGGTCTGCCTACCCGCGGCAGCTCGACTTCGCCGCCTTCCGCGAGATCGCCGACGAGGTCGGAGCGATCCTCTGGGTGGACATGGCCCACTTCGCCGGACTCGTCGCCGCCGGCCTGCACCCGAACCCGGTGCCCTACGCCGACGTGGTGACCTCCACGGTGCACAAGACGCTGGCCGGGCCGCGCTCGGGCCTGATCCTGGCGAAGGAGGAGCATGCCAAGAAGCTCAACTCCGCCGTCTTCCCGGGTCAGCAGGGCGGACCGCTGATGCACGCGATCGCCGCGAAGGCCATCGCCTTCAAGATCGCCGGCTCCGAGGACTTCAAGCAGCGCCAGCAGCGCACCGTCGACGGCGCGAAGATGCTGGCCGAGCGGCTGGTCGCCGACGACGTCACCGCCCACGGGGTCTCGGTGCTCACCGGCGGCACCGACGTGCACCTGGTCCTGGTCGACCTGCGCGAGTCCTCGCTGGACGGCAAACAGGCCGAAGACCTGCTCCACTCGGTCGGCATCACCGTCAATCGCAATGCGGTCCCGAACGACCCGCGTCCGCCGATGGTCACCTCCGGGCTGCGCATCGGCACTCCGGCGCTGGCCTCCCGCGGCTTCGGCGACGCCGAGTTCCGCGAGGTCGCCGAGATCATCGCCGACGTGCTCAAGACCGGCGCCGAGCACGCCGAGGAGGGTGTTCCGGCCGCCGAGCTGTCGGCGCTGCGCACCCGCGTGGAGCAGCTGGCCGCCGACTTCCCGCTGTACGAGGGTCTGGAGGAGTGGTGATGGCCGAGCAGATCACACAGACCGCGCAGGTGCTGGACGGCCGCGCCACGGCGAAGGCGCTGAAGGACGAACTGACCGAGCGGGTCGCCGCGCTCAAGGAGCGCGGCGTCGTCCCTGGACTCGGCACAGTTCTTGTCGGGGCCGACCCGGCGTCGCAGACGTACGTGGCCGGCAAGCATCGCGACTGCGCCGAAGTGGGCATCCACTCCATCCAGCGCGAGCTCGACGGCGACATCTCCGAGGAGGAGCTGCTCGCCGAGATCGCCACGCTCAACGCCGACGACGCCTGCACCGGCTACATCGTCCAGCTGCCGCTGCCGGGCCACATCGACACCCAGCGCGTGCTGGAGGCGATCGACCCGGACAAGGACGCGGACGGGCTGCACCCGACGAACCTCGGGCGCCTGGTGGCCTCGGTGCGCGGCGAGCTGCAGTCTCCGCCGCCGTGCACGCCCAAGGGGTGCCTGGACCTGCTCGAGCGCCACGGCCTCGACCTCGACGGCAAGCACGTGGTCGTCCTCGGCCGCGGGGTGACCATCGGCCGGCCGATCGGCCTGCTGCTCACCCGTCGCGAGGTCAACGCCACGGTCACGCTGTGCCACACCGGAACCCGCGACGTGGAGACGCATCTGGCCCAGGCCGACGTCGTCGTCGCCGCGGCCGGGGTGAAACACATGGTCGATCCGCAGGTGCTCAAGCCCGGGGTGATCGTGCTCGACGTCGGGGTGACCCGGGAGGAGGACCCGGAGACCGGCAAGGCGAAGATCTACGGCGACGTCGCCCCCGGCATCGAGGATGTGGCCTCCTGGTACTCGCCGAATCCCGGAGGAGTGGGCCCGATGACCCGCGCGGAGCTTCTGGCCAACGTGGTCGAGTCCGCCGAACGGCAGGCCGGCTGAGGCGCTGAGCGCTCTCCGTCATCGAGTGGCGGCTCTCAGCGGCATCTGACATCGCGACACGGCGTGTCGGAGGGAGGACCGTGCTGGGAGCCGCCACCCGATCTATGCGGAGAGGGGCGCGCGGGGCGCCCGTTCGGCTCCTGCACATCCCGGGGGATGCGCACGACGACGCGCCGTGCCGTCCCCAGGGCCTGCTCGTCGCCCTCGCGCAGGGCGCGTCGTCGGGTCTGCTGGAGCCATGGAGTTCCCGCTGCATGACCGACGCCGCCGACTGCCGTCCACTGTGCCGCCCGGCGGACATACCGCCCGAGACCTGCATGACGACGCCCTCGACGCCGGGGATATCCGGCATGCCGTCGGATACGGCACGCTCGCGCCCCTCGGCCGCGGCATCTACGCCGCCGGCGACGTCGACGGGGCCGCGGCTCTGCTCGAGGTCCTCACCGACGAGCGGTGCGCGGCCAGCCATGGGACGGCGGCCGCGCTGCTCGGGCTCCCTGAGCACGAGCTCGGACTCCCGGTCCACCTGACGACGCCGACGGCCGGCTTCCGCGTCCAGCGTCCCGAGGTCGTCCCGCACCGGTCGGAGGTTCCCGAGGACCAGATCGTCGAGCGTGCGGGGATCCGCTGCACGAGTCCGGCGCGGACCTGGGTGGATCTGGCGCAGACGCTGCCGCCGCTGGCCGCCCTGGTGCTGGCCGATCAGATCCTGCGGCCGCCGCGACGGGAGTTCGGCGAGGTCGGCGAGCCACTCGCAGGTCCCGAGGAGCTGCATGAGGTCGTGGCCCGGCGCCGGGGATCCCGCGGCATCCGACGGATCCGGCATGTCGCCGAGCTGGCCCGGGTCGGGGCCGACTCGCCGCGGGAGACGGCGCTGCGATACGCCGTGCACCGAGCCGGACTTCCCGAGCCGCGGGTCAACCCGCGGATCGGTGACGAGCCGGGGTGGTCGTTCCAGCCGGACCTGGCCTTCGACGCCTTCCGCGTCGCCGTCCAGTATGAAGGGACTGCGGTCCACTCGAGGTCCGACCAGGTGCTCCGCGACGTCCGCCGGGCCGAGATCGCCGCGGCGCTGGGCTGGCTGGAGGTCCGCATCACCAAGGATCACAGCGTCGACGCGTGGCGCCCGGCGATCCGCAAGATCGTCCAGGCGCTGCTCTCCCGCGGGTGGACCGGGCGCTGAGCGCTCACCGTCATCGACTGGCGGCTCCCAGCGGCATCTGATCTCGCGACACGGCGTGTCGCAGGGTGGATCGTGCTGGGAGTCGCCACTCGATGCACTGGGGGGGGGGGATCTGCCCAGGGCGGAGAAGCTCCCCGGCGACCGCGTCGCCGCTCACCGCAGGAAGAGCCGGCGCATCCGCCACGTCGCCACGCTCAGCCCGACGACGACCATCACCAGGTAGTACCCGATGTGCACCAGGGTCATCGCATCGCCGGTGCGGAAGGCGATGTCGCGCATCAGCTCGACGCCGTGCCAGAGCGGCATCGCCTGCACCAGCGCCTGCACGCCGACGGGGTAGACGTCGATGGGGAAGAGGGTGGCGGAGAAGAGGAACATCGGCATCAGCACCATCATCATCCAGTCCATCTGCTGGAACCGGGTGAAGAACGAGGTCACCGCCATGCCGACAGATGCGAAGCCCAGCGCGATGAACAGCGCGGTGACCCACATCAGCACCGCCGAGGCGCCGTCGATCAGCCCGGCGCCGACGAGCACCGCCAGGAATCCGACCGAGTAGATGGCCCCGCGGAAGAGCGCCAGGCCGATCTCGCCGAGGGCGACGTCGACCGGTCCGAGCGAGGTGGCCATCATCGTGCGGAAGAGCTTGGTGATCTTCAGCTTGAAGAACACGTTCCAGGTGGAGTCGAAGATCGCTCCGTTCATCGCCGAGACGGCCAGCAGCGCCGGGGCGATGAAGGCCGCGTAGCTGATGGTGCCGTCCTGCCCGACGCCGGCCTGCTCGGCCTCGATGCCCGAGATCATCGGGCCGATGCCCAGCCCGAACGAGGTCAGGAAGAGGATCGGCTCGAGGAAGCCGGAGACGAACAGCACTCCGCGGTTGTTCCGGATCGCCGAGAGCCCGCGGGCGAAGACGGCCCGGATGTTGCCCGAGTACCAGCCGGCTCCCGCTCCCGTGCGGAACTGGGCGACCGGCGCCGGACCCACCGGCCCGTCGTCGTCGCGCAGTTCGGCGACTCGGGCCTCGCGGCGGGCGTCGGCCCGGGCGCCGGGGGTGCGGCCGCGCCACTCGGCGAGTCCCAGCCGGCGGGTGAACACGTGCACCGTCGCCCACCAGGCCAGCAGCGTGACCGCCGCCAGGAAGCCCAGATGCGTCGCGATCATCGCCGGCGAGGTGGGCTGGCCGAAGCTCAGCACCCGGCCGAGCTCGTTGGCGTGCCAGATCGGTGAGATCCAGCCGATCGCCTGCAGCGGACCCGGCAGGTTCTCCAGCGGATAGAACGTCCCCGAGAACAGGAACAGCGGCATGATCACGAACCGCTGGATCAGCGCGCCGTGGCCCTTCTCCTCGCGCAGCGTGGAGATGTAGGCCATGATCGGCACGCCCAGCGCCAGCCCGCCGAGCGTGGCGGTGAGGACCTGCAGCCAGACCAGCGGCGACGTCGTCGCGCCGACGAGCACCAGCACCCCGGTGAAGACTGCGGAATGGAAGAGGAAGCGCACCGAGACCGCGAGGATGTGGCCGCCGGCGATCTGTCCCGGCGTCAGCGGTGTGGCCTGGGCGCCATAGTAGAGTCGGCGCCAGGTGAAGCCCTCCAGCACGGGGAAGGCGAACTCGATGCCGGCGGTCATCGCCACCGTGGCCGCGAGCACCCCGGGTCCGATGTACATCAGATACGACTCCGCGCCGAGATCCGCGACGGCGGAGGCGTCGCCCACCAGCAGACCCAGCCCCAGGCCCATGGCCAGGATGTACATCACCGGTTCGGCGACGGAGCTGGTCACGATGACCCCGGCGTAGGCGCGCATGCTGCGCAGCGTGCGCTCAGCCTGATGCAGGGCGCCGGTGCGGCGGGTGCGACGGGCCAGCCGATCCTTGTCAGCGGCCGGGGAGCCGGGCGCGGCCGCACCGGAGATCCGGTCGGAGTCCTCGCGGACGGTGTCAGTCAACGAGGCTCCTCCCGGTCAGCCGCAGGAAGACGTCCTCGAGCGAGGAGCGGCGCACCAGCGAGGTCATCGGGCGCAGCCCGGCGGTGTGGACGGCCTCCAGCGCGGACTCTGCGGCGTCGGCGTAGACCAGCAGGCGATCGGGCAGGACCTCGACGCGGCTGTAGCCCAGCTGTTCGGCGCGCGGGGCGAGCAGCGTGTCCAGCTGCTCGGCGAGCTCGGCGTTGCGGTCCATCCCGAAGCGCAGCTCCAGCACCTCGCGGGTGGCATGGGCGCGGATGAGCTCAGAGGGGCTGCCCTCGGCCATGATGAGGCCGTGGTCGACGACGATGAGTCGATCGCAGAGCTGCTCGGCCTCGTCCATGTGGTGGGTGGTCAGCACCAGCGTGGTGCCCCGCTCCTTCAGCCGGAAGAGCCGGTCCCACAGGATGTGCCGGGCCTGCGGGTCGAGGCCGGTGGTCGGCTCGTCGAGCAGCAGGATCTCCGGGTCGTTGACCAGGGCGCGGGCGATGGTCAGCCGCCGCTTCATCCCGCCGGAGAGATCCTCCACCCGGGCGCCGGCCTTGGCGGTGAGCTGGGCGAACTCGAGCAGCTCGACAGTCTTGGCGCGCAGCCAGCGCCGGGGCAGGCCGAAATAGCGGCCATACATGATGATGTTCTCCCGGACGCTGAGCTCCTCGTCCAGGTTGTCCTGCTGCGGGATCACGCCGAGCCGGGCGCGCACCGCCGGACCCTGCCGTTCGGGGTCCAGGCCGGCGACCCGCATCGTGCCGGAGGTGCGGGCGGCGACGGCGGCGATCATCCGCATCGCCGTCGACTTGCCGGCGCCGTTCGGGCCCAGCAGTCCGAAGGACTCGCCGCGGGCGACGCTGAAGTCGATCCCGTCGACGGCGGTGAAGTCGCCGTACTGTTTGGTCAACGCCGTCGCGACGATCGCCGCGTCCTCGGCGCCGCCGGATCCGCCGGCTGTCCCGGCGGCGGCCGCGGGGCGCGGACCGGCTGCGGACGCACCGGCGGTGCGGAGAGGATGAGGCATGCCCGGCAGTCTACGGCGGCGACGACGCTGTGACCAGGGTCATGGCACAGGATTCCCGGCCGCGAGTCGCCTGTTCAGGCCCGTTCCCGCCGCCGGCGGCGGTGGGAGAGATCATCCTCAGGGGCGATGGATTCGAGCGCCTCATCCGGCAGGATGAGGGGTGGATCGTGCTCCGCGCTCGCGGAGCCCTCGGCACGTTCACGAAAGGACGCCCCACCATGTCCGTTCCAGTTCTCGAGACGGAGAACCTGGTGAAGGTCTACGGGCGCGGAGCAGCACGCTTCGACGCCTTGAAGGGCTTGACATTCGAGATCCACGACGGCGAGTCCGTCGCGGTGGTCGGGAAGTCAGGCTCGGGCAAGTCGACCCTCATGCACCTGCTCGCCCTGCTCGACCGTCCGACCGCCGGCGTCGTCGCCCTCGGCGGGGAGCCGGTATCGGAGTTGAAGCCGCGGCGCGTCTCACAGCTGCGCAACGCCTCGTTCGGCTTCGTCTTCCAACAGTTCTTCCTCAATGCCAACCAGTCGGTGCTGGAGAACGTCACGCTGCCGCTGAAGATCACCGGGATGTCGCGCGGAGAGCGGAACCGGCGCGGCATGGAGGTGCTCGAGCAGCTGGAGATCGCCGACAAGGCCAAGAACAAGGCCAAGGACCTCTCCGGCGGGCAGAAGCAGCGCGTCTGCATCGCTCGCGCCCTGGTGAACCGCCCGTCGGTGATCTTCGCCGACGAGCCCACCGGCAACCTCGACTCGACCACCAGCGAGATCGTCGAGGACATCCTGTTCAACCTCCACCGCGACCACGGCATCACGCTGGTCGTCGTCACCCACGACGAGGATCTGGCCGCTCGCTGCGAGCGGCGGCTGAAGATGCAGGACGGCGAGATCGTCGCCGAGGAGCATGGCGTGCTCGCCGACCGGCACGTCGACACCACCTACGACCCGGACCAGCTCGGCGTCGACCCCGACGAGCCGCGCGGGCGGAGCCGCTCCGCGGCCGCGCAGGCCGCCGAGGACGTCGCGGCCCGCGACGAGGCGGCGGACGAGGAGCACGATGAGGACGGCTCGCCGCTGCGCCGGGGCCGCCGTCGGGCCTCCCGGGCCCGGGACCGTGCTCGGGACACCTTCCGCGACCGCGTGCGGGGCCGGTCCCGCGCCGAGGAGACCTCCGCCGAGGACTCCGACGAGCCGGAGGGGTCCGAGACCACGGATGCCACGGACGCCGCGGACGCCGCCGAGACCGGCGGCGCCGCCGAGGACGACCAGCCGGCCGGCGAGACGTCGCAGACCCGACGCCGCGGCCGTGACGCAGACGAGGAGGGAACGGCATGAGGGCCGTCGACGTCGCCGGGACCGCATTGTCCAACACCATGCGGTCCAAGATGCGCACCTTCCTGACGGTGATCGCCATCGTCATCGGTGCCTTCACGCTGACCCTGACCTCCGGCATCGGCGCCGGCATCAACCGCTACGTCGACGACATGGTCGCCGGCTTCGGCGACTCCGACGAGATGTATGTGATGCCCGGCGCCGACCAGCAGGCGATGGGCGGGGGCCAGACCGGGCCCCAGGAGTACGAAGCCGACCAGAGCGGCGGAGCCTCCGGCAGCTTCGGGCAGTCGATGCTCAGCGAGGGGGACATCGAGACCATCTCCGAGCTCGACGGCGTCACCGCGGTCGACCCGGTCGTCTTCGTCTCTCCGGAGTACCTCGAGATCTCCGACGGCACTCAGTACACGCTGGACGGACTCGGCGTGCCGGCCGACGCCCCGGCGATGGAGCTCGCCGCCGGTGAGACGCCGGACCCTGAGGCCGACGAGATCACCGTGCCGCAGACCTGGCTGACCGCCTTCGACGAGGATGCCGAGGACGCCGAGGACGCCGACCCGCAGGCGGCGATCGGCGAGACCGTCGAGATCGGCGTGCGCGACATGGCTCAGGAGGTCCAGTCTGTGGAGGCCACCGTCGTCGGCGTCTCCGAGGAGGACCTCGCCGGCGTCGGCAGTTCGCCGATGCCCTCGCAGACGCTGCACGAGGAGCTCCACGAGCTGCAGAGCTCCGGTCTCGAGGTCGAGCAGGAGGAGAGCTACGCCCAGGCGGTGATCCAGGTCGAGGACCTCGCAGCCCAGGAGGACGAGCTGAAGTCCGAGCTCGCCGACGAGGGGCTGATGGGGATGACCCTGGACGACATGCTCGGCGTGGTCCGCGGGATCATCAACACCGTCACCTGGGTGCTCAGCGGCTTCGCGCTCATCGCGCTGCTGGCGGCCAGCTTCGGCATCGTCAACACGCTGCTGATGTCGGTGCAGGAGCGCACCCGCGAGATCGGTCTGATGAAGGCGCTCGGGATGAGCCGCGGACGGGTCTTCGGCCTGTTCTCCATGGAGGCGGTGATGATCGGGGTGATGGGCTCGGTGATCGGCGTCGGCCTCGGCGCGGGCGTCGGGTTGGCGGCCAACGCCGCGCTGGTCAGCGGTCCGCTCAGCAACGTCGCGGGGCTGACGCTCTTCGCCCTGGATCCGGGCGCGCTGATCGCCATCATCGCGCTGATCCTGGTCATCGCCTTCCTCGCCGGCACGCTGCCGGCGGCACGGGCGGCGCAGAAGAACCCGATCGACGCCCTGCGCTACGAGTGACCACGCGGCGTCGCCGGTGAACACGGCGCGACGGCGCCCGGGCCGAGGCGGTCCGGGCGCCGTCGCGCCTCGACGTCTCACCCGAGTCTCGGTCCCGTCGGACGCGCCGACGTCGAACCTGGTGGTCAGCCCGGGCCGGCGGGTAGATTCGAGACAGCACAATCTGGAGGAGGAACCATGACACAGCCGCCTGAGGACGGGCCGCAGCAGGGCCCGCGATTCGGCACCGACCCCTACGACCCGTCCGCCGTCGGCGGACCGATGGCCGAGCCGAAGCAGTTCGGCCGACTCAAGCAGCTCACGCTGCTCAGTCTCGCGATCTTCGTGGTCAGCATGCTGCTGAGTCTGATCCCGTCGCTCAGCGGCAGCATGCGTGAGCAGACGGTGGACACCTACGAGTCCATGGGCATGGGGTACTCTGCGGAGGAGCTCCAGCAGATGGCGGACATCGCCGTCGGCGTCAGCCTCTTCGGCGTGGGTATCGGGCTGATCGTGGGCGTCGGCGTCTACCTGCTGGTGTACTTCGGCCTGGCCAAACGGAAGAACTGGGCGCGTATCGTCGGCCTGATCTTCGCGGTGCTCGGCACGATCGGGATGCTGATCTCCGGCGTCGGCGGGTTGACGACGCCGTCGGCCATCAACATCATCTCCTCGCTGTTCGCGCTGGCCGGTGCCGTGGTGGCGGTTCTGTGGATCATGGCCGCGGTCAAGGCTCCTGTGAAGCAGTACCTGACCCAGAGCTCCTCATCCTGAGACGTTCCGGCTGACCTCCGCAGAGGAGGCGTCGGGCATGACGAGGGCCCGTCCACCGCGCTGGTGGGCGGGCCCTCATCGTCCCGAGCATGCTCTCCGAGGGGCGGAGGTTCGACGTTCACCGCCAGCCGAGCCCCGGGGCGACGTGTGTGATGATCGACTCCAGCAGGTGGGCGTTGTATTCGACGCCGAGCTGGTTCGGCACGGTGATCAGTAGCGTGTCGGCCTCGGCGATGGCCTCGTCGCGGGCGAGCTCCTCGATGAGCTGGTCCGGCTCGCCGATGTAGGAGCGGCCGAAGATCGCCCGGGTGGTCTCGTCGAGCATCCCCACCTGGTCCTGCGAGTCCCGCTGGCCCAGGAAGTAGGCCCGGTCGCGCTGGTCGGTCAGCGCGATGATCGATCGCGAGACCGACACCCGCGGGCTGAAGCCATGCTCATGGGCGTCCCATTCCTCGCGGAAGGCGCGAATCTGCTCGGCCTGCTGGACGTGGAAGGGTTGGCCGGTCTCGTCGTCCTTGAGCGTCGAGCTCATCAGGTTCATCCCCCGGGCGGCGGCCCAGCGGGCGGTGGCGTCGGAGCCGGCGCCCCACCAGATGCGCTCGCGCAGCCCGGGGGAGTGCGGCTCGAGGCGCAGCAGTCCCGGCGGATTGGGGAACATCGGCCGCGGGTTCGGCTCGGCGAATCCCTCGCCCTTGAGCAGGCGCAGCGTCTCGAGCGTGTGCCGGCGGGCCATGTCGGCGTCGGTCTCTCCCTCGGTCGGGCGGAAGCCGAAGTGCCGCCAGCCGTCGACGACCTGCTCGGGCGCCCCGCGGGAGAGGCCCAGCTGCAGTCGCCCGTCGCTGATCAGGTCCGCCGCACCGGCGTCCTCGGCGAAGTAGGCGGGGTTCTCATAGCGCATGTCGATCACGCCGGTGCCCAGTTCGATGCGTTCGGTGCGCGCGCCGGCCGCGGCCAGCAGCGGGAATGGAGAGGCGAGCTGGCGGGCGAAGTGGTGGACGCGGAAGGCGGCCTGGTCGACGCCGAGCTCTTCGGCGGCGACGGCGAGCTCCACCGACTGCTGCAGCGCCTCCTTCGCCGACCGCGTGCCCGAGTGCGGCGAGGGGGTCCAATGGCCGAAGGAGAGGAAGCCGAGAGTCTTCACATCGGCGACAACCGGAGAGCCCTCTCGGCTATTCCGCCGTCCGGAGGGCGCGATGCAGCCGCGAGGCCCAGCTCGAGGCGACATCCGAGATGGCGACGTGTTGCGGATCACGTGAGGTGGACCCTAAAATGAACAATAATCATTTAGTCGAGAGGCGATCAGGAGGCCCTCATGGGTGAGCGGTTGAAGAACTTCGTCGACGGAGAGTTCGTCGAGGTCGGTGGTTCCGGCGAGATGCCGGTGGTGCACCCGAGCACCGGGGAGCAGGTCGCAGTCTCGCCGGTCTCCGGATCCTCCGAGGTCGATGCGGCGTTCGCCGCCGCGGAGCGGGCCTTCGCGGGCTGGTCGCAGTCGACTCCGGGGTATCGGCAGCGGTGTCTGCTGCAGCTGGCGGACGTGGTCGAGGCGCAGGCCGACCGGCTCGTCGAGGCGCAGCATCGCAACACCGGCCAGCCGAAAGCGATCATCGCGGAGGAGGAGGTCGCCGCGGGGGCGGACCAGTTCCGCTTCTTCGCCGGGGCCGCCCGTCTTCTCGAGGGGCGCGGTGCCGGCGAGTACATGGAGGGGTTCACCTCCTATGTGCGCCGGGAGCCGCTGGGCGTCGTCGCTCAGGTCGCACCGTGGAACTTCCCGCTGATGATGGCGGTGTGGAAGCTGGGGCCGGCGCTGGCGGCGGGCAACACCGTGGTGCTCAAGCCCTCGGAGACGACGCCGGAGTCGACACTCGTGCTGGCCGAGCTGATCGCCGAGATCTTCCCGGCCGGGGTGGTGAACGTCGTCCTCGGCGACGGGTCCACCGGTGAGCTGATGAGTCGGCATCCCGCGGCGGCGATGGTCGCTCTGACCGGCTCGGTGCGGGCGGGGCGGGCCGTCGGGACCGCCGCCGGCGAGGAGCTGAAGCGTTCGCATCTGGAACTGGGCGGCAAGGCGCCGGCAGTGGTCTTCGCCGATGCGGATCTGGCCGACACCGCGAAGCAGCTGGTGGAGTTCGGCACCTTCAATGCCGGGCAGGACTGCACGGCGGTGACGCGTGTGCTGGTCGAGGAGTCGGTCCACGACGAGCTGGTCGAGCATCTGGTCGCCGCCGCCGAGGCGACGGTCACCGGTCGCGCCGACGAGTCGCAGAACGACTTCGGCCCGCTCAACAACGCCCGGCACTTCGCGGCAGTGCGGGATCGGGTCGCCGCTGTTCCGGAGCATGCCACAGTGCGTACTGGTGGTCGGCCGGTGGAGGGTTCGACGGGATTCTTCTACGAGCCGACCGTCATCACCGGGGTGTCGCAGCAGGATGCGCTGGTCCAGGAGGAGACTTTCGGGCCGGTGCTGACCGTGCAGTCCTTCTCCGACGAGCAGGAGGCCCTGCGGCTGGCCAACGGGGTCGACTATGCGCTGGCCTCCAGCGTGTGGACGGCCGATCACTCCCGGGCGATGCGCGTCTCGCGCGCGCTGGACTTCGGTGCGGTGTGGGTGAACACGCATCTGCTGCTGGTCGCGGAGATGCCCCACGGCGGATTCAAGGCATCGGGCCACGGCAAGGACCTCTCGGTGTACTCGCTGGAGGAGTACACCCGGGTCAAGCATGTGATGCACGCGCTGGAGGCCTGAGCCCCTGAGCCCCTGAGCCCCTGAGCCCCAGAGCTGCTGATCTTCTGCGCTTCTGGCCGGCGAGCGGGGGATCTGCTGCTGATGGGCCGATCCGGCGACTCAGGGGCGGCAGATTCGCCGCTCGACGGGATGTGGACGAGCGGTGCGTGAGCGGTGCGCGCGAGGTGCTCAAGACGTCGCGGCGTCGTCCTCCCGCCGGCGCAGTCCCTCGGCCAGCCCGTCGACGAGCGCATCCAGGGCCAGCTCGAAGGCTCGGTCGGCCGCCCGGCGTGCATCCGGCCCCCGCTCGGCCGCGGCGGCGGTGAACGCCGGGGCGAGGTCCGCCCGGTCCCCGGGGTCGAAGATGTCGGCCGGGGCGGAGGCGTCATAGGCCGCACCGAAGACCAGCGCCTCGACCCCGACGATCATGTCCACCGCCTCGGGTCCGGGCACTCCGTCGGCCTGGAGGGCGCGGGTGACCCGTTCGTACATCTGCAGCGTCTGCGGCGCGTCGGCGACCGGCAGCACCGCCATGATCGGGATCAGCGCGGTGTGTTCGATGTAGCAGTCGCGGTAGGAGCGCGCCCAGACGCGCAGCGCCTCGGGCCAGGGCTCCGTGTCGAAGGCGCGGCAGTCGATCTGCTCGTTGAGTCGGTCCTGCACCAGCACCAGCACGTCGTGCTTGGAGGCGACGTGGTTGTACAGCGCCGAGGTCGAGACGCCCAGCTCGCGGGCGAGGGCGGCCATCGTCAGCGCGCGGTGGTCGCGGCTGCTCACGATCCGGATCGCCGCGGAGGTGATGGAGGACCGGGAGAGCACCGGCGAGGGCGGGCGGCCGCGACGTCGTCCCGGGCTCGGCTCGGTGGTCGGCTCCGTCGGCGGCGTCTGCTCCGGGCTCACGTGGTCGTCCTCCGATGTCAGGCGGTGGTCTTGGGGTGCTCGCCGGGATGAACTCCGCGGCGACGCCCCTCAGTCTAGAAGCAATCGACGACCCGGCGGGGTTGACAATCGCCGCGCCGCACGCCTTAATGAATATAGTTCATTTAAGCGTGAAGGAGAGCACAGTGTCAGCCACTCGAACCATCGGAAGCGCCGAGACCCTCGAGCGTGACGTCGTCGTGGTCGGAGCCGGTCCTGCCGGTCTCATGGCCGCTCGCCGGCTCCAGGCCCAGGGCCGCTCGGTGGCCGTCCTGGAGGCCCGCGACCGCGTCGGCGGGCGCACCTGGTCCGTGGAGATCGACGGAGCCTTCCTCGAGCTCGGCGGCCAGTGGGTCTCCCCGGACCAGGAGGAGCTGCTCGGCCTGCTCGACGAGCTGGGCCTGCAGACCTACCCCCGCCACCGCGAGGGCGCCAGCGTCTACCTGGCCCCGGACGGCTCCCGCCACGAGTTCACCGGCGAGATGTTCCCCGCCGGGGAGAGCACGGTCGCGGAGATGGAGCGGGTCATCGGTGTGCTGGACGAGCTCGCCGCCGCCATGGACCCCGCCCGTCCTTGGGAGCACCCCCAGGCCCGCGCGCTGGACACCGTCACCTTCGCCGAATGGCTGCGCGGCCAGACCGACGACGCCGCCGCGCGGGAGAACCTCGCGATCTTCCTGGCCGGCGGCATGATCACCAAGCCCGAGCACGCCTTCTCCGCGCTGCAGGCGGTGCTCATGGCCGCCTCGGCGGGCTCCTTCAGCCATCTGGTGGACGAGGACTTCATCCTCGACCGGCGCGTGGTCGGCGGCATGCAGGGCGTCTCGCAGGCCATGGCCGACCAGCTCGAGCCCGGCACGGTGCATCTGGATACCCCGGTGCGCACCATCGTCCGGGACGCCGACGGTACCGACGGCGCGGCCGGTGACGGCGGTGACGCCGGCGTCACCGTCTGGTCCGACCGGCTCACCGTCCGCGCCCGGCAGGTCGTCGTCGCCGTGCCGCCGACCCTGTATCCGCGGATCAGCTTCGAGCCGCCGCTGCCGCGGCTGCAGCACCAGATGCACCAGCACCAGTCGATGGGTCTGGTGATCAAGGTGCACGCGGTCTACGAGACCCCGTTCTGGCGGCCGAAGGGCCTCTCCGGCACCGGCTTCGGCGCACAGGAGATCTGTCAGGAGGTCTACGACAACACCAACTACGGCGACGCTCGCGGGACGCTGGTGGCCTTCATCTCCGACGAGCAGGCCGACGCCATGTTCGCCCTGCCCGAGGAGACGCGCCGCGCGCGCATCCTGGACTCGCTGGCGAACTACCTCGGCGAGGAGGCCCGCGAGCCGGTCGTCTACTACGAGTCCGACTTCGCCTCCGAGGAGTGGACCCGCGGGGCCTATGCGTCCAGCTTCGACATCGGCGGCATCGTCCGCTACGGCGCCCACCAGCGCGAGGCGGTCGGCCCCATCCATTGGGCCTGCTCGGACCTGGCCGCCGAAGGGTTCCAGCACGTCGACGGCGCGCTGCGCCAGGGCCGCCGCGCCGCCGAGGACGTGCTCGCCGCCCTGCCCGAGAGCGCCGCCGCGCGCTGAAGACGCTGAATCAGCTGAAGGAACAGATGATGCCGCACAGTCCCGCCGTCGAGCCCTCCGTGAGCTCCTCCTCCGCCCCGCCTGTCCTGCGCCGCGTCGTCATCGGCTGCGGCGGCGACGAGCGCAGCCGCGACGCCGTCCGGCTCGGCACCGCCCTGGCCCGCGCCGCCGGCGCCGAGCTGCATCTGGTGCTGGTGGTCAAGGCCGACGACCCCTTCACCATCCCCTACCCGCCGGTCGGCAGCATCGACGGCATCATCGCCGAGCAGGCCGCAGGGTGGCTGGGCGAGGCCGAGACGCTGGTCGACGAGGATGTCGAGGTGCACTCGTCGATCCGCGGCGGCGCCTCCGTGGCCGAGGGGCTCATCGCCGCCGTCGAGGAGCTGGCGGCCGATCTGCTGGTCACCGGCTCCGGCGTCGGCGCCGGGGGCGTCACCACCCATCCGGCGGTCGAGGCGCTGCTGCACAGCGCCCCGGTGCCGCTGGCCCTGGCGCCGCGCGGCTGGCGCGACGAGGGCGGACTCACCGAGGTGATCGCCGCCGTCTCCGAGCAGCACGCCGCCCACCAGGTGGCCGACGACGCCGCGGCCTGGGCCGGTCAGCTGGATGCCGGGCTGGCCCACGTCACCTTCAGCTCCGACCCCGCCGCGCGGCAGAGCAGCTCGAGCGGGCCGCAGGAGGAGGGCGTCCGGCGGATCGTCGCCGCCGGACGCACGCTGGGCCGGGCGGTGCGCGACGTCGACTGGCCCAGCGGTGGAGTGCTGATGATCGGCTCCTCCCCGCTGGCCCGCCGCCGTCGACTCTTCCTGGGCGCCACGGCCGCCCGCATCCTGACCCACCTGCCGATCCCGATGATCGTGATGCCCCGACGAGACGCCGAGACCCCCACGTCCCCTGCGGGAAGCACCCGCTGAGGAGGAGAACCGCCATGACACAGACAGGCGAGAGCGCGCCCGCGACCACGGGCGCGACCAGAGACCACAGCAAGGGCCTCAGCGCGGGCGCCGTCGGCGTGCTCGGCGCCGTGGTGATCGGAGTCTCCACCATCGCTCCGGCCTACACGCTCTCCGGCGCCGTCGGCCCCACCGCCTCGGCAGTGGGCGAGCATCTGCCGGCTGTGCTCATCGTCGGGTTCATCCCGATGATGCTGGTCGCGATCGGCTACCGGGAGCTCAACCGGGCGATGCCCGATTCCGGGACCACCTTCACCTGGGCCTCGAAGGCCTTCGGCCCGTGGATCGGCTGGATGGGCAGCTGGTGCCTGCTGGCCGCGACGATCCTGGTGCTGTCCAATCTGGCCGGCATCGCCGTGGACTTCTTCTACCTGGCCATCAGCCAGCTCGTCGGCGAACCGTGGATCGCGGAGCTGACCCGCAGCGTGCCGGTCAACGTGCTGACCTGCCTGGCCTTCATGGCCGCCGCGGCCTGGGTCTCCTACCGCGGGCTGGAGGCCACCAAGGGTGTGCAGTACGTGCTGGTCTCCTTCCAGGTGCTGGTGCTGGGCTGGTACTCCGTGGCCGCCTTCGGCCACGTCGGCTCCGGCACCGCCTTCGATGCGCTGGACCCCAGCTGGGAGTGGTTCAACCCGTTCGGAGTCGAGTCCTTCTCCGCCTTCGCCGCCGGCATCGCGCTCTCGGTCTTCATCTACTGGGGCTGGGACGTGGTGCTCACCATGAACGAGGAGTCGCGGGGGACCACCACCACGCCGGGCAAGGCCGCGCTGGTGACCATTCTGGTCGTCGTCGGGCTCTACACGATGGTCACCGTGGCCACACTGTCCTACGCCGGAGTCTCCACCGGGGAGTTCGGCCTGGGCAACCCGGAGATCCAGGGCAACGTCTTCGCCGCGCTCGCGGGCCCGGTGATGGGACCCTTCGCGATCCTGATGTCGCTGGCGGTGCTCTCCTCCTCGGCCTCCTCGCTGCAGTCGACGATGATCTCGCCGGCGCGGACTATGCTGGCGATGGGTCACTACGGGGCGCTGAGCGAGAAGTACGCCCGGGTGAGCCCGAAGCACCAGACCCCGGCCTATGCCACAGTGGTCTCAGTGGTCATCGCCTCGGTGTTCTACGCGGTGATGCGCGTGGTCTCGGAGAACGTCCTGTGGGACACCATCACCACGCTGGGCATGATGGTCTGCTTCTACTACGGCGTCACCGCGTTGGCCTGCGTGTGGTATTTCCGCGCCGAGGCGCGGGCCTCGATCGGCGCCTTCCTGACCAAGATGCTCGCCCCGCTGCTCGGCGGCCTGCTGCTGCTGATCTTCTTCTTCCAGACCGCCTGGGACTCGATGGATCCGGCCTACGGCTCCGGTTCGGAGATCGGCGGGATCGGACTGGTGTTCATCCTCGGCGTGCTGATCTTCGTGCTCGGCGGGGCGGCGATGATCTATCAGTACATCCAGCGACCGGAGTTCTTCCGCCGCCGATTCGAGACCTCCGAGCACCTCGCCGAGTGACCCCGGGCGGCGTCCACCCGTCCGCGGACGCCGCCCGCCCCGCCCTGACCGCAGGAGAACCCATGGACCCCACCCCCTCCACCCCCTCGAGCACTGTCCCGTCGAGCACCGAGCCGTCGGGCACCGCAGCCTCCCTCGCCACGACGATGCCGCCTGAGTGGGCCCCGCATGCTCGCACCTGGATGGCCTTCCCGCCGGCCAACGAGACCTTCGGCCCCCAGGGTTCGGCGTCGCTGGACCGGGCGCGGACCGCCTGGACGCAGGTCGCGTGGACCATCGCCGCGGCCGAGGCGGTCACCGTGGTCGCCGATCCGGCCGACGCCGAGGCCGCCCGGCAGGCGCTGGGCGAGGTCGTCGAGATCGTGACCCTCCCCCTCGACGACGCGTGGATGCGCGACATCGGGCTGACCTTCGTGCACACCTCCGACGGCGCCGTCGCCGGTGTGGACTGGATCTTCAACGGCTGGGGCGACCAGCCCTGGGCCCCGCACTCCCGGGACGCGCAGGTCGGCGCCGCGATGGCCGAGGCCGCCGGCCTCGAGCGGATCGGCAGCCAGCTGGTCAACGAGGGCGGGGCCTTCCACCTCGACGGACGCGGCACTGTGCTGCTCACCCGCACGGTGCAGTGCGACCCGGACCGCAATCCCGGCCTGACGGCCGAGGAGATCGAGCAGGAGCTCCACACGCGCCTGGGCACCCGCCACGCCGTGTGGTTCCCCCGCGGTCTGACCCGGGACTACGACGAGTTCGGCACGCGCGGGCACGTCGACATGTTCGCCTGCTTCACCCCCTCCGGTGCTGTCCTGCTCCACCGTCAGGACGACCCGGCCCACCCGGACCACGAGGTCACCCGGCAGATGCGCGAGGTCCTGGAAGCTTCCGTCGACGCCGACGGCCGGCCGCTGCGGATCATCGACGTCCCGGCCCCGCGGACTCTCCGGGATGAGGATGAGTTCGTCGACTGGACCTATATCAACCACTACGTAGCCGACGGGATGGTGGTGCTCTGCGCCTACGACGACCCGCAGGACGAGCAGGCCGCGGCGATCCTCGCCGAGGCCTATCCGGACCGGCGGGTGGAGCTGGTCGACGCACGCGACATCCTGCGCTTCGGCGGCGGCATCCACTGCATCACGCAGCAGCAGCCGCGGCCGCGCGGCGCGGACTGCGAGGACAGCGAGGCCCGGCGATGACGGCCGGATTCGACGTCGTCGAGGCGACGATCCCGCAGCTGCGTGCGGCGCTGGAGAGCGGCGAGACCACCAGCGAGGAGCTGGTGCGCGGCTATCTGGCGCGCATCGAGTCCTATGATCGATCGGGTCCGATGCTCAACGCCGTCCCGGTGCTCAACCCGGAGGCGCTGGCCGAGGCCCGCGCCTCGGACGCTCGACGCGCCGCCGGCGGGCCGCGCGGTCCGCTCGAGGGCATCCCGTACACGGCCAAGGACAGCTACCAGGCGGCCGGGCTGCCCGTCTCGGCCGGGTCGCCGGCCTTCGCGGAGCTCATCGCGCAGCAGGACTCCTTCACCGTGGAGCGGCTGCGTGCCTCCGGAGCGGTGCTCATCGGGCTGACGACCATGCCGCCGATGGCCAACGGCGGCATGCAGCGCGGGCTGCACGGCCGGGCCGAGAGCCCCTACTCCCGCGACTTCCTCACCTCGGCCTTCGCCTCGGGATCCTCGAACGGCTCCGGCACTGCGACCGCGGCGAGCTTCGCGGCCTTCGGCCTGGGGGAGGAGACCTGGTCCTCCGGACGGGCTCCCGCCTCGCACAACGGGCTCTGCGCCTACACCCCGTCCTGGGGCATGATCTCCATCCGCGGCAACTGGCCGCTCGTGCCGACGATGGACGTGGTGGTGCCGCACACGCGCACGATGGCCGACATGCTCGAGCTGCTCGACGTCATCGTCGTCGACGACGCGCGGACCCGCGGCGACTTCTGGCGCGTCCAGCCGTGGATCGACCTGCCCAGGGCGAGCACCGTGCGTCCGCGGACGTTCACCGCTCTGCGCCCGGCCTCCTCCGAGGAGGCCGCGGCCGGGCTGCAGGGGCTGCGCATCGGCGCGCCGGGGATGTACCTGAACGCCGACCCCGAGGCCGGCACGGCCGCACCCGACGCGCACGGGATCACCGGCGTCGGCGGCTCCACCGGCCGGCCGGTGACCACGCGGGCCAGCGTCCTCGAGCTCTGGGAGGACGCCCGCCGGGACCTCGAGCGGCACGGCGCCGAGGTGCGGCTGACCGACCTGCCCGTGGTGACCAACTACGAGGGCGATCGGCCCGGGGCGCCCACGATCGCCGACCGCGGGCTGGTCTCCCGCGAGTATCTCGACCGCGAGATCCTCGACCTCTCCGCCTGGGCCTGGGACGACTTCCTCGCCGCCAACGGCGACCCGCGGCTGCACCGGCTGGCCGACGTGGACGGCGACCAGATCTTCCCTCCGCCGTCCGGCGCCCTTCCGGACCGCTATGACGGCTTCGACGACGACATCTCCGGCTACCCGCAGTTCATGCGTGAGCACCCCTCCCTGCGGGTGGAGGACATCCCGCACCTCGCCGAGGGGCTCCACGGGCTGGTCCGCACGCGGGAGATCGACCTCGAGCAGTGGATGGACGAGCTCGGCCTGGACGTGCTGGCCTTGCCGGCGATGGCCGACGTCGGTCCGGCGGACGCCGACACGAACCCCGCCTCTGCCGATCTCGCCTGGCGCAACGGCGTCTGGGTGGCCAACGGGAACCTCGTCTGGCGACACCTGGGCGTGCCCACGGTGACGGTGCCGATGGGCACCATGGCCGACACCGGGATGCCGGTGGGGCTGACCTTCGCCGGCCGGGCCCACGACGACGTCGCCCTGCTGCGCGTCGCCGCGGCGTTCGAGGCCCTCGGATCCCGCCGCACCGAGCCGCCCGGCACTCCGCGGTCGGCGTCGGGACAGGGGACGCCGTCGTAGGTCGACGGCGAGCCGCTGACGGGGGACTCGCGGCTCCGTACAATGGCCGTGGACCTCGGGCGCGGGGCCATGGGTGCGACGGAGCCTCAGCGCCCGCGGGCCGTCCCGCGAATCCATCACGCCCGGCGTCACATCGGGCGTCGCACGTGGCGTCACCCCGACGCCGGCCGAGGAGAGACATGAGCGACCTGCCGCAGACCATCGCGGGCCTCGACGAGACCCGCCGCACCACCGTCATGCGCCGCTACGTGCTGGACCCGGCGCTGGTCGACGAGTTCGTCGACTTCCTGCGCACCGAGGTGTTCCCCGCCCGTGAGGAGCAGGGCTTCACCGTGGAGTCCGTCTGGCTCTCGGCGGAGCGGGATGTGCTGACCTGGTTCGTCAGCCGCTTCGGGACGCCGGAGGAGTTCGACGCGGCCGAGCGTGCCTGGGAGGAGTCCGAGGAGCGCGCCCGGATCTTCGCCGATCGTCCGAAGTACGTGCTCGAGAAGGACGTCCGGCACGTCACTCGGCTGCGCTGAGCTCGCCGTCGGCGCTGCTCTCCTCGGGGCCGGGCGCCCGACGGGCGGCCACGACGGCGGCGGCCAGTGCGGCCAGGCTGAACAGCGCGATCGTCGCGGCCGCGGCCACTGCGCCGGCGTCGGCGTCCTGTGCGGCGCCGACGCCGAAGTAGACCGCGGTGACCACCGCGATGCCCAGAGCGGTGAACAGCCGCTGGGCCGTCTGGGCGACGCCTCCGGCGGCGCCGGCGATCCGCACTGGCACCTGACGCATCGACAGCGTCTGTGCGCTGGGGATGATCATCGCCTGGCCCACGCCGTTGACGGCCAGCGGCAGCGCGATCATCCAGAGCCCGCCGTCGCCGCGGCCCAGCGACCAGGCCGCGCCGGCCAGGGCGAGCATCGAGGCGG
>NZ_AFRW01000121.1 GCF_000220985.1 Nesterenkonia sp. F
TTGCCGCCGCCCTGACCGCCCTGACCGCCGCGGCCGCCTCCGCGACCGCCGCCGGCCGGACGCTGACCGCCGGAGCGCTCACCGCGCATGCCCTGCGGCGAGGAGAACGGGTTGTTCCCCGGCCGCGGGCCCGGCTTCGGCGGGCGCGGACCGGCGGAGCCGCCCGGCCGCGGAGCCGGTCGGTCGCCCGAGTCCATGCCCTGCGGGGAGGAGTACGGGTTGTTGCCCGGACGCGGGGATCCGGGCTTGGGGGCCGGCTTCGGCGCCGGCTTGGCACCGGGCTTCGGAGCCGAGGAGCTGGCCTGCGGCTTCTCCTCGGTCGTAGAGGCGGACTCGTCGGAGGCCGCCGGCGAAGGCTTCTCCGCAGGCTCCTCAGGAGCCTTCTCCGCGGGCTTCTCCGACTTCTGCGCGCCCGGCTTCGGAACCGGCTTGGGGCCGGGCTTCGGAGCCGAGGACGTCGACGCGGGGGCCTGCTGCGCGCCGGTCGAGGAGCCGGAGGCCGACTCCTGCTTCTTCTGGGCGTCCGGGAACGCGGAGCGAAGCTTCTTCGCCACCGGGGGCTCCACCGTCGAGGACGGGGACTTCACGAACTCGCCCATCTCCTGCAGTTTCGCAAGAGCATCTTTGGACGTGATGCCGAGCTCCTTGGCGAGCTCGTGTACGCGGGCCTTGGCCACATTTCTCCTTGTCTGGCCCGCGCGATGCCCCGCTGAGATCAGCGGGGCTGATGTCAGCGGATCATCGCACCGAGCCGTCGAACGTTCTGCGGTGCATGACGGAGTTACTCAGGTGGGTCATCACTGGGCACTCATCCGTCGGTGCTCATCGGGTATCCATCTCTCTGAACCCGCTTTCATCCGGTGTGTGCAGGGACATCGTTCCTCGCGCGGCGGCCTCGATCGTCTCGAAGTCCAGCCGTGCGACGCTGACCGGCCGGCGGAAGGCCCGATGGAAAGCCTTCCGTCGCATCGCCGCCTCGAAGCATCCGCGCTCCGGGTGCAGCCACGCGCCGCGGCCGGGGAGCCGGCGTGCGGCGTCGACGACCACCTCCGGGCCGGTCGGTCCGCCGGCGACGGTCTCGCCGTCGTCGGTCCGGACCTGCTCGGGGGCGAGCACCAGTCTCACGACATCTCCCTGATCCACCCGCCGGCGACAGCCGACGCATGTGCGGACAGGGACCATGACAGTCTACCCCCTCGTGGTGGTCAGGACAGAATCGATCGGGCGCGCCTCGTCGCCGGGACCTCGCCGGGCGGGGTCGGCGTGCTCAGACGCCGATGACCTCGTCGGGAGTGGTGCCCGCCTCGGAGATGATGTCGATCCGCCAGCCGGTGAGCTTCGCCGCCAGCCGGGCGTTCTGCCCCTCCTTCCCGATGGCCAGCGAGAGCTGATCGTCGGGCACGACCACGCGGGCCGAGCGGGCGTTCTCGTCGAGGATCGCCACCGAGTTGACCTTCGACGGCGACAGCGAGTTGCCGATGAACTCCGCCGAGTCGTCGTGGTGGTCGATGATGTCGATCTTCTCGTCGTTGAGCTCGGTCATCACTGCACGCACGCGCGAGCCCATCGCCCCGATGCAGGCGCCCTTGGCATTGATGCCCGGCTCGTCGGTGCGCACCGCGATCTTGGTGCGATGGCCGGCTTCGCGGGCGATGGAGGTGATCCGCACGGTGCCGTCGGCGATCTCCGGGACCTCGTGCTCGAAGAGCTTCTCCACCAGCCCCGGGTGGGAGCGCGAGAGGGTGATCGAGGGGCCCTTCATCCCGCGGTGGACGTCGACGACGTACGCGCGCAGCCGCGAACCGTGCGAGTAGTCCTCGCCGGGAACCTGCTCCTGCGGCGGGAGCACCGCCTCGACGGTGCCCAGGTCCACCTGGACCATGTTCGGGTTGCGCCCCTGCTGGACCAGTCCGGAGATGAGCTCGCCCTGGCGCCCCTTGAACTCGCCGAGCACCTGATCGTCCTCGGCGTCGCGCAGGCGCTGCATGATGACCTGTCGCGCCGTGGAGGCCGCGATCCGGCCGAAGTCCTTCGGCGTGTCGTCGAACTCGCCGAGCACGGTGCCGTCCTCGCCGAACTCCTTGGCCCAGATGGCGACGTGCCCGGTCGACTGGTCGATCTCGGCGCGGGCGTGCTTCAGCGCCCCGGGAGACTTGTGGTATGCGAGCACGAGAGCCTGCTCGATGGCGGGGATCAGCCTCTCCAGGGGGATGTCACGCTCTTTGACGAGCATGCGCAGGGCGCTCATATCGATATCCACTTGTGCCTCCAGTGTCCTCATGCCCCGGTTCTTCGCCCGGCTCGTGTGCTCAGGTGCTCGGTGCGGGTCGTCTTCCCGCAGTCCCGACCGCGTGCCGCCGGCGGAGCGGCGATGCTGTCGGCGTCGTGTCGATCGTGTCGTGGGTGGTGTCGTCGGTGGTGTCGTGCGTCGTGCGGGTCGCTGGTGTTCGTGCTGGCGCGGCGACCGCCGGAAGGGACGACGAAGCGGCCGACGGCGTCGTCGACCGCTGCATCGTCCCCGGCGGGACGCATCTACGTCTGGGAGAACTCTACCTGCACCCTGGCCCGGGTGATCGTCTCGTAGGCGATCTCCACCGGGTCGAGGTACTTCACCGGCATCCCCTTCTTCGGCGCCGGCTTCTGCTCGGCGACACGGATGCCGTCGTCGGTGACCTCCTCCAGGCGGGCGACGATGTCGGCCTCGCCGGTGCGCGAGATCTCCAGCAGCCGCCCGATGTTGCGCCGGTAGTGCCGCGGCTCGGCCAGCGGACGCGTGGCGCCCGGAGTGGTGACCTCGAGCTCGTAGTTCTCCACCTCGGCCATCAGGTCCTCGGAGTCCAGCACGGCGGAGAGCGCCTCGGACAGCCCGGCGACGGTGTCCAGGTCGACGGTCTCGGTCCCCTCGGCGTAGTCGACGGTGACCCGCAGGATCGTCGTCGGCCCGGAGGCGGCGAGCTCGATCTCCTCGAGGACCAGCCCGTGGGCGGTGATCGTGGGCTCCAGGCGCGGGGCCAGCTCGGCGGCTCGCGGGTCGCGGGCCTGCTCGTCGGCGCGGGCGCGGGGCGGAACGGCCATGGGTGCACTCCTCGGTCGGCGGGCCGGCCGACCAGGACGGTCGGCTCGGACATCGGTCCGTCCCGATTGTAGGCACGGCAGGGTGCGCCCGGGCGAGTCCGGACTCCGTCGTGCTGGTCACGGTCGGGGTGGCGGGGCGGGCCGGCGTCGGGGCGGGCCGTCACCAGGAACGCGCTGCCGTCGGCTAGCCACCGTCGACGAGCCCCGGACCGATCGA
>NZ_AFRW01000120.1 GCF_000220985.1 Nesterenkonia sp. F
CGACGCCGTCGGCCGAGCCGTCAGGGGTTCCTCCGTCGTCAGTGCAGTTGACGCCGCCCTGGCTCACGTCTGCAGCGACATCGACGCGCTCGAAACCGAGCTCCAGGCTTCCGAGACCGTCCGGAGCAACCACTGGGACGGAAAGCAGCTGCAGGTCACCCTGCAGGCCTCCCATCGTGCCGGACGCATGGGTACCGTCAGCGGCCTCTTCGAAGTTGGTGGGCCCGCCATAGACGAGTTCGCCATCGATGATGTCCAGCAGAGATTCAGCACTCGAGCCCTCGAGCAGTTCCGACAGCTCGATGCCCAGCCCCGGCTCGATCACGAACTCATTCTCACCGACAACGACAGCCATGCTGGGCATAGTGGAGACGTCGACGGAGGCGCCGTTCGGCTGGCCACTGGCGCTGGCAACGATGGTCCCCGTTTCACCCGAGGACTCGCCACCCCAGGACACCCCAACCTGGCCGCCGAAGAGCTGAACATCGGCGAAGGTCCACGTGGCCTCGGTCTCTACGCCCAACGCACCGGGGCACTGCTCAGACCCGTTGTCGACCAGACGAACTTCATTGGTGTTCTGCCCCAGATTGGCGCTGCCCACGGGGAAGATGTCTGACAGTCCCGGGACAGGCGCGGGAATCTCCTCCCCCAGCCCCGAGATCAGGTTGAGATCACCAGTGGTGGTCACCGAATCTGCCACGGTGCCTCCATTGGAGAGCACTTCATCAGTCCACGTAGTGGAAGTGGCTCCGGTCAGCCCCTCAAGGTTGCCAAGCAGCGGGATGTCGAGGTTTCCGAAATCGTTGGACGCCTCGTCCACGTCCTGGACTGTCGTCGAGTAAGACTCCGCATTGACGACGTCCACGGGGATACCGATCGCACCAGCGCCGATCGGCGCGGCGCGGCTGTAGGCGCGAGCCTCAGGATCATCCGCGATCGATCCAGGAACGGCGAATTCACCGACACCGGTGCCGGAATAGTCGGAGAGTCCCTCAGAGTTCGCCACCGTCACCGACTCGGCAATGTTTGCCCGAGCGTTGACAGAATTGTCCAGCAGTCCCACTCCTGCGAACACGCCGTAGTTGCGTGCTTCTCCGGAGAACTGGCCCTCCTCGAGATCTGCGGCGGCAGCAGGAGCTGCAGGTGCCATGAAGGCAACGGCCATAGCCGCGACGCTGAGCGCCCCCACAGAGCCTCGCAGGCCCCTGGAAGATCGCCCTCGTCCTCGCTCATCGTGAGGTGATGTACTCACTTCGTTATTCACTTCATTCCCCCTAGTTGACTTCAGGGCATCGGGCACGGACACCACGAATAGGCACGCACCAACCGCGACTCCCGGATGGAAGACGGGTAGAAGGCAAGCCTGCGAGTGATCCGTTCAGAGGCCGCTACTGTGAGCGACGCCCTACGCAACCCTAGAGGAAGATGCCTGAACATCAGATAACAAGAGTATAACGATGAGCGGATTGTAGACTTAAGTTTAACTGGATCGACCCTCCATGCCTCCGAGGACTTCATCGGGAGGTGGGGCCTCAACGTCGACGTCAGCGCCGAAGCCCCAGAAGCGGACATCGGCCTCCAGATCGTTCGCCGTGCTCACGTACCGAGCCGAGTCAAGATCACCATTGGACGGAAGTTCCAACCATGGAGAGTCTTCGTCGCCTCCCAGGACATACCGGAAGGCTTCCCCCTGGCTGGATTCCACCGTGCCTTCCACAGTGATGTCGCTCATCGCAACCGCTGTTGTCTGTTCCAACAGCCGGGCATAGTCATAGGGGTCGGCTACGGCATCCCCCGCGGACATCTCGAAAACGACATACATTCCCTCGGCGACGCTCGCCCCGTCGGAGGGATACCCGAGAGATTCCCAGTATTCGGTCGGACCCTTGATCCACGTCAGGTCGTTTGCGCGGATGACTTCAAGGTCCATGTCGAGGTTTCCCCCAGAAACACTGACAGTGCCTTCGAAGCCTCCGTCCTGCGCGTCGAAAGCCATGTCGGCCCGCTGCGTCTGACCCTCGACGGTTGTGCTGCCTTCAGCCCGGAAGCCGGCCGTCTCAGAGACCAGGTCTTGAAAGTCTTCAAAGAGCTCTTCCGCTTCCTGTGGGTCATCCAGCGGCTCTGGAGACTCCTCACCGCTCATATTCTCTTGTGCGGCGGTGGACGCTGCATCACTGGGGGGTTCCTCTTGGCCACACCCGCTTATAAGCATTATGGCTACAGCGCCGAGACACGTTGCCTTGATCCTCACTCTTCCGGGATCAGCACGGAGACATCCACGTCGCATTCCTCCTGCACCTCCTCCTGCTCTGCTTCGAACGCGTCAGTGCCAGCTTCAACCGCTTCGGAGAGGAGGAAAAGGAAGTGATCGTTAGCCGGCTGTTCACCAGAGCTCAGGTAAAAATTGCGAGCTTCGCTATAAGAGCTGCCGACGTCACCCCACAGTTCCTGTGCTTCTTGATCGGGAGCGAGCTCTTCAAGCTTGTCAGCGGAATCAGCGAAAAGAGCCAGCCGCTCCCCCATTTGAGCTGTAGCAGCCTGTTGCCCCTGTTCGGAGGCTTCTCTATTAAGGGTCACCAGCCCTTCAACTACCCCGCAGTAACTCTCAGCCTCGGAGGGGTCTGTGTACTCCATAGACTCCCCGTCGGTCGGCTCCTCAGTCTGTTCCTCTGCATTCGCCGTCTCCGACTCATTCTGGCCCGGAGCGCTCTCCTCTTGAGAGGTCTGGGAGCTTCCCTCATCGCCACAACCTGTCGTCCCCAGCGCAAGCAAGCCCAGAGTTGTCATCATCAGGAATCTTGTCACGTGGAGGTTGACTGCTAGAGGCTTGGCATCTTTAGGCACAGGTTCGCCACCTTCTCGGAACGACGTCATTTTCGCGATGCACGCATTGTCAGACTCTGCGAGGAGAGCCTACGGCAGACCTGCAAGCGGGACCACGGGTGACAATAACGGTTGAAGCCAAGCCAGACCGATAGCAGCGCCAGCCCTCAGCGGTACAGTCGTTCGGCTTGGGGGATTTCCCAGGCTACGCTGCAGCACGAGAGGCCCGACGCCTGGGTCTGCTGAAGATTCTGTCGACTCCGTGGCTCGCACCGGGGACGGCCCCTAGTCACCACGCGTGTTGCTGAGTAAGGTGTGCCATGTCATGTTCACGTTCAGGTGATGTCCTGCGGCGTGGGCGTGACGACCATGATGAGTACATAGATACGAAGGAGACGTCATGCCTGAGCTGAGCGGCCTGCTGGGAACAATCACCGGCCTGCTGGACACCGTCCTCTCCCTCCTGGGAGGCCTGGGCGGCTGAACCAAGGCATAGCCTGAACGGCCGCTGTGCCGCCCGGCCCACAGGGGGTATCCGGGCGGCACAGCGTTGTTCAGGGAAATCGATCGCCCCGGACTGCGCGCTGGAGGATCGACACTTTCCTCGCCCGTGCCGGGGCATGGGCTTTCTCCAGTTACGGATTCGGTCGGGAAGACTCCAGCCCCTTGGCGCCTACGTCTTCAAGGACGGTCCGGCGACAGCGCAGCTGATCCCGGACCAACCGCGAGGAGCGAGGATTCGTCCTCGCAGGGTGAGCCGGCCGGGTTCACCCCGCCAGCCCGGGCCACCGGCCTTCAGCCGCTGTCATTACGGCGCTAGCATCGGCGCGTTGCTGGCTTGATCAGCGGTCGGCAACACCACCGACGGCAGCAAGTGGTCGTCGACGAACTGGTGGATCTTCGTCCAGAGCCCCGCTGCGAGGGCTGCCCACGGTATGACCAGCCGGATCGTACCCCGCCTGGTCCTGTTGGGGCCCGGCGGTCCTGAACTCAGCATTGTCGGCTATAAGGGCGAGGGCCAGGGTGATGCCACGCGGAAGTGGAACCTCGCCCCGCTTCTCGGCGAGAAGGAACCCTTCTCTCGCGTCTGCCGAGGTCGCGGCGACCATGCCGAGCACCTAATGGCCAGCCCCCGCACCGACCATAGCAGTCACGTCAGTCACCTCCGGTGGCGCGGAGCTCAGCTCAGTCACCGGCACTCCCCGGCCGACAGGGCAGCGCGGAGGCTCCTGGTCACCGCCCGGTCATGGTGACGTCCCGTTGGGGTAGATACCGCCAGGCCCTCCGAAATCACTTCCTTGCCCAGAGTAGCGTACCGCGCTACTATCGGAGCATGATCCAGTCATTCAGGGACAGTCGCACGCGGCAGCCTTGGAAGATTGGTAAAGACAAGAAGGGCAAGCTCGCTCCGCGCATCCTGTCGGTGACGATGCGCAAGCTACAGATGCTCGACGCAGCCGCCGCCCTGAAAGATCTACGCATACCGCCGGCGAATCGATTGGAAGCCCTCAAAGGCGACCGCCGAGGACAGCACAGCATCAGAATCAACGATCAGTGGCGCGTCTGCTTCAGATGGACCGACCATGGCCCGACCGACCTCGAGATCTGCGACTACCACCAGGAAGACCGATGAGCACCACCCACCTCATCCACCCCGGTGTCATCCTCCATGAAGAATTCCTCGAGCCGTTGGGCATCAGCTCCTACCGGTTGGCGCAGGACATCGGAGTGGACAAGACTCGCATCTACGCGATCATCCGCGGCCAGCGCGATGTCACTGCGGACACCGCGATTCGCCTGGCCCGCTACTTCGACACTACCGAGGCGTTCTGGATGAACCTCCAGACGACCTATGACCTGTCGAAAGAGCACGCCGACCACGAAGAAGAGCTTCAGGCCATCAAGCCGCTCACCCCGGCCTAAGAGCCCTAAGAGCAGAGCGCGACGCCATGCGTACTGGCAACGTTCGTCATCGCCT
>NZ_AFRW01000119.1 GCF_000220985.1 Nesterenkonia sp. F
GCGGCGGAGAGGAACAGCAGCGACGCGCCGGTCTGCACCGTGCGCAGCAGCGCGGTCTCCCGGACGTGGTGGTACGGCGCCCGCGGCTCGGCATGGGAGGGATCGTCGTCGTCGAGGACGACGATCAGCCGCGGGGCGGCCACCGGGGCGAAGATCGCCGAGCGGGTGCCCACGGCGATCCGCGCCTGCCCCATCCGCAGCCGCAGGAAGGCCCGGTAGCGCGGGGTCGGACCGACGTCGGCGGTCAGCCGGGCGACGGCCTCGGCGCCGAAGACCTCCTCCAGCCGGGTGGCGGCGCGGTCGACGTCGCGCTGGTCGGGCAGCACGACGACGGCGTCTCCCCCGGTCTCCGCATCCGACGCCGCGGCGCCGTCCGAGCCCTCGCCGGGCTCCAGCGCTTCGCGCACTGCGCTGACGATCATCTCCACCCAGCTCTGCGACCCGTAGGAGGTCAGCGCCAGCGCGGCCCGGCGCGGTCCCGGGGTCTCGGGGCGCAGCGAGTCCTCGGGAGGGACCAGTCCCTCGAACTCCTTCTCCACCCGGGCGACCCGCGGCGGCACGGCCGCCCGCAGCACGTCGGAGGCGACCCCGGCGCCGCGGGCGGCGACCTGCTCGGCCAGCTCGAGGATCTGCGGCGCCAGCACCGGCGTCGAGGAGACGACTTTATGGATCAGCGCCAGCCGCGAGGAGGTGCCGGCGGCCTCGACCCGCTCGACGACGTGGCCGAGCATCTCCCGGCCGGAGAAGCGGACTTTGACCCGGCAGCCGGGCACGACCTTGTCATCACGGTCGGCGGGGACGACGTAGTCGAAGGGGCGGTCGAGATGCGGCACGCCCGAATCGAGCAGCACGCGGGCGATGGGCTGTTGCGTCGCGGCACCGGCGGGCAGACTCGGCGCCGGCGGCGGAGCGAGGCTGTCCAGCAGAGCCGGCTGACGCGGCGCGGGATCCTGCCCCGCGCCACCGGCCGCATCGTCCGCGCCGCCCGCCGCGTCCGGCGGCGAGCCGGGGTCCGGCCCGTCCGCGTCCATGCCGTCCACGCCGCGCACCGGCGCGCCTCAGGCGCCGACGAAGGACGTCAGCGCATCCACCCGGTCGAGACGCTCCCAGGGAAAGGTGTCGCCGTCGTGGCCGAAGTGGCCGTTGCGCGCCGACTGCCGGTAGATCGGTCGTTTGAGGTCCAGATCCTCGATGATGCCCAGCGGCCGCAGGTCGAAGACCTCGTCGACCGCCCGGGCGATCAGCTCGGGGTCGACGTGCTCGGTGCCGAAGGTCTCCACGTAGACCCCGACCGGACGGGCCCGGCCGATGGCATAGGCGACCTGAATCTCGGCGCGGTCGGCCAGTCCGGCGGCGACGACGTTCTTCGCCGCCCAGCGCATCGCGTAGGCGGCCGAACGGTCCACCTTCGACGGATCCTTGCCGGAGAAGGCGCCGCCGCCGTGGCGGGCGAAGCCGCCGTAGGTGTCGACGATGATCTTCCGGCCGGTCAGTCCGGCGTCGCCGACGGGCCCGCCGACCACGAAGGGTCCGGAAGGGTTGATGATCGTGTCGGTGCCTGAGACGTCCAGCCCGGAGGACTCCACCACCGGGGCGATGACCTGCTCGTTCAGCGCGGCCTGCAGCTCGGCCTGGGTGGTCTCCTCGGCGTGCTGCGAGGAGACCACCACGGTGTCCAGGGTGACCGGGCGGGCGCCGTCGAAGCCGATGGTCACCTGGGTCTTGCCGTCGGGGCGGAGGAACTCCAGCTGGCCGTTCTGCCGCACCTCGGTCAGCCGCGCCGAGAGCCGGTGGGCCAGCGCGATGGAGGTCGGCATGTAGGTGTCGGTCTCGTTCGTCGCGTAGCCGAACATGATGCCCTGGTCGCCGGCGCCCTGCGCGTCGCGCGGGTCGCGGGCCCCGGAGCGGGCCTCCAGCGAGTTGAACACCCCGGCGGAGATGTCCGGCGACTGCTGGCCGATGCTGACCGAGACGCCGCAGCGGGCGCCGTCGAAGCCGTTGGCCGAGGAGTCGTAGCCGATGTCCAACAGCGTCTGGCGGACGATCTGGGGGATCTCCACGTAGCCGGAGGTGGTGACCTCGCCGGCCACGTGGACCAGGCCGGTGGTGGTCAGCGTCTCGACGGCGACGCGGGAGTCGGGGTCGACGCTGAGCATGGCGTCGAGGACCGCGTCGGAGATCTGGTCGCAGATCTTGTCCGGATGCCCGATGGTCACCGATTCGGAGGTGAACAGGCGGAGGGCGCGGTCCTGCGCCGTCTGGCTTGCTGCGCGGTTGCTCGAAGTCACTGCCACATCCTACTCCCCGGCCCGCGGGGCGGGACGGTCGGCGTCACACTCAGAAACGGCCGCCGGAGGCGGCCAGCAGCCGCGACGCGCGATCCACGACGGCGTCGGCGGCCTCCCGTTTGGTGCCGACGACGTGGGCCGGCTCGACGTCGCCGAGCACGCCCTGGACGCCGAAGGAGGCCAGCACGTGGATCTCGGTGCTGTCCTGCCCGAACACCAGCCCCTCGCCGACCCGGTTGAGCACCAGGAGCTCGCAGCCCTTGCGCAGCAGCTTGGCCTGCGCCAGCTCCAGCGGGTCGGTCGCGTCGTCGCCGGTCTCGGCGGCGAAGCCGACGATCACCGTCGGCCCGCCGCGGGCGGCGCGGGCGCGCACGGTCTCGGCGAGGATGTCGGGGTTGCGGGTCAGGGTGATCGTCGGGGCGTCGACGTCGTCGGTCTTCTTGATCTTCGCCGCCGCGTAGTCGGCCGGGCGGAAGTCGGCGACGGCCGCGGCCATCAGCAGCACGTCGGCACTCGGCGCCTGCGCGGCGACGGCCTGCTGCAGCTCACGGGCCGACTCGACGTGCTCGAGGCTCAGCCGGGGTCCTGCCGCCGGCAGCTCGGTCTCGACGATTCCGGCGATCAGGTGCACCTGAGCGCCGGCGGCAAGCGCGGCCTCGGCCAGGGCGACGCCCTGACGGCCCGAGGACCGGTTGCCCAGATAGCGCACCGGATCCAGCGCCTCGCGGGTCCCTCCGGCGGTGACCACCACGCGGCGGCCGGCCAGCGCAGGCTGAGCATCGGGGTGCGGAGCATAGAAGGTGCCCGCCAGGGGCGCATAGGCATAGATGGGCCCGTCGACAGCGTCACCGCCGTCGAGCAGCGGGCGCAGATGCGCGTGGATCTCCTCCGGCTCGGGCAGCCGCCCGGGCCCGGAGTCGGCTCCGGTCAGCCGTCCGGAGGCGGGCTCGACGACGTCGACGCCGCGGTCGCGCAGCGCGGCCACGTTGTCGACGGTGGCCGGGTGCCGCCACATCTCGGTGTGCATCGCCGGCACCAGCACCGTCGGCGCCTCGGCGGCCAGCAGCGTCGAGGTCAGCAGATCGTCGGCCATGCCTGTCCGGGCGCGGGCGAGCAGATCGGCGGTCGCCGGAGCGACGACGACCAGGTCGGCTTCCTGGCCCAGTCGGACGTGACGAACCTCGTCGACCGATTCGAAGACGTCGGTGGTCACCGCACGGCCGCTGATGGCCTCCCAGGTCGGACGGCCCACGAACTCCAGCGCGGCACGGGTCGGCACGACGTCGACCTGGTGGCCCTCCTCGCGGAGCAGGCGCAGCAGATGCACGGCCTTATAGGCGGCGATGCCTCCGCTGACTCCCAGGACGATGCGCATGCTGCGGTGCCGTGCCTCGCGGGGCCTCAGGAGGCCGGGTTGCTGGCCGGGTGGTTGACCAGCAGGTCCTCGTTGATCTCGCGCAGCGCGATGGACAGCGGCTTCTCGTTCAGCTTGGTGTCCACCAGCGGGCCCACGTACTCGAACAGGCCCTCGTGCAGCTGGGCGTAGTAGGCGTTGATCTGCCGGGCGCGCTTCGCGGCGAAGAGCACCAGGGCGTACTTGGAGTCGGTCTTCTCGACCAGGGAGTCGATCGACGGGTTGATGATGCCTTCGAGCTGCTCAGTCACTGCGGGGGTGTCCTTCGGGTCTCGGGTGCTGTGTCGGATGACGTGTCGGACGGCGCCACGGATGATGTCACGGGCGATCCGTCGACGGCTCCGCGCTCGGCTCGGCGTGCTGCGAGTCCGGGCCGAAGCCCATGAGGGAGAGAAGTTCGGCGGCGGCGCGCTCGAGGTCGTCGTTCACCACGGTGACGTCGAACTCCGATTCCGCCGCGAGCTCCATCCTAGCGGTTTCCAGCCGTCGACGCTGTTCCTCCTCGGACTCGGTGCCCCGTCCGGTGAGGCGACTCACCATCTCCTCCCACGTGGGCGGAGTGAGGAAGACGAACTGCGCGTCGGGCATGGTGCGCCGGACCTGCCGGGCGCCCTGCAGATCGATCTCCAGCAGCACGCTGCGGCCGGCGTCGAGCGCCTGCTGCACCGTCGACCGCAGCGTGCCGTACCGGTGGGTGCCGTGGACGGTGGCCCATTCGAGCAGCTCGTCGGCATCGATGAGCCGGTCGAACTCCTCGGCGCTGAGGAAGTGGTAGTCGACGCCGTCGACCTCTCCGGGCCGCGGCTTCCGGGTGGTGGCCGAGACCGAGAAGGTCACCTCCGGGTGGTTCTTGCGGATGTGCCGGCTCATCGTGGACTTGCCCACCGAAGTGGGTCCGGCCAGCACGGTGACCTGGGGTCGGCTCACAGAGTGCTCCTTCTTCGAGCGCATCGACGGGCGGGATCGCAGACCATCGTACCGCCTGCCCGGCGCACCGCGCCCGCCGGGGCTCCGCGGCGCGGGGCGCACCCCCCTCCACTCGCTCCGGTCTGACCCGCTCCCCGGCGGTCGGCAGGCCGTCGGAGGGCCGACGCCTCCGGCTCGGGCGGCCGGTCGGTCAGAGCTGGGCCAGGTGGCGCGCCAGCGCGGTGCGCTGCTTCACGCCCAGCCCGCCGATGCGACGGTTCTCCGAGATGCCCAGGTCCTCCAGGGTCTTCGCCGCGGTCACCTTGCCGATGCCCGGCAGCGCCTCCAGCAGCTCGACCGTCTTCAGCCGGGCCACCGCCTCGGAGCGCTCGGCCTTGTTCAGCACGTCGTCGAAGCTGATGCGTCCCTCCCCGAAGGCCTCCTTCAGCTCGGCACGCTCGATGCGCGCCGCCAGGGCCTTCTGGCGGGCGACGTCGCGTTCTTCCTTGCTCAGTTCTCGCAGGGCCACGTGATTCTCCTCACGACGAGGCGCCCGGGGTGCTCCTGCGTCGAGCAGCCTCCCTCACGCCATCCAACTCATGTCGACGAATCTAGCCCTGTTCCGTCGTCCGGGGCAATAGATCAGCGACGAGCGATTCCCCGGGCAGAGATCCATCTTTCCCCAGGTCCGGGCACCGGGCACAGCTCCGTCAGGAGTCGAGGTCCTCACGTGCGGTCTCCATCGCCGCGACCAGATCGCGCTCCTCGGGCCCGGCGCGCAGGATCCCGCGCGAGGCATTGACCAGCACCTGACGCTCCCAGGCGTCGCCGAAGCCGGCGCGCATCGCCGCGACGTCGGCGCCCTGGGCTCCGTAGCCCGGCGCCAGCAGCGGCGGACGCCCGGCGGTCAGGTCCACGCCATGCTCGGCGGCCAGCGGCGCCGTCGTCGCGCCGACGACCAGCCCCAGGTCGCCCAGCGGCGCAGTCCCGCCGCCGTCGGCCGCCGCGCCGGTCTCCCCCGCGGCCTCGTCGGCCTCGTCGTCGGCCCGCGCGCGGTTCAGCGCCGCGACCCCGGCGGCGACCTCCCCGGCCACCGTCGCCCCGGAGGCGGAGCGGACCAGCTGCACGTCCCGCCCCTCGGGGTTCGAGGTCAGCCCGAGGACGAACAGTCCGGCGCCGTGGATCCGGGCGGACTGCACCGCCGGCGCCAGCGCCCCGACGCCGAGATAGGGGCTGACGGTCAGCGCGTCGGCGGCCAGCGGAGCGTCCGGGTCCAGCCAGGCGTCCGCGTAGCCGGCCATCGTCGAGCCGATGTCGCCGCGCTTGGCGTCGGCGATCACCAGCAGGCCCGCCTCCCGGGCGCTGCGCTGGACCTCGGCCAGCGCCTGCATCCCGGCCGGACCGTGACGCTCGAAGAAGGCCGCCTGCGGCTTGACCACCCCGACGACGCCGGCCGCCGCCGCGACCACCCGCTCGCCGAAGGCGCGCAGTCCCTCGGCGTCGTCGGACAGCCCCCACGCGGCCAGCAGCTCGGCATGCGGGTCGATGCCCACGCAGAGCCGGCCGGAGGCGGCCATCGCCGCGCTCAGCCGCTCCCCGAAGCCGGGTCTCGCGCCGCGGCCGGGACTCGCAGCCGGTGGTCGGGGTCCGCCGCTCATCCCAGGCTCGCCAGACGCTCGTGGTGATCCTGCAGCGAGGTCACCGACCAGCTGAACCGGCCCAGCGCCTCGATGGCCTGCACGGCGGCGCCGAACTCCGCGACGGTGGTGATCACCGGAGTGCCCACCGACGTGGCCGCCGCGCGGATCTCGTAGCCGTCGCTGCGGGCGTCGCCGCCGGAGGGCGTGTTGACGATCAGCGAGATCTCGCCGCCCTCGACCAGGTCGAGCACGGTGCGGCCGCCGTCGACGTCGGCGATCTTGTCGACCACCTCGGTCTCGACGCCGTTGCGCCGCAGCACGTCGGCGGTGCCGCCGGTGGAGACCACGTCGAAGCCGAGGTCGACCAGCCGCTTGACCGGCATGATCACCGCGCGCTTGTCCCGATTGGCCACCGAGACGAACACCCGGCCGCCGGTGGGCAGCGGGTTGTTGCCCGCCAGCTGGGACTTCGCGAAGGCGGTGTCGAAGTGCTTGTCGATGCCCATCACCTCGCCGGTGGACCGCATCTCCGGGCCGAGCAGCGAGTCGACGACGCGCCCCTCGGGCGTGCGGAAGCGACTGAAGGGCAGCACCGCCTCCTTGACCGCCACCGCCGCACCCGGAGGCAGCTGGGAGCCGTCGCCGGCGGCCGGCAGCACCCCGGCTCGGTCGTGGTCGGAACCGGCCCGCAGCTCGGCGATCGAGACGCCGGTGCCGATCAGTGCGGCGGCCTTGGCCAGCGCCACCCCGGTGGCCTTGGAGACGAAGGGCACCGTGCGCGAGGCCCGGGGGTTCGGCCTCGATGACGTGCAGCACGTCGGAGGCGACGGCGAACTGGATGTTGATCAGCCCGCGCACGCCCACGCCGCGGGCGATGACGTCGGTGGCCTGCCGGACCCGCTCGACGACGTCGGGGCCGAGGGTGATCGGCGGCAGCGCGCAGGCCGAGTCGCCGGAATGGATGCCGGCCTCCTCGATGTGCTCCATCACCCCGCCGAGGTAGAGCTCCTCGCCGTCGAACAGCGCGTCGACGTCGACCTCGATCGCATCCTCCAGGAAGCGGTCGACCAGCACCGGGTGCTCGGCGGAGACTTCGGTGGCGTTGCTGATGTACCGTTCCAGACCGGCCTCGTCGTAGACGATCTCCATGCCGCGGCCGCCCAGCACGTAGGAGGGCCGGACCAGCACCGGGTAGCCGATCTCCTCGGCGACGCGCTTCGCATCGGCGAAGCTGACCGCCGTGCCGTTCTTCGGGGCGATCAGCCCGCCGCGGCGCAGCACCTGGTCGAACTCGCCGCGCTCCTCGGCCAGGTCGATGGCCTCCGGCGAGGTGCCCAGGATAGTCACGCCGGCGTCGGCGAGCTGCTGGGCGAGCTTCAGCGGCGTCTGGCCGCCGAGCTGCACGTAGACGCCCAGCATCCCCCGGTGCGCTCCTCGGCGGCGATGACCTCGAGGACGTCCTCCAGGGTCAGCGGCTCGAAGTAGAGCCGGTCGGAGGTGTCATAGTCGGTCGAAACAGTCTCTGGATTGCAGTTGATCATGACTGTCTCATACCCGGCCTCGCGCAGCGCCATCGTCGCGTGGACACAGGAGTAGTCGAACTCGATCCCCTGACCGATGCGGTTGGGCCCCGAACCGAGGATGATCACCGACGGGTCGTCATGAGAGGCGATCTCGTCCTCACGGTCATAGGCCGAATAGTGATAGGGCGTGAAAGCCTCGAACTCCGCGGCACATGTGTCCACCGTCTTGTAGACCGGGCGGATCCCCAACGCATGGCGCACGCCGCGGACCACCGCCGGATCCATGTGCCGCAGCGCGCCGATCTGCTCGTCGGAGAAGCCGTGGCGCTTGGCCGCACGCAGCACCGTCGGGGTGAGGTCGCCCGCCTCGCGCAGCGCCTCGGCGGTCTCGTTGATCAGCTGCAGCTGATCCAGATACCAGGGGTCGATGCCGGTGATCTCCTGAACACGCTCCAGCGCCGCGCCGGCGTGCATCGCCTGCTGGACCTGATGGATGCGCTCAGTCGTCGGCGTGGCCATGCCGGCCAGCAGATCCTCGGTCTGCTCGGCGCTCAGCTGCGGGAAGGCGAACTCGCTGTCGCGCTGCTCCAGCGACCGCAGGGCCTTCTGCATCGCCTCGGTGAAGCTCCGACCGATGGCCATCGCCTCGCCCACCGATTTCATCGTGGTCGTCAGCGTCGGGTCTGCCGCGGGGAACTTCTCGAAGGCGAAGCGCGGGACCTTGACCACCACGTAGTCCAGCGTCGGCTCGAAGCTCGCCGGCGTCTTCTGCGTGATGTCGTTGGGGATCTCGTCGAGGGTGTAGCCCACCGCCAGCTTGGTCGCGATCTTCGCGATCGCGAAGCCGGTGGCCTTCGAGGCCAGCGCCGAGGAGCGCGAGACGCGCGGGTTCATCTCGATGACCACCACGCGGCCGGTGGCCGGGTCGACGGCGAACTGGATGTTGCAGCCGCCGGTGTCCACGCCGACCTCGCGGATGACGTTGATCGCGACGTCGCGCATCTTCTGGTACTCGCGGTCGGTGAGCGTCATCGCCGGCGCGACGGTGATCGAGTCGCCGGTGTGCACGCCGACCGGATCGAGGTTCTCGATGGAGCAGACGACCACGACGTTGTCGTTCGCGTCGCGCATCATCTCCAGCTCGTACTCCTTCCACCCCAGGATGGACTCCTCCAGGAGGACCTCCGAGGTGGGGCTGTAGTGGAGGCCGGCGCCGGCGATGCGCCGCAGATCCTCCTCGTCGTGGGCCAGCCCGGAGCCGAGCCCGCCCATGGTGAACGACGGGCGCACGACCATCGGATAGCCGAGGTCCTCGGCGGCGGCCAGCGCCTCGTCCATGGAGTTGACGATCCGCGAGCGGGCCGACTCGGCGCCGGAGCGCTCGACGACGCCCTTGAACTTCTCGCGGTCCTCGCCCAGCTCGATCGCGTCGATGTTCGCACCGATCAGCTCCACGCCGTGCTCGGCCAGCACGCCCTGCTTGTCCAGGGCGATCGCGGTGTTCAGCGCGGTCTGTCCGCCGAGGGTCGGCAGCACCGCGTCGGGCTGCTCCTGGGCGATGATCTTGGCGACCACGTCCGGGCTGATCGGCTCGACGTAGGTCGCGTCGGCGAACTCCGGGTCGGTCATGATCGTGGCCGGGTTGGAGTTGACCAGGATGACCCGGATGCCCTCCTCCTTGAGCACCCGCAGCGCCTGGGTGCCGGAGTAGTCGAACTCGGCGGCCTGGCCGATGACGATCGGCCCCGAGCCGATGACCAGGACCGAGTGCAGGTCGGTGCGCTTAGGCATGGGTGGTGTCTCCTCCTGTGGTCGTGGCGGCGGCGCCGGTCATCAGCTCGACGAAGCGGTCGAAGAGGTAGGCGGAGTCGTGGGGACCCGCCGCGGCCTCGGGGTGGTACTGGACGGAGAAGGCCGGCACGTCCAGGCAGCGCAGGCCCTCGACGACGTCGTCGTTGAGGCTGGAGTGGCTGACCTCCACCCGGCCGAAGCGCTCCTCGGGGGCCGTGACGACCTGCCCGATCGGCGCGTCGACGGCGAAGCCGTGGTTCTGCGCGGTGATCTCCACCGTGCCGGTGGCGTGGTCCATCACCGGCTGGTTGATGCCGCGGTGGCCGAAGGGCAGCTTGTACGTGCCGAAGCCCAGGGCGCGGCCGAGGATCTGGTTGCCGAAGCAGATCCCGAAGAACGGGATCCGCGCCTGGAGCACCTCGCGCAGCAGACCGATCTGCGCGGCCGCCGTCGCCGGGTCCCCCGGGCCGTTGGAGAGGAAGACTCCGTCGGGGCCCAGCTGCTGCAGCTCGGCGAAGCTCGTCGTCGCCGGCAGCACGGTGACCCGCAGTCCGCGCTCGGCCAGCCGCACCGGGGTCATCGTCTTGATGCCCAGGTCGATCGCCGCGACCTGGCGGAGCGGCTCGCCGACGAATCCGTGGTCGGCCGGCTCGACGACGTAGGGCTCGGAGACGCTGACCTCCTCGGCCAGTCGGGTCCCTGCCATCGGCTCCTGGCCGCGGACGGCCTCGAGCAGCTCGGCGGTCGGCCGCTCGGCGTCGGCGCCGGAGAAGATCCCGGCCCGCATCGCGCCGGCCTCACGCAGGTGCCGGGTGATCGCCCGGGTGTCCACGCCCTGGATGCCGACGACGTCCTGGGCGATCAGCTCCTCCTCCAGCGTGCGACGGCTGCGCCAGTTCGACGGCCGCCGGGCGGCGTCGCGGACGACGTATCCGGCGACCCAGATGCGGCGCGACTCGGGATCCTCGTCGTTGATCCCGGTGTTGCCGATGTGCGGGGCCGTCTGGACGACGATCTGCCGCGCATAGGACGGGTCGGTCAGCGTCTCCTGGTATCCGGTCATGCCGGTGGAGAAGACCGCTTCGCCCAGTCGCGTGCCGCGGGCGCCGTAGGCGGTCCCCTCCTCGACGGTGCCGTCCTCGAGGACGAGGAGGGCCGGCTCGAAGGTGTTCATGGGTTGTGTCGCTCCTCAGGATCGGTCGACGGATCCGTCGACATGCTCTGGTCCGACGTGCTCGTCGTCGCGTCCGTGCCGGCCGAGGGAGAGTCGGTCGACGCCGGTCCGCCGGACGGGCCGTCGGTGGTCGGGGTCAGGCGGTGCAGCGCCTCGAGCAGCGTGCGATGGGCGTCGGCGTGACGGGCGCGGAAGGCTGTCTCGACCCGCTGGTCGCCGAGTCGCCAGCCGACGATCAGCGCCCCGTCCCGCTCGACGAATCTACCGACGACGCCGCGATCGGTGCGCGCGTGGGTGAGGTGCTCCCGCGGAATGAGATGGTTCGGCGCGCCCGCCCGGAAGACGGCGACGCCGGACTCGTGGACCTCCAGCCGCCCGTCGGTGCGGATGCCGAGTCCGTGGACGGCCACCCGGTCCAGCGGGTCGGCGGCGTCGACGGTGCCGATGACCATGCCTTCTCCGGCGGCGAGGGGCTCCTCGCGGACCAGCTCCTCGGGCAGCGCCGCAGGCGCGGGCAGGTGTCTCTGCCGTCGTCGTCGCGCCCGCCAGCCCAGCCCGAGCAGCAGCACGAGCACGACGACGACGGCCGCCGCTCCGGCGAACCAGAGCAGATAGGTCGGCGTCATGGCGCGACCGTCCGGTCCGCAGTCCGTCCGGTCCGCGAGGTCGCCGGCGCACCGTCGAGCACCACCGGGTGGCCCGCCAGGAAGGTCGCCCGCACCCGGCCGGGCAGCTCCCGGCCCGCGTACGGCGAGTTCCGGCCCTTGGTCGCGTGCTCCCCGGGGCGCACGGTGCGCCGCTCCGCAGGGTCGACGAGCACCAGGTCGGCGGTCTCGCCGACGGCGATCGGCCGGCCCAGGTGCGCGTGGCGGTGGATCTGCGCCGGACGCTCCGAGGTCACCTCGGCCAGCCGCCGCCAGTCCATCAGCCCGGTCTCGATCATCGTGGCGATGAGCACCGGCAGGGCGGTCTCCAGGCCGGTCATGCCCATCGCCGCGTCGACCCACTCGCACTCCTTGGCCTGCTCGGGGTGCGGCGCATGATCGGTGCCGACGACGTCGATGGTCCCGTCGGCCAGCGCGGCGCGCAGCGCCTCGACGTCCTCGGCGGTGCGCAGCGGCGGGTTCACCTTGTAGACCGGGTCGAAGCTGCGCACCTGCTCGTCCGTCAGCAGCAGGTGGTGCGGGGTCACCTCGGCGGTGACGTCGACGCCGCGGGACTTCGCCCAGCGGATGATCTCCACCGAGCCGCGGGTGGAGACGTGGCAGACGTGCAGCCGGGAGCCGACATGCTCGGCCAGCAGCACGTCGCGGGCGATGATCGACTCCTCGGCGACCGCCGGCCAGCCGGGCATGCCCAGCTCCGCGGAGACCGCGCCCTCGTGCATCTGCGCCCCGGCGGTCAGCCGCGGCTCCTGGGCGTGCTGGGCGACGAATCCGTCGACGGCCTTGACGTACTCCAGCGCCCGGCGCATCAGCACCGGATCGTGGACGCACTGTCCGTCGTCGGAGAACATCCGCACCGCCGCCGAGGACTCGGCCATCGCGCCGAGCTCGGCCAGACGTTCGCCGGCCAGCCCGACGGTGACCGCCCCGACCGGCTGCACACGGGTCCAGCCGGCCTCGCGGCCGAGCCGATGGACCTGCTCGACGACGCCGGCGGAATCTGCGGCCGGGGTCGAGTTGGCCATCGCGTGCACGGCGGTGAAGCCGCCCAGGGCGGCCGCCCGACTGCCGGTCTCGACGGTCTCGGCGTCCTCCCGACCGGGTTCGCGCAGGTGGGTGTGCAGGTCGACCAGGCCGGGCAGGGCGATCTGTCCGGCGGCCTCGACGGTCAGCGCCGGCGTCCCGTCCTCGGCCAGATGGGTCGCCGTCGCTGCCGCCTGCTCGCCGAGAGCCGCGATGCGCCCGGCGCGCAGCAGCAGGTCGGTCGGCGCGTCGCCGTACGGCCGGGCACCGCGGATCAGCACCGGCGTCGTCGCGTCGTCGGCGCTCCGCGAGGCGGCGTGCGGCGGCTGGGAGATCGTGCTCATGAGCGGCTCCTGTCCGGGGATGGGTCGGCGGCGGGCGCGGCGGTCTCCGAGGCCCGATCGGGGCCGCGGTCGCCGCTGAGCAGCAGGTGCAGCACCGCCATCCGCACCGAGACGCCGTGCGAGACCTGGTCGAGCACCCGGTTCAGCGGAGAGTCGGCGGCGGCGGAGGAGATCTCCACCCCGCGGTTCATCGGCCCGGGGTGCAGGATCATCGCCCCCGAGCCGTCGCGCGCCGGGCCCGGCAGGCGTTCGACGACGGCGAGCCGCTCGTCGGTCAGCCCCCAGCGGCGGGTGTACTCGCCGGCGCTCGGAAAGTAGGCCCCGCCCATCCGCTCGGCCTGCACGCGCAGCATCATCACCGCGTCCGGCTCGGCGTCCAGCGCGGCGTCGACGTCGTAGTGCACGACGGCCGGCCACTGCTCGACGCCGATCGGCAGCAGCGTCGGCGGGGCGGACAGATGGACCTCGGCGCCGAGGGTGTGCAGCAGCCAGACGTTGGAGCGCGCCACGCGGGAGTGCAGGATGTCGCCGACGATCAGCACCCGCATGCCGGCCAGATCCGTGCCGCGGGGGTCCACGCCGGCGGCCGCGGCGCGTCCGCGACGCAGAGTCAGCGCGTCGAGGAGCGCCTGGGTGGGGTGTTCGTGGGTGCCGTCGCCGGCGTTGACCACCGCGCAGTCGGTCCAGTCCGCGGCGGCGAGCTGATGGGCCGCTCCGGCGGCGGCATGGCGCATCACCACGGCGTCGGCGCCGAGGGCCTCGAGCGTCTGGACGGTGTCCTTCAGCGACTCGCCCTTGGAGACCGAGGACCCTTTGGCCGAGAAGTTCATCACGTCGGCGGAGAGGCGCTTGGCCGCGGCCTCGAAGGAGATGCGGGTGCGCGTGGAGTCCTCGTGGAAGAGGGTGACCACTGTGCGGCCGCGCAGCGTGGGGAGCTTCTTGATCTCCCGGGCGGACACCGCCGACATCTCCTCGGCGGTGTCCAGGATGGACAGGGCGTCGGCGTGCGCCAGTGCGGCGGTGGAGAGCAGATGCTTCATGCCCGCCCCCTCTCGATGAGCACGCCCTCGTCGTCGCCGGCGACCTCGTCGACGGCGGAGAGCACCACGGAGACGCGCTCGTCGCGGGAGGTGGGCAGATTCTTGCCGACGTGGTCGGCGCGGATGGGCAGCTCGCGGTGGCCGCGGTCGACCATGACGGCCAGTCGCACTGTGGCCGGTCGGCCCAGCGCGGAGAGCGCGTCGAGGGCCGCGCGGACGGTGCGGCCCGAGTAGAGCACGTCGTCGACGAGCACCACCGTGGTGCCGTCGACGCCGGCGCTCGGCACCCGGGTGGGCTCGGGGGTGCGGGCCGCCGCGGTGCGCAGATCGTCGCGGTGCAGCGTGATGTCCAGCGACCCGACCGCGTCCTCGGGCGAGAATCGGGGGTCGATGCGCGCCAGCCGCTCGCCGAGGCGGCGGGCCAGCGGCACGCCGCGGCGGGGGATGCCGAGCAGCACCAGACCCTCGACCCCGCGATGGGACTCGACGATCTCGTGCGCGATGCGGGTCAAGGCCCGGTCCAGATCGGACGCGGACATGACCTGGGAGGTCTCCGGGGTCTGTGCCACCAGGGGCTCCTTCCTCGCCTCACGGGACGATCATTAAAGGAGATGCGCTCCCCCGGCAGGTCGCCGGGGAGCTCGTTGTGCAGTTGTCGGCGCCGTCGCCGCAGGAGCGGAGACGCCGGCCCCCATCCTAGCGCGTCGCGGCCGACGGCGCGCGGCGCGCGTCATGGGCGGCGGCGGAGCCGGGACAGGGTCCGTCGGTCACTCCAGCGTGGGCTTGAGCTGCTGGAGCCGACCGAGCAGACCGTTGACGAAGGACGGGGACTCGTCGGTGGACATCTCGCGGACCAGGGCGACGGCTTCGGCGACCGCGACGCCGTCGGGGACATCGTCGTTGCTGAGCAGCTCCCAGGCGCCGAGGCGCAGGGCCATCACGTCCACCCGCGGCATGCGGTCCAGCGTCCAGCCGCGGGCATAGGTGGAGATCAGCTCGTCGAGGCGCTCCTGCTCCTCCGAGACGCCCTGCACCAGGGTCACGGTGTAGTCGTTGACGACCATGTCGGCCCGCTCGCGGCGCCGACGCAGCACCTCGAGCGGATCGCCGCCGCGCTGCTCGGCCTCGAAGAGGATCTCCAGCGCCCGCCGGCGCGCTTTGCTTCGTTTGGCCACTGTTCCTCGTCCGTCCTGGGGTCCGTCGTCTCGTCCGTCGTCTCGTCGCTCGTCGCGGCCGGAGCCTCAGTCGCTGACGCGACCGAGGTACTCCGAGTTCCGCGTGTCGACCTTGATGCGCGTGCCCTGATCGACGAACAGCGGGACCTGCACCTCGTGGCCGGTCTCTACGGTGGCCGACTTGGTCGCCCCCGAGGAGCGGTCGCCCTGCAGGCCGGGCTCGGTGTAGGTGATCTCCATGACCACCGACGGCGGCATCTCGATGTAGAGCGGCGTGCCCTCGTGCAGCGCGACGGTGACCTCCTGGTTCTCCAGCAGGAAGTTGGCCGCGTCGCCGACGACCTCGGTCGGCACGCCGATCTGGTCGAAGTCCCGCAGATCCATGAAGACGTACTCGTCGCCGTCGGCGTAGAGGAACTGGTAGTTCGAGCGGTCCACCACGGCGAACTCGACCTTCGCGCCGGCGTTGAACGTGCGGTCCACGACCTTGCCGGAGGTGACGTTCTTCAGCTTGGTGCGGATGAACGCGCCGCCCTTGCCGGGCTTGACGTGCTGGAACTCCAGCGTGGTCCAGAGCTGGCCGTCCAGCTCGAGGACGGCTCCGTTCTTGATGTCGTTGGAGGAGGCCACAGACTGCCCTTCTTCACGTGGTCGTATCGCGTGGTCATGGTCGCGACCCCGACGGGATGTCGTCGACGTCGGGGTGCTCGGTCGGCTCGCCGCGCGTCCCGCGACGACGCGTCGGGACGGCGCCGGCGGACGCCGACAGTCGATTCTACAGGCTCACCGGACCGGTCGTCTCCGGCTCGGCGATCTCCTGGTAGGTGGCGTAGAGGATCGACGCGTCGGGGATCTCGACGGTGGCCGGCTGCCCCTGCGCGGAGAGCAGCACGAAGCGCAGCTGGTCGCCGCGGTTCTTCTTGTCCCGGCGGATGCCCTCGAGCAGCTGGTTCCAGCGGTCGTCGCGGTAAGTCGTCGGCAGGCCCAGCAGCTGCAGCACCGACCGGTGTCGGTCGGCGGTGGCGTCGTCCAGGCGGCCCAGACTGCGCGCCAGCTCGGCGGCGTAGACGAGCCCGACCGAGACCGCCGCGCCGTGACGCCACTGGTAGCGCTCGGCGAGCTCGATCGCGTGGGCCAGCGTGTGGCCGTAGTTGAGCGCCTCGCGCAGGCCGGCCTCCTTCGGGTCCCGGCCGACGACGGCGGCCTTGACCGCGATGGCCCGCTCGATGAGCTCGCGCAGCTGCGCCGAATGCGGATTCTGCGCCTGCTCCGGGTGCTCCTCGATGATCTCCAGGATCCGCTCGTCGGAGATGAACCCGCACTTGACCACCTCGGCGAGTCCGGCGACCAGCTCGTTGCGCGGCAGCGTCAGCAGCGTGTCCAGGTCGGCCAGCCACCCCCGCCGGCTGGTGGAAGGAGCCCACCAGGTTCTTGCCCTCGGCCGTGTTGATGCCGGTCTTGCCGCCGACGGCGGCGTCCACCATGCCCAGCAGGGTGGTCGGCATGTGCACCACCCGCACGCCGCGCAGCCAGGTGGCGGCGACGAAGCCGGCCACATCGGTCACCGCTCCCCCGCCGACGGAGACCACGGCGTCGGAGCGGGTGAAGTCGTTCTGTCCCAGGACCTGCCAGCAGAAGGCCGCGACCTGGATGTGCTTGCCCTCCTCGGCGTCGGGGATCTCGGCGACGACGGCCTTGTATCCCGCATTCTCCAGATCCTCGCGGACGACGTCGCCGGTCGCCCGCAGCGCGCGCGGATGGATCACCAGCACGCGCTCGGGCTGCGTGCCGATCATCTGCGGCAGCCGCGCGAGCAGCCCGTTGCCGACCACGACGTCGTAGCCCAGCGCCTGGCCGCCGGATCCACCGCCGTCGCCGACGGTGATCGTCGTCGGCTCCGGCGCCTCGCCGGCGGGCGCGGCGCCCTCGTGGGTCTGCTCGGCGCCCGTCTCCTCGCCCTGCGGGCGCTGGTCGGGCTCGGGTGCGGGGTCGGCCTGGTCGTTCATCGAGTCTGGTCTTCTCCTGACGGGGTGGGACGCTCAGTCGTCGGACCGGGCCCGTCGGCCGCGGTCCAGCTGCGCAACGATGGTATCGACTCTCTGCTCGATCGTCCCATCGGCCGGGTCGAGCACGACGTCGGCGCACTGCCGATACAGCGGCTCGCGGGCCGCGTAGGTCTCGGCCCACCGGGCCGCCGGGTCATCGCCGAGCACCGGGCGGGAGGAGCCGTCGCCCAACCGCGGCAGCGCCTGCTCCGCGGTCAGGTCCAGCATCACCACCAGGTGCGGACGCAGCCGCTCGCGCGTTGCGGTCGAGAGCACCGAGCCGCCGCCGAGACTGATCACCGACGGGCGCGGCGCGTCGAGCAGCTCGGCGACGAGCCGCTCCTCCTCGGTGCGGAAGGCCTGTTCCCCGTGATCGCGGAAGAAGTCGCCGATCGGTCCGTGTCGCGCGACGAAGAAGTGGTCGCTGTCGACGTGCGGACGCGCCAGACGACGTGCCAGCGCCGCTCCGACGGTGGACTTGCCCGAGCCCATCGGGCCGATCAGCACGATGCTGCGCGGCTCGCCCTCCTGCGGCTCCGGGACGGGGACCTCGCTCGTGGACACCCTGACACCCCCGTCCGTGCTCATTCGTCCTGCATCGCCGCCGGAGCCTGCAGCGGGTCCCCGTCGGCGCCCGCGACGCCGGGCTCCTCGCCCAGCCGCGGCAGGTTCTGCCTGTACCCCTCCAGATTGCGGCGCACCTCGGCGACGGAGTCGCCGCCGAACTTCTCCAGCACCGCCTGAGCGATCACCAGCGCGACCATGGCCTCGGCGACGACGCCGGCGGCCGGCACCGCGCAGACGTCCGAACGCTGGTGGTGGGCGGTGGCGGCCTCTCCGGTGGCGGTGTCGACGGTGCGCAGCGACTTCGGCACGGTCGCGATGGGCTTCATGCCGGCCCGCACGCGCAGCGGGGTGCCGATGCTCATCCCGCCCTCGACGCCGCCCGCGCGGTTGCTGGTGCGCCGGACCTCGTCGCCGTCGGGCTCGATCTCGTCGTGGGCGGCCGAGCCGCGCCGCCGCGTGGTGCGGAAGCCGTCGCCGAGCTCGACGCCCTTGATCGCCTGGATCCCCATGAGCGCGCCGGCCAGCCGGGAGTCCAGCCGGCGGTCCCAGTGCACGTAGGAGCCCAGCCCCGGCGGCAGTCCGTCGACGACGACCTCCACGGAGCCGCCGAGCGTCTCGCCGGCCTTGTGCGCGTCGTCGACCTCGGCGACCATCCGCTCGGAGGTCGCCGGATCGGTGCAGCGCAGCGGATCGGCGTCGAGCCGCTCGACATCGGCGGCCAGGGGGTCTCGACGTCCTCGGGCACCTCCACCGGGCCGATGGCGGTGGTGTGCGAGACGGTGGTGATGTCCAGCTGGGCGAGGAACCGCTGGGCCAGCGTGCCCAGCGCGACGCGCGTGGCCGTCTCACGGGCGGAGGCGCGCTCGAGCACGGGCCGGGCCTCGGAGAAGCCGTACTTCTGCATGCCGGTGTAGTCGGCGTGGCCCGGCCGCGGCCGCGTCAACGGTGCGTTCCGGGCCAGCCCCTCGACCTCGGCGGGGTCGACCGGGTCCGGGGCCATGACCTTCTCCCACTTCGGCCACTCGGTGTTGCCGACCTCGATGGTCACCGGCGCGCCGAGGGTCAGTCCGTGGCGGACGCCGGCCAGCAGACTGACCTGGTCCTGCTCGAACTTCATCCGAGCGCCGCGGCCGTATCCCAGCCGCCGGCGGGCCAGCGCGGCCTGCACGTCCTCAGTCGTGACGGGGACCCCGGCCGGGAGCCCCTCGAGGATCCCGACGAGGGAGCGGCCGTGCGATTCTCCGGAGGTCAGCCAACGCAACATGGCTCCATCATGCCATGTCGACGCACCGCATCGAGGGGCGGGCGAGCCGGTCCCGCATCGTGGACGCGGCCCCCTCGCCGCCGCTCGTCAGACGGGCAGGCCGACGGACGTGCGCATCGCCGCGATCATCGCCGCCCGGCTCGCCGGCGGCTCGTCGGCCGCCGGACGCCGCGTCGCGGCGGTGAACAGGTCGATCTGGGCGACGGCCTGGTGCAGCAGCATCGACAGCCCGCTGACCACTGCGCCGCCGAGGGACTCCCAGGCCGTGGCCAGCCGCGAGGGCCAGGGGTCGTAGGCGACGTCGAGCAGCGGCACGCCCGCCGTGCTCGGCGCGCCGGCCGCGCCGGGGGCCGCCGACGAGGCGGCGATCTGCTCGGCGAGCCCGTCGGCGGCGCCCGGCGGCAGCGTGGAGACCACCGCGGCCGGCGCCGGATGCTCGCCCCGGCCGGCGAGGTCGTCCACGAGATCCTCCAGCGGCAGCGTGGACAGCCGCAGCCCGAGCGTCTCGCCCACCGGACGCAGCGCCTCGGCACGCTCCGGCGCCCGGGCGTGGCAGCGGACCTCGGCGAAGCCCAGCTCCGCGGCGGCGGCCAGGGTCGCGGCCGCCGTCGCCCCGGCGCCGACGATGACGAAGGCCCCGGACGCTCCGCCGCCTGCCGGGCGGAGACCCTCCGGGCCAGCCTCGCGCAGCGCGGCGACGATGCCGTCGACGTCGGTGTTCTCCCCGCGGCGCCGGCCATCCCGGTGGACGACGGTGTTGAGCACCCCGAGTCTGCGCACTCTCTCCGAGACGGCGTCCATGTGCTCGACCATGGCGGCCTTCAGCGGCATGGTCACCGACCAGCCGAGCCAGGGCGGCCCCGACGGATCGGCGTCGGCGGCGCGGAGGAAGGCGTCCAGGCCCTCGACGTCGACGTCCCGGCGGGTGTACTGCGCCGCCAGCCCGAGATGGGCGTAGGCCGCGCCGTGCAGCGCCGGCGAGAGGGAGTGGCCGATGGGGCTGCCCAGCACCGCAGCGCGGGCGATCGGCGTCCCCTCCGAGGCGCCGTCGGGGGCATCGTCCTGCCCGGCTCGGCCGTTCGCTCCGAGGCGCTCGGTTCCATCGGTCATCGGGCTCACTCGCTGTGCGTCTCGGTGTTGGGCGCGTCGCCGTCCCCGCAGACGTCGGGATTCTCCTCGCAGTACGCGTCGTACTCGTCCACGTACTGCTGGTGCTCCGCGTAGGTCTCGGCGAACTTGGTCTCGCCGGTGGCGATGTTCGTGGTCACCCAGTAGTAGTAGTCGTTGTCCGCCGGGTCCGTGGCCGCCTCAATCGCCTCCTGCGTGACCGCCTCGATCGGTCCCGGAGGCAGACCGCGATGGGCATGGGTGCTGTACTCGTTCTCGGGGTCGTCCAGCTGCTCGCGGCTCAGGTTCAGGTCGCGCTGCTCGAGCCCGTAGTTCGCCGTCGAGTCGATCTGCAGGAATCCGTCGGTCTCCGTGTTGTCCGGCTGCAGCCGGTTCTCGATGATTCCGGCGACGGTGCGATAGTCGTCCGGCTGCGCCTCGGCGGTGAGCAGCGAGGCCTTGGTGACCACCTCGTACTGCTCGGCCGGATCCGTCACGCCCGCGTCCTCGAGCCAGCCCAGCGTCTCGTCGACCATCTGCTGCAGGATCTCCGTCGCGGTGGCGTCGACGGGGAACTGGTGCTCGCCGGCGGCCAGGTAGCCCTCCAGGCTCTCGGCCTGCCCGGGCAGCCCGAACTCCGTGGGGTCGGCGGCCGCGTCGCGCAGCTCCCCGGCCGAGTACTCCGTCGCCTCCGCGATCTCCGCGTAGGCGTCGTCGAGCCGGGTGCCGGCGTCCAGCGCCACGTAGAGCCGGCTCTCCTGCTCGGCGGAGAGCACGCCGAGGGCGTCCTCGGCGGGCATCTGCTCATTCATCGCGTACTCACCGACCTGCAGCGTGCCGACCTCGTCGACGTCCTGCAGCGCCTGGTCGAAGGCCTCGGCACTGGCGATGATGCCCTCGGAGGCCAGGTCGTGGGCCACGGAGCTCCAGCCGTCGCCGCGCTCGACGGTGAAGGTCACCGGGCCGCCGGAGACCGCCTCGTAGTCCTCGGGCTCGCTGAAGATGCCGCCGAAGACGGTCCGGAAGACCACGGCCAGGACCACCATCAGCACCACCAGCCCGGCGAGCACGGAGGCCAGGGTGATGTTGCGCCGTCGACGGCGCTGGCGCCGCTTGTCGAGGATGCGGCGACCGGGCGTGCCGGCCAGCGGAGTCACGGTCTGGTAGCCGCGACCGTAGTCGGAGGAGCTGATGAGCACCGGAGTGCCCTCGGCGTCGTGCTCGATGTGCTCACCGGCTCCCAGCAGCCGGGCGTCGAGCGGAGTCTCGGACGACCCCGGAGCCTGCGGTTCGTCGGACGAGCCGCGTCCTCCGCCGCTCGTCGCGGAGTCGTCGGCCTCCGTCTCGCTCTCCGTCCCACTCTCGGGACCGCTCGCCGGATCATGCTCCGGCTCCGCCCGCTCCGGCGAGAGCGCGGCATCGAGGGAGCCGGTGCCGGCGGGCGCGGGCGACGGCGCGCCGGCGGCCGCCATACCGATGGGCGCCTCCGCAGGGGTCTCGGCGGACTGCGCGAGCGGCTCCGTCGACGCGCCGTCCGCAGAGGACTCCGAGTGGTGCTCCGCAGCCTGCCCGTCGAAGAGCACGGGGCCGTCGTCGTCCCGGCTCGAGGTCTCCGGCGAGGCCGGAGCTCCCCCGTCCGACTCGCCGGCGGCCGGGTGCGACGGCGGGCTCTCCTCCGCTCGCCGCTGCCGCGCGGCGCGCTCCCTCGCCTCCCGGATCTCACGGCGGCGGCGCCGCGACCCGTGCTCGGGCGGCTGGTCATCGCTCACGCGGGGGTCCTCACTGGTCGTCGAAGGGCTGGCGGGTGCCGGTCCGTCGCCGGGCGCCGTCGTCGGACGCCGGTGCTGCGCCGCGACGAGGTCGTCGCACGGGCGGCCCGGACCATGGCCCGCGCACCCGTCGGCCGGTCGGGCCGCAATGCTCGTCGCCTATCGTAATCCATCTGTGATCAGCGGGGCGCGGACCGGCTGCAGACGCCCGGCGGGCGTGTCGCCGCGATCGGCACATGGAGCGGACGACCGGATCCGGATCTGACGAGGACGCGACCAGCGACGTGCCGGCGCCCGCCCGCCGCGGGCGGGCTCATTCGCCGGAGAGCATCCGCCGCCAGCTGCGTCGGGCCTCGAGCGCCTCCTCAGCCTCCTTGATCCGATGGTCCTCGCCGTGCTCGCGGGCCGCCGTCAGCGACTCCTCGAGCTCGGCGATGGTCTCGTCGAGCTGCGCGAGCATCGAGTTCTGCCGTGCCTGAGTCTCCGGGTCCGACTGCCGCCACTGCGCGTCCTCGGCCTCGCGGAAGGCATCCTGGATGCGCTTCAGCGCGCCCTCCATGCGCTTGACGTCGCCGCGCGGCACGCGGCCGGCCTCGTCCCACCGCTCGAGCAGCGCGTGATACTGCTCGCGAACTTGGTCCGGCTTGGTGAAGGGCATCAGCTCCTCGAGCTCGGCGAGGATCTGTTCCTTGGCCGCCAGGTTCTGAGCGTATTGCGCGTCGGTCTCGGCGTTGGCCCGCTCGCGGGCGGCGAAGAAGACGTCCTGCGCCGCGCGGAACCGCGCCCACTGGGCGTCGTCGGTCTTCCGCGCGCCGCGGCCGACCGCCTTCCAGTCATCCATGAGCCGGTGGAAGGCCTTCGTCGTGGGGCCGAATTCGGTGCTGTGCTGCAGCTCCTCGGCCCGGGCGATCAGGTCCTCCTTGACCTGCTTGACCTCGGCGTGGTGCTGATCGCGCCGGCTGAAGAACGCCCGACGGTTCTTGTCGAAGGTGCTGCGGGCCGCGCGGAATCGCTTCCAGTAGGGGTCCTCCTGGGCCTTGGTGATCCGCGGCGGCTTCTTCTGCTCGGCCTTCCAGGCGTCGAAGAGCTCCTGCATACGCTGCTGGGCAGTCTTCCAGTGCTGCTGGTCCGGATCGGCCGCGGCCAGCCGCTCGGCCTCGGCGACGATCTCCTCGCGCACGGCCAGGTGGGCGTCCACGGCGGCCTCGGCCTCGGCCTTCTCCTGCTCGGCGAGCCCGTCCACGCCGGAGGCGATCTCGTCCAGCACTCCGCCCAGTGCGGCGACGTCGCCGACCCACGGCCCCGACTCCAGCTCGTGACGCAGAGCCTGCACGCTCTCGCGCAGGGACTTGGCGCCGTCGGCGGCGGACTCCACCCGGGCCTTCAGCAGCAGCGCCCGATCGTAGAGGTCGTCGAACTTCCGGGAGAAGTACAGCAGCGCCTCGTCGGCGGTCGCCTCGGGGTACTGACCCACATATCCCGGAGAGCTCGCGGAACTCTCCGCCGACGATGCGGCCGTGGCTTCGTGCGCGCCGTCGCCGACCGCCGTCCGCTCGGCGTCCGCCGCGGAGCCTGCCGCCTCGACCGACCGTCGCTCCGGTCGTCCGGCGGCGAGGGCGTAGACATGTCCTTCGTCGTCGACGCGGGCAAGCTGACGCGCCTGCTCCAACGACGTCTCGTGGTGACCGGGTTTCACTGCGGGACTCATGTCCACCAGCCTACCGGCCCGCACTCGCCGACGGTGAGCTGCACCTCAGCCGCGTCGAGCGCCACGGACCGACGACGCAGACCGACGACGCGGGCCGACCTGGCCTCCGACCCCGAGCTGACGCCGAGCCGGGCCCGAGCCCACACCGGCCTGCGCCCAGCTCACCGCGCGCCCTCGACGGCCGGTATGATGTCCTGCGGCCCCCGGACCGCGGTCCGGGCTCGTCCCGGCGCCGCGACGACGCCGCGACACGCCGCCCGCACCATCCCCACGATCACGAGGAGCGCGCACCCTCCATGGCACGTTCGACCTCCCTGTCCGGCTTCACCGAGTGGCTTCCCGACGAGCGCCTCGTGGAGCTGCATGTGCTCGACACGCTGCGGGAGGTCTTCGAGGCCCATGGGTTCGCCTCCGTGGAGGCGCGCGCGGTCGAGACCATCGACACGCTGCTCCAGAAGGGCGAGATCGACAAGGAGATCTACGGCATCTCCCGGCTGCAGGACGACGAGTCCTCCGCCAAGGACGCCCGGCTGGCGCTCCACTTCGACCTGACCGTGCCCTTCGCCCGCTATGTGGTGGAGAACGCCGGGCACCTGGCCTTCCCCTTCCGCCGGTACCAGATGCAGAAGGTCTGGCGCGGCGAGCGGCCCCAGGAGGGGCGTTACCGCGAGTTCACCCAGGCCGACATCGACATCGTCGGCGACGGTGCGCTGCCGTTCCGCAGCGACGTCGAGATGGTCGTGGTCATGGCCCGTGCGCTGGAGCGGCTGCCCATCGGCGACTTCCGCCTCCGGCTGAACAACCGCAAGCTCTCCGAGGGCTTCTACCGCTCCATCGGCCTGGAGGACACCGCCGCGGTGCTGCGGGCGATCGACAAGCTGGAGAAGATCGGGCCGGAGAAGGTCGCCGCCGAACTGTCCGAGACCGCCGGGGCCACCCGGGAGCAGGCCGACGCGGCGCTGAAGCTGGCCGAGATCCGCACTGACGACACCTCCTTCGTCGAGCAGGTCCGCGCCCTGGGCGGCGAGCACGAGCTGCTGGAGGAGGGCCTGGCCGAGCTGACCGAGGTCGTCGGCGAGCTGGAGCGCCGAGTGCCCGGCCGCGTCGTCGCCGACCTGTCCATCGCCCGCGGACTGGACTACTACACCGGCACGGTCTGCGAGACCGTGCTGGTCGGCCGCGAGTCGCTGGGCTCGATCTGCTCGGGCGGCCGCTACGAGTCGCTGGCCTCGACGGGGAAGCGCAGCTTCCCCGGCGTGGGGCTCTCCATCGGCGTGACGCGGCTGGTCTCCCAGATCCTCAAGGACGTCACCGCCACCCGCTCGGTGCCCAGCGCGGTCTACATGACCCTGCGCACCGACGAGGAGTGGGGCGCGGCCCAGGACGTGGCCGACACGCTGCGCGCCCGCGGCATCGCCGTCGAGGTCGCGCTGACCGCGGAGAAGTTCGGCAAGCAGATCCGCCACGCCGACCGGCGCGGCATCCCCTTCGTCTGGTTCACCGACGCCGAGGGGAACCACGAGGTCAAGGACATCCGCTCCGGCGAGCAGACCCCCGCCGATCCGCAGACATGGACTCCGCCGCTCGAGGACGCCGCCCCCCGCGTGGTGCCCGTCGAGTGATCGCGGAGTCGCCCTCCGGGCGCCGCGGGCCGACGCCCGCGACCCGGCCGACCCGCCAGTGACAGAATCATCCGGACGACCGCCTCCCCCCCCCCGGAGAGCTGAGCCGATCCGGGCTCCGACCAGCCGATGCGACCGGCCGACTCCGCGACCGCCGGAGGGCCTGAAGGAAGGACGACGTGCTCCGCACACTGCACAACGGCGACGTGAACGCCGCACACATCTCCGAGACCGTGACCCTGGTGGGCTGGGTGGCCCGTCGCCGCGACCACGGCGGCGTGGCCTTCCTCGACCTGCGCGACGCCTCCGGCGTGGTGCAGGTCGTCGTCCGCGAGGAGGAGGACTTCGCGCCGCTGCGCAATGAGTTCGTCCTGCAGGTCACCGGCACCGTCGAGCGGCGACCGGAGGGCAACGAGAACCCGCACCTGGCCTCCGGCGAGGTCGAGGTGATCGCCTCCTCCGTGACGGTGCTGAACAGCGCGGCCCCGCTGCCCTTCCAGATGGACGCGCACCAGGAGGTCGGTGAGGAGGCGCGGCTGCGCCACCGCTACCTGGACCTGCGCCGCGAGGGCCCGCAGCGGGCGCTGCGGCTGCGCTCGGAGGCCAATCGCGTCGCCCGCGAGCTGCTGCACTCCGAACGGTTCACCGAGATCGAGACTCCGACGCTGACCCGCTCGACGCCCGAGGGCGCCCGGGACTTCCTGGTGCCGGCCCGCCTGGCGCCGGGCTCCTGGTACGCGCTGCCGCAGTCGCCGCAGCTGTTCAAGCAGCTGCTGCAGGTCGGCGGCTTCGAACGCTACTACCAGATCGCCCGCTGCTACCGGGACGAGGACTTCCGCGCCGACCGGCAGCCGGAGTTCACCCAGCTGGACATCGAGGCCAGCTTCGTCGAGCAGGACGACGTCATCTCACTCTCCGAGGAGCTGGTCCGCCGGCTCTGGGCGCTGATCGACGTGGAGATCGACGCCCCGATCCCGCACATCACCTACCGCGAGGCGATGGCCCGCTACGGCACCGACAAGCCGGATCTGCGCTTCGGGCTGGAGCTGACCGAGCTGACCGAGTACTTCGCCGAGACGCCCTTCCGCGTCTTCCAGGCCCCCTACGTCGGCGCCGTCGTCATGCCCGGCGGCGCCTCCCAGCCGCGGCGGATGCTGGACGCCTGGCAGGAGTGGGCCAAGCAGCGCGGCGCCAAGGGTCTCGCCTATGTGCTGGTCGGCGAGGACGGCGAGCTCTCCGGTCCGGTGGCCAAGAACATCTCGGAGACCGAGAAGGCCGGCCTGGCCGAGGCCGTGGGCGCGAACCCCGGCGACTGCATCTTCTTCGGCGCCGGCGAGGCCTCGGCCTCCCGCGGTCTGCTGGGTGCGGCCCGCGTGGAGATCGCCGAGACCGTCGGTCTCATCGACCACGACGCCTGGTCCTTCGTCTGGGTCGTCGACGCGCCGATGTTCGAGCCGACCGACGAGGCGACCGCCGCCGGCGACGTCGCCGTGGGCTCGGGCGCCTGGACTGCCGTCCACCACGCCTTCACCGCGCCGAAGCCGGAGTTCGCCGACAGCTTCGACACCGACCCCGGTGCTGCCCTGGCCAATGCCTACGACCTGGTCTGCAACGGCAACGAGATCGCCGGCGGCTCGCTGCGTGTCCACCGTCAGGACGTGCAGGAGCGGATCTTCGAGGTCATGGGCATCGGCGAGGAGGAGGCCCGCGAGAAGTTCGGCTTCCTGCTCGACGCCTTCCAGTTCGGCGCCCCGCCGCACGGCGGCATCGCCTTCGGCTGGGACCGCGTGGTCGCTCTGCTGGCCGGCGAGGAGTCGATCCGCGAGGTCATCGCCTTCCCGAAGTCCGGGGGCGGATTCGACCCGCTGACCGCCGCACCGGCGCCGATCACCGCCCAGCAGCGCAAGGAGGCCGGCGTCGACGCGACGCGGGAGCCGGCGACGGCCGAAGGCGTGCAGGAGGCGAAGCAGCCGGTCGACGAGTCCTGAGACGCTGCGCCGGCGTCGGCGAGACCGATGCCGGAGGACCTCGTGAGAGGGCGCGTGCCGCGAGCCCGCGCCCTCTCGCACCTCCGGGGCCTCGCACCGTCGGGACTCACTCCCGCCGAGGGCCGCGGAGCTCCTCGGTGTCGACGACGAGCGTCACCGGTCCGTCGTTGACCATGTCGATCTCCATGTCTGCGCCGAAGCTTCCGGTGTGCACCCGGGCGCCGAGGCGGCGCAGCGCGGAGACGAAGGTCTCGTAGAGCGGCTCGCTGACCGGGCCGGGGGCAGCACGGCTCCACGAGGGTCGGCGACCGCGGCGGACGTCGCCGTGCAGCGTGAACTGACTGACCACCAGCAGGGGAGCACCGGCCTGCTCGCAGGACCGCTCCCCCGCCAGGACCCGCAGCCGGAAGACCTTGTCGGCCAGCAGCTCGGCCTCCTCGGCGGTGTCCTGGTGGGCGACGCCGAGCAGCACCACCAGCCCTCGGCCGTCGAAGCCGTTCGCCGTCGCCCGGGGGTCGTCGTCGCCGGTCAGCCGGACATGGGCGCGGGAGACGCGTTGGATGACAGCACGCATGCTCCATATTCTGGCACGGGCCGCCGCGCACGCCCCCGACCTCGCCGTGACGCGGCCGCCGGCTCCGGCGCGATAGAGTCGGGGCGGATCCGTCCGACGATGGCTGCGAGGAGGCGAGGAGGCGAGGGTGACCGATCAGCTCGGCGGGGACCTGTTCTCCAGCGCACAGTCCGACGACGGCGCGGCCCGGGCGTCCGGAACCGGACGCCACACGCCGCTGGCGGTGCGCATGCGCCCCCGCTCCCTGGACGAGATCGTCGGCCAGCAGCATCTGCTCGAGCCCGGCTCGCCGCTGCACGTGCTCGCCGAGGGCTCGCGGGGTCCGGCAGGTCCGGCGTCGGTCATCCTCTACGGGCCGCCGGGCACCGGCAAGACGACCATCGCCCACGTCATCGCCCGCGGGGACACGCGCCGCTTCGTCGAGCTCTCCGCGATCCGCGCCGGGGTCAAGGACGTCCGCAGAGTCATGGATCAGGCCCTGGACGACCGCGATCTGCGCGGCGTGACCACGGTGCTCTTCCTGGACGAGATCCACCGCTTCAACAAGGCGCAGCAGGATGCGCTGCTGCCCGGCGTGGAGAACGGATGGATCATCCTGGTCGCCGCGACCACGGAGAACCCCTCCTTCTCCATCATCTCGCCGCTGCTCTCCCGCTCGCTGATGCTCACCCTGCAGCCGCTGACCGAGGATGACCTCGGCGGACTGCTCGATCGGGCGCTGAGCGAACCGCGCGGGCTGGACGGCACGCTGGCCCTCGAGGACGAGGCGCGCGGCCATATCCTGCGGATGTCCGGCGGCGACGCCCGGCGGGTGCTGACCACGCTGGAGGCCGCGGCCGCCGTCGCCGCAGGGCGCGACGAGGGCGCCGAGGACGCCGGCGTGATCACCGCCGCCGACGCCGAGCAGGCCATGGACCATGCCGTGCAGCGCTATGACCGCGACGGTGATCAGCACTACGACATCATCTCGGCGTTCATCAAGTCGCTGCGCGGCTCCGACCCCGACGCCGCGCTGCACTGGCTGGCCCGGATGATCGTCGCCGGCGAGGATCCCCGGTTCATCGCCCGGCGCCTGGTGATCGCCGCCGGCGAGGAGGTCGGGATGGCCGACCCCACCGCTCTGCAGACGGCCGTGGCCGCCGCCCAGTCCGTGCAGCTCATCGGCATGCCCGAGGCGCGCATCCTGCTCGCCGAGGCGACGGTGCACATCGCCACCGCCCCGAAGTCGAACGCCTCCTATCAGGCGCTCGACGCCGCCATCGCCGATGTGAAGGCCGGACGGACCGGCACCGTGCCGCCCCATCTGCGCGACGCCCACTACGCCGGCGCGGCGCGCATGGGGCACGGGGCCGAGTACGCCTACGCCCACGACGGCCCGCACCATGTGGTGCCGCAGCAGTATCCGCCCGACGAACTGGTCGGCGTCGACTACTACCGGCCCAGCGGCAACGGCCAGGAACGGGCCGTCGCCGACCGGTTGGAACGACTGCGTGCGATCGTGCGCGGACAGCGCTGAGCGTTCCCCCGATGCGTCGACGCTGAGGGACCCGAGCAGCCGCTCCGTGCCGAGCCCCCGACCTCACACGACGAACGGGCCCGGCCCCTCCATGGAGGGGCCGGGCCCGTTCGAGCACCCGCCGGCGGCGGATCAGCACCGGTCGATCAGTGGTGGCCGGAGCCGATCTGCTGCTGCTCGCGGGCCTCGAGACCGCCGTCCTCATGACCGTCGTGGTGGTCGTGCTCCAGCGCCTCGAGGTACTCCCGGCGGGACACCGGGGCCACCCGGTCCTCGTAGAACCAGCGATTCAGTCGAGCTCTCAGCTTCTCGGTGCGGGTGACCTTGCCCTTCGCATTCGGCACCGGGCCCGAGGGCTCCGGCGACTCGAAGGCCACCAGCGTGTAGAGCTCATAGTCGTTCGGCCGCCGGTGCCGCTCGGTGAACTCGCCGTGCGGCTTCATCTCGATGACGCCGGCTTCGTGCCCGTGCAGCACCGTATCGCGATCCTTGCGCTGCAGCGCGAGGCAGATCCGCTTGGTGAGGATGAACGCGATCACCGGACCCACGAAGATCAGCACCCGCGACCAATAGGTGATGTCGTTCAGCGAGAGGTGGAAATGCGTGGCGATCAGGTCGTTCGCGCCCATCCCCCACAGGATGCAGTAGAAGGTCACCGTCGCGGTGCCGAAGGCGGTCCGGGCCGGGGCGTTGCGCGGACGGTCCAGGATGTGGTGATCGCGCTTGTCGCCGCTGATCCATGCCTCGATCCAGGGCCAGAGGAACATGCCGGCGAACAGCACCGCGATCGGGATCAGCGGCACCAGCACCGGAGTGGCGACAGTGTTGCCGCCCCACGGGGTCGGGATCACGAACTCCAGCGGGATGTCCCCGATCCACCCGGGCATCATGCGCAGCACGCCCTCGAAGGGACCGATATACCAGTCGGGCTGAGCGCCGGCCTGCACCGGCGAGGGATCGTACGGCCCGTAGTTCCACAGCGCGTTGATCTGGAAGGTGCCCGCGATCAGCGCCAGGATGCCGAAGACGATGAAGAAGAAGCCGCCGGCCTTCGCCGCATAGACGGGACCCACCGGGTAGCCGACCACGTTGCGCTCGGTCCGGCCCGGACCCGGGTACTGCGTGTGCTTGTGCAGCACGACCATGAACAGATGGACGACCACCAGCGCCAGGATCAGTCCCGGGATGATGAGGATGTGCAGCACGTAGAGCCGCGGGATGACCGCCTCGCCGGGGAACTCGCCGCCGAAGAGGAAGAAGGACAGGTAGGTGCCGACCACCGGCAGCGCCTTCATGATGCCGTCGATGATGCGCAGACCGTTGCCGGAGAGCACCTCGTCGGGCAGCGAGTAGCCGGTGAAGCCGGCGCCCAGGCCCAGGATCAGCAGCGCGCAGCCGACGACCCAGTTAAGCTCGCGCGGCTTGCGGAAGGCGCCGGTGAAGAACACCCGGAGCATGTGCACCGACATCGCCATCACGAAGACCAGCGCGGCCCAGTGATGGATCTGGCGCATGAACAGCCCGCCGCGCACGTCGAAGGAGATGTCCAGCGCCGAGGCGTAGGCCGCCGACATCTCCATGCCGTTCATCGGCGCGTACTTGCCCTCGTACTCGACCGTCGCCATGGACGGGTCGAACCAGAAGGTCAGGAAGATGCCGGAGATGATCAGGATGACGAAGCTGTACAGCGCCACCTCGCCGAACATGAACGTCCAGTGGTCCGGGAAGATCTTCCGCCCGAACTCACGGACCATGTTCGTGCCGCCCACGCGCTGGTCGACGTAGTCGGCGATGCGCCCCGTGCGGGTCTCCGGCTGGAAGGCCGCCGCTCCGGCCGCCGTGGAGTCGGATTCGTGAGTGCTCATGCGTTGCCACGCTCCCAGTAGCTCGGGCCGACGGGTTCGGTGAAGTCGCTGCGCGCCACGAGGTAGCCCTCGTCGTCGACGGCGATCGGCAGCTGCGGCAGCGGGCGGCCGGCCGGGCCGAAGATCACCTCGAACTCGTTGGCGGCGTCGAAGGTCGACTGATGGCAGGGGCACAGCAGGTGGTGGGTGTGCCGCTCGTACAGCGCCACCGGGCAGCCGACGTGCGTGCAGACCTTCGACGCGGCGATGATGCCCTCATAGGTCCAGTCCTCACGGCCCTCCGAGACCGTCTGGATCTCCTCCGGATCCATGCGGATCAGCAGCACCACGGACTTGGCCTTCTCGGCGAGCTTCTCTCCGTGGTCGGTGATGTCCAGCAGCGTCTCCGGCACGATGTGCATGGCCGAGCCGACGGTCAGATCGGCCGCGCGCACCGGCGTGCCGGTGGGGTCGCGGACCAGGCGGACGCCCTCGTCCCAGATGGTGTGCCGCATGCGCTCCGGGCCGAAGTCCTCGGAGAGGTCGAGGTCACGGAAGAGCACGACGGCGGGCAGCGGGGCCAGCACGGCAGCACCGATGAGCGTGTTGCGGATCAGCGGACGCCGCTTGATCCCGGACTCCTCCAGCACGTCCCCGACGATCTGCTCGGCCTCCTGCCGCTGCTCCTCGGTGCGCAGCGGCTTGCGGGCCTCGACCAGCTCGTGGTCGGGCATCAGCGTCTTCGCCCAGTGCACCACGCCCAGCCCGATGCCCAGCATGGCGAAGGCCACGCCCAGGCCGAGCAGCGTGTTCTGCAGCCGCACCTCGTGGAGATCGGCGGTGTGGCCCACGACGAAGTAGCCGATGAAGAAGATCACGGTGCCGATGATCGAGACGAGGAACAGCACCGCGACCTGACGCTCCGAGCGCTTCGCGGTCTTCTCGTCCTCGTCTGCCAGCCGCGGGCGGTGCGGGGGCAGTCCGGGGTCGTCGACGGCGTACTGCCCCGACTCCCCGTCACCGGCATTGATGACGGCGCCCGAATCCCTCGGGTCGCCGTTACCGTGCTCGCCCATATGGTTCTCGTCCTTTGCTTGAGTGATCGTGTGCTGGGTGCGTGTGCGCGGTGCTGATGCTCACCGCCGGGCGGAGATCAGGAGGACCGGGAGGTCAGCCAGACCATGGCGCCGATGAGCAGCGCCAGACCGCCGCTCCAGACGAACAGCCCCTCCGACACCGGTCCGAGAGAGCCGAGCGCGAAGCCCCCGGGCGTGCCCTGCGACTCGTAGGTCTTCAGGAAGGCGATGATGTCCTGCTTGTCCTCCGGGGGGATGTTCGCGTCGTTGAACACCGGCATGTTCTGCGGGCCGATCAGCATGGCCTCGTAGATGTGCTTCTCCTCGACGCCGTGGAGCGAGGGGGCGAACTTGCCCTCGGTGAGCGCACCGCCGGCGGCCGCGGCGTTGTGGCACATCGCGCAGTTGATGCGGAACAGCTCGCCGCCGCGGGTGGCGTCGCCCTCCTCTGCGTCGAGGTGCTCCTCCCCCGGCACCGACGGGCCGGCGCCCAGAGAGGCCACGTAGGCGGCCAGCTGCTGGGTCTGCTCGTCGTTGAACTGGGCCGGCTTCCGCTGCGCCTGCGGTCCCTGCATCTGCATGGGCATGCGGCCGGTGCCGACCTGGAAGTCCACCGAGGCCGCGCCGACGCCGATCAACGAGGGAGCGTCGTCGGTCCCCTCGGCGTTGATCCCGTGGCAGCTCGCGCAGTTGGCCGCGAAGAGCTTCTCCCCCTCGTCGATGTCCGAGGCGGAGTACTCCTGGGTCTCGCTGCTGGCCTGCGCCTCGTTGATGGTGGTGGCGGCGGCATACAGACCTCCGGTCACCAACAGACCCAGGAGGAGCAGTGCCACGCCGGCGAACGGGTGGCGACGCTTCTGTGAGAGTGCCTTCACGTGCCGTGTCCTAACTTCTCGGTGCGGGACCTGCGCTCCGCCCGCGGAGCGCGGTCGAGTGGACGGATGTCGATCGCCTGCCGGCGCCGTCTCCGGCGGGTGCGCGCTAGATGACGGTCGGCAGGATGTAGACGACGCCGAACAGGGCGATCCACACGACGTCGACGAAGTGCCAGTAGTACGAGATGACGACCGCCGCACTGGCCTCCTTATGGGTGAACTTCACGCTGAAGTACGCCCGGGCGATCACGTAGCAGAACGCCACGAGACCGCCGATCACGTGCAGACCGTGGAAGCCGGTGGTGATGTAGAAGGCGGAGCCGAAGGAGTTCGTCTGGATCGTCACCCCGTGGTGGACCAGCTCGGCGAACTCGAAGGACTGCCCGGCGATGAAGACCGCGCCCATGAGGAACGACAGGATGTACCACTCGACCATCCCCCAGCCCTTGACGTTCAGCAGCGAGCCGGTGCGGCGGGGCTGATGGCGTTCGGCGGCGAACACGCCGAACTGCGCGGTCACCGAGCTGGCCACCAGGATCACGGTGATCAGCGTCGCGAGTCGCAGGTCGAGCTCTGCGCTGTACTCGGACCACATCTCGGCCCGCGAGGACCGCAGCGTGAAGAACATCGCGAACAGGCCGGCGAAGAACATCAGCTCGCTGGTGAGCCAGACGATGGTGCCCACCGAGACCATGTTCGGCCGATTGGGCAGAGTGCGCGCCGGGACATTGGGGGCTTGGGTTGCAGACGTCACGGAGACATTATGGCCTGAATGCGGCGCTCTTCGCCATCTCTCGCAGGCGCGTGGCGGCCCTCCGATTCCACGTCAGCACGACGATCCCCCGCCAGCATCGGGGAGCGCGGCGCCGGCCGGATCCGTGAATGTGACCTAAATTTCTACGATATGTCGAACAACGGGCCGCGCGGAGGGCCCGGACGGGGGTCGGGACGGGCCTCCTCCGGGTGCCGCAGGGAGCCTTCCGACGACACGGGGACCGACGGCTGCGGCCCTGCGGGATATCCTGGCGGCGTGAGTGACCCAGCCGAGACCACCCCGTTCCCCGACGAGTCGCCGACGCCCCGTCCCGAGCAGCTGCCGGGCGGCTGGCCCGAGCTGCTCGAGACGCTGCTCGCCGACCGCGATCTCAGCACGCCGACCGCCGCCTGGGCGATGGACCGCCTGATGAGCGGCGAGCTCGCCGACAGCGAGGTCGCGGCCTTCCTGATCGCGATGCGCGCCAAGGGCGAGACCGCGGAAGAGCTCGTGGGCCTCAGCGCCACGATGCTGGACAAGGCCGTTCCGGTGCCGGTCCCCGGTCCGACGCTGGACATCGTGGGCACCGGCGGCGACCGTCTCGGCACGGTGAACATCTCGACGATGTCCTCGCTCGTGGCCGTCGGAGCCGGAGCACGGGTGGTCAAGCACGGCAACCGGGGAGCCTCCACCACCGCCGGCGCCGCCGACGTCATCGAGGCGCTGGGCGTCGACCTCTCCCCCGCCGCCGAGACCATCGCCGGCGCCGTCGACGAGGTCGGCATCACGTTCCTCTTCGCCGGATCGGTCCACCCGGCCATGCGCCACGTCGGCCCGGTGCGCCGTCAGCTGGGCGTGCGCACCATCTTCAACTTCCTCGGACCGCTGACCAATCCCGCCCGAGTCACCGCCCAGGCGTTGGGCTGCGCCCACGAACGGCTCGCCCCGCGGATGGCCGAGGTGCTGGCCGCCCGCGGCACCCGCGGCATGGTCTTCCGCGGCCGCGACGGACGCGACAAGATCACCACCTCCGCGGCCACCGACCTGTGGGAGGTCCGCGACGGCCGGGTGGCCCACCACGAGATCTCCCCGGAGCAGTTCGGACTGAGCCGTCAGCCGGTGGATGCGCTGGCCGGCGGCGACGGCGCGCAGAACGCCGCGCTGGTGCGTTCGGTCCTCGCCGGCGAGTCGGGCCCGGTGCGCGAGGCGGTGCTGCTCAACGCCGCCGCGGGACTCACCGCCCTGGACGAGGACCACGACGCCCCGCTGCCTGATCGGCTCCGGACCAACATGGCGCGGGCGGCCGCCTCGATCGACGACGGCGCCGCCGCCTCGGTGCTGCGCCGCTGGGTGGACTACACGACCTCCGGCCGCGCCTGACCCCTGAGGTCGCCCCCGGACCGCCCTGAGGCCGCCGGCGGCGCTGCGCGCGGCCGCGGGGACGTGCGTCCTGCTCTCCGGCGATCAGGAGGATGCAGGCGCCTCAGTCGGCCTCGCGCGGACCGACGTCGACGCCGTGGTGCGCGACGGATCCCGGAGCGCCGTCGTGCTGCGCGGCGCGCGGCTCGTCACGCTCCTCGTCGGAGTCGTCGTGCCCGAAGGGATCCCGGTCGACGCCCGGCGTCCAGGTGTTGCCCGGCACCGTCCATCCTTCCCTCTTCAGCGTCTTCTTCCAACGCCGCGACCAGCGGGAGTTGAGCCGGTCGACGTAGAGCCGGCCGTCGAGGTGGTCGTACTCGTGCTGCAGGATCCGGGCGAACCAGCCGGTGGCCTCGAAGGTCACCTCCTCGCCGTCGGCGTCGAGACCGCTGATCTCGACGTGGTGACTGCGCTTCAGCGGGAAGTCGCAGCCGGGGACGGAGAGGCAGCCCTCGCTCTCCTCGTCGCGGTCGGGCTCCTCCTGCGAGACCCGGCCGATCAGCCGCAGCCGCGGATTGATGAAGACGCCGCGGGCAGGCAGCCCGGGACCGGCCGGCGGATACGTGTAGGTGAAGATGCGCAGCCCCACCCCACCTGCGGGGCGGCCAGACCCACCCCGTGGGCGGCGTCCATGGTCTCGTACATGTCCTCGACAGGGTGCGGATCTCCTCGTCGACGACGCTGACCTCGGCGGCACGACGATGCAGCACCGGCTCGCCGTGGATGGTGATGGGGCGGATGCTCATGCGCATGATTCTATCGCGCACACGACGGCGGGCCCGCCGCGGAGCGTGTCCGCGACGGGCCCGCCGTCGTGTGAGATGCGTCCTGCCGGACGCGGGCGGCGACGCCGCTCAGTGGGCGTACCGTTTGCGGTTGTACTCCATCACCCAGCCGGTGACGAAGAACAGCGCCGGGATGCAGCCGAGGAAGAAGAACCACCAGCCGATGGCCACGCCGAAGAACACCATGGCGCTGGAGAAGCCCAGCCCCAGCGGCCACCAGCTCCACGGCGCGAAGTCCCCGTAGACGCCGGCCTGCTCATGGATCTCGCCCTCCGGGTTGTCGCCGTCCATCACCGGGTGGTGCTTGGCCGTCAGCCGCAGATAGAACCACAGCATGAAGCCCAGCCCGGCGGTGAGCAGCAGCAGCGGGAAGCCCGCCAGCTCCTCGAAGCCGGTCACGAAGCCGTAGACGAAGGCCACCACCAGGACGAAGACGCCCAGGGAGCCGAAGAGGGTCGCGTTGATCTTCATCAGATGCCTTCCTTGTCCTTCTGATCGGCCGGGCCGAACACCGAGCCGGCCGGGGACAGCTCACTGTGCCGGTCGGAGAGCTCCGGGTGGTGCAGGTCCAGAGCCGGGCGCTCCGACCGGATGCGCGGCAGCGAGTAGAAGTTGTGGCGCGGCGGCGGGCAGGAGGTGGCCCACTCGAGCGAGGCGCCGAAGCCCCACGGGTCGTCGACGAGGACCTTCTTGCCCTTCCGGTGCGTGATCCAGACGTTCCAGAAGAACGGGATCAGCGAAGCGCCCAGGATCATGGCGAAGACCGAGGAGAACTGGTTCATCGCGGTGAACCCGTCCTCGGGCATGTAGTCGGCATAGCGCCGCGGCATTCCCATCACGCCCAGCCAGTGCTGGATCATGAAGGTGCCGTGGAAGCCGACGAACAGCATCCAGAAGTTGATCTTGCCGAGCCGCTCGTTGAGCATCTTGCCCGTCCACTTCGGCCACCAGAAGTAGAAGCCGGCGAACATCGCGAAGACCACGGTGCCGAAGACCACGTAGTGGAAGTGGGCGACGACGAAGTAGCTGTCCGAGAGGTGGAAGTCCAGCGGCGGAGCCGCGAGGATGATGCCGGTCAGACCGCCGAAGAGGAAGGTCACCAGGAAACCGAGGCTCCACAGCATCGGCGTCTCGAAGGTGATCGACCCCCGCCACATCGTGCCGATCCAGTTGAAGAACTTCACCCCGGTGGGCACTGCGATGAGCATCGTCATCAGGGCGAAGAAGGGCAGCATGACGGCACCGGTGACGTACATGTGGTGCGCCCACACGGTCACCGAGAGGGCGGCGATGCTGATGGTCGCGTAGACCAGACCCTTGTAGCCGAAGATCGGCTTGCGGCTGAACACCGGCAGGATCTCGGAGATGATGCCGAAGAACGGCAGTGCGATGATGTAGACCTCGGGGTGCCCGAAGAACCAGAAGAGGTGCTGCCAGAGGATGGCGCCGCCGGACTCCGGGTCGAAGATGTGGCCGCCGAAGCGCCGGTCCAGACCGAGCCCGAACAGGGCCGCCGCCAGCGGCGGGAACGCCATCAGGATCAGGATCGCGGTGATGAGCGTGTTCCAGGTGAAGATCGGCATCCGCCACATCGTCATGCCGGGAGCACGCATGGAGATGATCGTGGTGATGAAGTTGACGCCGCCCATGATCGTGCCGAAGCCCGAGAGCGCGAGTCCGAAGACCCACAGGTCTCCCCCGACCCCCGGTGAATACGTGGTGTCGGCCAGCGGCGCATAGGCGAACCAGCCGAAGGACGCCGCGCCCTGCGGGGTCAGGAAGCCCGCGACGGCGATCAGCGAGCCGAACAGGAAGAACCAGAAGGCCAGCGCGTTCAGCCGGGGGAAGGAGACGTCGGGGGCGCCGATCTGCAGCGGCATCACCACATTGGCGAAGCCGGAGAACAGCGGCGTCGCGAACATCAGCAGCATCACCGTGCCGTGCATGGTGAACAGCTGGTTGTACTGCTCCTTCGTCTCCAGCAGCTGCATGCCCGGCTCGAAGAGCTCGGCGCGGATGAGCAGCGCCATGACGCCGCCGATGCAGAAGAACAGGAAGGAGGCGATCAGGTACATGTACCCGATGATCTTGTGGTCGGTCGTCGACAACCAGCTGACGACGATCTGCCCCTTGGAGCGCGGGACGACCGGCGCGATCTCGCGCGCGTCGTCGGCGCTGTACTCGTAGGTCGCCACGCTCAGTCCCCCTCGGTCGCGGTCACGTCGTCGTGACGGTTGGTGTTGCGGTCGTACTCGTCGCCGAGGTGCCCCTCGGGCAGCGTCTGCAGGTACTCGCGGAACTCGTCCTCCTCGACGACCTCCACGTTGAACAGCATCTCCGAGTGGTACTCGCCGCAGAGCTCGGCGCACTTGCCGTCGAAGCTGCCGACCTCCTGCGGAGTCAGGTGGATCTCGTTGGTCCGCCCGGGCACCATGTCCCGCTTCTGCAGGAACGCCGGGATCCAGAACGAGTGGACCACGTCGCGGGAGTTCAGCTGGAACTCCACCGGCTCGTCGACCGGCAGGTACAGGGTCGGCAGCTCCTCCTGCGAGCCCGACTCGCCGTCGAGCTGGCCCTGGACGCCGACCGAGTAGCGCTGCTCGCCGTCGTACTCGTAGTTGAAGTCCCAGGACCACTGCTTGCCGCGGACGTCGACGACGAGCGAGGGTTCCTCCTCGTCGGAGTCGACCGAGCGCTGCACCTGGTCGGTGTAGAAGAAGAGCACCCCGACCATGACCAGCGGCACGATCGTGTACATGATCTCCAGCGGGATGTTGTACGCCAGCTGGCGCGGGTAGCCGGAATCGCCCTTCCGGCGACGGTAGACCACCATGCACCAGAGCATGAGCCCCCAGGTCAGCAGACCCACCGCCAGAGCGGCGATCCAGGAGTTGACCCACAGATCGGTCAGTTCAGCAGTGTTGCTGGTGGTCTCTCGGCTGCCGGGCAGCCAGCCGCGCTGGACCTGCTCCGAACAACCCGTCAGCACCAGTGCCGCCGCGCTGGCCAGTGCGATGCCCTTGACTGCGCGCTGGCCTCGGCTGCCGGTTCGTCTCTCCGAACTCACAGACGGCCCTTCCTCTTCCTCGGTGTGCGAACGTGCTCGACACGTGGTGGGGCCGCCCCTCCCCCGCCTCGGCGGGGAAGGGCCGTCGACTCGGACGAGTGCTGGGCAGCACCCGGCGAGCCGCGGCGCGGAACGGCCTTGGACGCTTCGACCACAAGATTACTACCAACTGTAGTAGTTCGCCGCCCCCGGCGGTCCGCTGTGACACGGTGAGAACCGCCGAGGAGCCGGGATGACCTGGATCGACGGCGAACCCGTCGGCCGCATCCGTCGTCCTCCGGCCGCGCCGCGGCGCGGCGCGGCGCGGCCGGACGCGAAGAGGCTCCGCCCGTCCGGCGCGCCACCTCGGTGACGGCCGGTCGGACGGAGCCTCAGCATCGGCCGGATGTGGGCAGGATCTCCTGCCCGCTCCTTCTGCGGAGTCAGCCGACGATCAGTGGAAGGAGTCGCCGCAGGCGCAGGAGCCTCCGGCGTTGGGGTTGTCGATCGTGAAGCCCTGCTTGGAGATCGAGTCCTCGAAGTCGATGGTCGCGCCCTCGAGGTAGGGCACGCTCATCTTGTCGACGATGACCTCCACCCCCTGGAAGGAGCGCAGCGCGTCGCCGTCGAGCACCCGCTCGTCGAAGTACAGCTGGTAGATCAGGCCCGAGCAGCCGCCGGGCTGCACGGCGACGCGCAGGCGCAGGTCCTGACGGCCCTCCTGCTCCAGCAGCGAGCCGACCTTCTCGGCGGCCGCGTCGGTCAGCTCGACCTGGTGGACGGGGCGGCCCTCGACCGCGCCGGGGGTCTCTGCAACTTCCTGGGTGGGCGTGCTCATCGCGTGCACCTCTCTCGTGAGGAACGTCAGTGCTGGTCATGCCGATCGGTCCCGATCCTCGCCGGAAGTCGACGATCGGCGCAGAACTGGTCAGTGCTGGTCCGGACGATGCGGTCGGACGGATCGACCGGAGAGGCCGGACCGCCCGAGGCGTCGGACACCTCGCATGCCCGTCCTCTTCACCGTACCAACCCGACGGCGCTCAGGTTCATTCCCGCTACACTGGCGGGGTGTTCAGACGACAGAAGACGCAGACCGACCAGGAAGCCCGCGACCGCGACGTCGACGCCGCCGGTCACCACGCCGCGGCGGCCGGCGACGGGGCCGACGCGCCCCGGAAGCCGCAGCCGAAGGGCCGCCCCACCCCCAGGCGCCGCGACCAGGTGGCCGCGCGGAAGCAGCCGCTCGTCGCCGGCAGCCCGGCGGAGAAGAAGGCGGCCAAGCAGGCCCAGCGCGAGAAGATGCGCGAGCTGCGCGCCAAGCAGCGCGAGGCGATGGAGACCGGCGACGAGCGCTACCTCCCCGAGCGCGACCGCGGGGCGCAGCGCCGCTTCGTGCGCGACTGGGTCGACGCGCGCACCGGCATCGCCGAGTGGATGCTCGTCGTGGTGATCGTCTTCCTGTTCATCTCGCTGATCGTCGCCGAGCAGCTGCGCATCCTGATGTCCGGAGTGCTCTGGGCGATGGTGCTGGTGGTGCTCATCGAGGCCTTCTTCGTCGCCCGCGCCGCACGACGCCGCGTGGAGGAGAAGTTCGGGGAGCCGGAGCGCGGCATCCGCTTCTACGCGATCATGCGCACGCTGCAGATCCGCCGCCTGCGCCTGCCGAAGCCGCAGGTCAAGCGCGGCGAGCGCCCGAGCTGAGCCGCCGAGCGGCCAGCCCGCGATTGATCCGCCGGACCCACAGCGGCCCCTCGTAGATGAAGGCGCTGTAGCCCTGCACCAGGTCTGCGCCCAGCTGCAGACGACGCTCGACGTCGGCGGCGTGGACCACGCCGCCGACCGAGACGACCGTGGCCCCCGTCGGCAGGCGCCGCCGCAGGCGGACCAGCACCTCCTCGGCGCGGGCGGCCAGCACCGGACCGCTCAGTCCGCCCGCGCCGGCCGCCTCCACCTGCGCGGCGGAGGTGCGCAGTCCCTCGCGGGCGGTCGTCGTGTTGGCGGCGATCACGCCGTCGAGCCCCAGATCCGCGACCAGGTCCGCCACCGCATCGACGTCGGCGTCGGCGAGATCCGGGGCGATCTTCACCAGCAGCGGCACCCGGTGTCCGGGAGCATCCTCCATCGCCGCGTCGGCGGCCTCGCGCACCGCCTGCAGCAGCGGCCGCAGGGACTCGATGTCCTGGAGCTGCCGCAGGCCCGGCGTGTTGGGCGAGGAGACGTTGACGACCAGGTAGTCCGCCCAGGGGGCCAGCTCGCGGGCGGAGAATCGATAGTCCTCCACCGCCTCCTCCAGCGGGGTGGCCTTGGTCTTGCCGATGTTCACCCCGATGACCGGCACGTGGCGTCCGGCCGCACGCAGCCGCTCGACGCGCCGGCGCGTCGCCTGCAGCCGGCGCCGCACCTCGACCGCGCCGTCGTTGTTGAAGCCCATGCGGTTGATCAGTGCGCGATCAGCCGTCAGCCGCGCCAGCCGCGGTCGCGGGTTCCCCGGCTGGGCCCGGGCGGTGACCGTGCCGATCTCGATGTGGCCGAAGCCCAGCGCCGCCAGCGGCAGCACCGCCGCGGCTCCCTTGTCGAAGCCGGCGGCCAGGCCGAAGGGCGAGGGCCAGTCGCGGCCCAGCGCCCGGGTCCGCAGACTCGGTGCCGGCCGGGTGAGCCGTTCGACGGCGGCCGAGGCGCCGAGACGGTCCGCCAGCCGCAGTCCCGCGACCACCACCCGGTGGGCGTCCTCGGGGTCCATCCGGGAGAAGACCGTGCGGAAGAGCCGCGAGTAGACCGGAGCGGCGGAGCCGGCGTCCGGGCGGGAGGAGGTGGGGCGCGCTGTCGGCATGGCTCCATCCTAAGCGTCCTCCGTGGTCAGGGCCCCTTCGACGTCGCCGGGCCCGCCGTCCCGCGTCGCCCGGGATCCTCCGGCGAGCAACCCGATAGCATGCCGTCATGGACGTCTCCGACGACCCCTGCCGCAGCTCGGACGGCTCCGTCCTCGACGATGCCCTGCTCGGCGATTCGCCGCCGGGCGCGTGGGTGCCCGACGTGCTGGACGGCTGTTC
>NZ_AFRW01000118.1 GCF_000220985.1 Nesterenkonia sp. F
GACCGGGCTGGACGTCGTCCCCGCCGCCGTTGAGCCCCCGGCCGGCGCCGCGACGGCCCAGCCGGGCGATCGGGGCCGGGCCGACGACGCGCCCGCCGGCTGAGCGCGACTCTCCCCGACCCGTTCCCCGGCCCTCGTCCGGGGCCTCGTCGGGGGCGGCATCCTGGGCTGCGTTCCGTGCGGCGTTCCGTGCGGCGTCCTGGTCGGCGGCGCGCGCTCCGGCCCCTCGCCCGGACCCGGACCCGGACGCGGGTCCGGCGGGCGGCTGAGCGTCGGCGTCGCCGGGTCTCGATTCGGTCACGGACTTGATCTTATCCCCCGTAAGATTTAGGTTCGATCTAGAAACAAAATGAGTGCCGAGTCACACCTGTGCTCCACACTATGCGCTCGCCCCGCATTCTTCTGCCAAGGAGGACCTCCATGACCCATCACGACGCCGTCTCCCCCAAGTTCTCGTTCGGCCTCTGGACCGTCGGCTGGACCGCCCAGGACCAGTTCGGCTCCGCCTCGCGACCGGCCTTCGAGCCGTGGGAGTATCTGCCTCAGCTCAAGGAGGCCGGAGCCGACGGCGTCACCTTCCATGACGACGACGTCGCCCCCTTCGGCACCGACGACGCCGAGCGGGAGAAGTACTTCTCGACGTTCAAGGAGGTCGCCGAACAGGTCGGGCTGACCGTCGAGATGGTCACCACCAACACCTTCGGCCACCCGGTCTTCAAGGACGGCGGGCTGACCTCCAACGACCGCTCGATCCGTCGCTTCGGCCTGCGCAAACTGCTGCGCAACGTCGACCGCGCCGCCGAGTTCGGCGCCGAGACCTTCGTGATGTGGGGCGGGCGCGAGGGCTCCGAGTTCGACGGCGCGAAGGACCTGCACGCCGCGCACCAGCGCTACGCCGAGGGCCTCGACACCGTCGCCGCCTACATCAAGGAGAAGGGCTACGACCTGCGCATCGGCCTGGAGCCGAAGCCGAACGAGCCCCGCGGCGACATCTTCCTGCCGACGATCGGTCATGCCCTGGGCATGATCGCCCAGCTCGAGCACGGTGACATCGTCGGACTGAACCCGGAGACCGGCCATGAGCAGATGGCGGGGCTGAACTTCACCCACGGCATCGCCCAGGCGCTGTGGGCCGGCAAGCTGTTCCACATCGACCTCAACGGCCAGCGCTCGATCAAGTACGACCAGGACCTGGTCTTCGGCCACGGCGACCTGACCTCGGCCTTCTTCACCATCGACCTGCTGGTCAACGGCTTCCCCGGCGGCGGCCCGCGCTACGACGGCTGGTACCACTTCGACTACAAGCCCGCCCGCACCGACCACGTGCAGGGCATCTGGGACTCGGCGAAGGCCAACATCGAGATGGTCACCATGCTCGCCGAGAAGGCGAAGGCCTACCGCGCCGACGCGGAGGTCCAGGAGGCCATGCGGGCCGCCGGCATCTACGAGCTCGGCGAGTCCACCCTGGCCGAGGGCGAGTCGATCGGCGACCTGCTGGCCGACCGTTCCGCCTACGAGGACTTCGACCCGGAGCAGGCCGCCGAGCGGAACTTCGGATTCGTGCAGCTCAACCAGCTGGCGCTGAAGCACCTCATCGGCTGATCCGCCGACGGGAGACGTGCGGGGAAGCCGCCGCGTCGGATCAGGCACCGCCCGTGACGCCGGCGACTTCCCCGCACGTGTCTGCGGCCTGCTGTGCCGCAGGTCACCCTCTGCCTCTAGACTGACACCGATCCCGACACCCGCCTCAGCACCAAGGAGACCGCAGTGCCCACGCTCGTCGCCGGCATCGATTCCTCGACCCAGTCCTGCAAAGTCGTCATCCGCGACGCCGAGACCGGCGAGCTGGTCCGCACCGGCTCCGCCAAGCACCCCGACGGCACCTCCGTGGCACCCTCCGCCTGGTGGGAGGCGCTGCAGCGGGCGATCGAGGAGGCCGGCGGGCTGGGCGACGTCGCCGCTGCCGCCGTCGGCGGCCAGCAGCACGGCATGGTCGCTCTCGACGCCGAGGGCGAGGTCATCCGCGACGCGCTGCTGTGGAACGACACGCGCTCGGCCGACGCCGCCGAGGACCTGGTCGCCGAGCTCGGCGGCGGCACGACCGGCGCGGCCGAGTGGACCCGGATGACCGGCTCGGTGCCGGTGGCCTCGCTGACGGTGACCAAGCTGCGCTGGCTGGCCGACGCCGAGCCGGAGAACGCGCGGCGCGTGGCCGCCGTCGCCCTCCCCCACGACTGGCTGACCTGGAAGCTCTCCGGCGCCGCCCGGCTGGAGGAGCTCACCACGGACCGTTCCGACGCCTCGGGCACCGGCTACTACGATCCCGCCGGCGGCGTGTACCGCCGCGACCTGCTGGCCCGGGCGCTGCGCATCGACGAGGACGCCGCCGAGCAGATCGTGCTGCCGCAGGTGCTTCAGCCCGGCGAGCGCGCCGGCGCCGGCGATGCCTCCCGGGGATGGGGCGAGCTGGTGCTCGGCCCCGGAGCCGGGGACAACGCCGCGGCCGCGCTGGGGCTGGGCATGACGCCGGGAGACGTGGCGATCTCCATCGGAACCTCCGGGGTGGTCTCGGCGATCTCCCCGCAGCCGATCCAGGACCCCACCGGCATGGTCACCGGCTTCGCCGACGCCACCGGCGCCTTCCTGCCGCTGGCGGTGACGCTGAACGGCTCCCGCGTGCTCGACGGCGCGGCCCGGATGCTCGACGTCGACCACGACCGGCTGGCCGAGCTGGCGCTCTCCGCCGCGCCCGGCGCCGACGATCTGACGCTGATCCCCTATCTGGAGGGCGAGCGCACGCCGAACCTGCCGCGGGCCACCGGCTCCTTCGTGGGGCTCTCGCTGGCCTCGATGAACCCAGCCGACGTGGCGCGGGCCGCCGTCGAAGGACTGCTCTGCGGCCTGGCCGACGGGCTGGAGGCGATGACCGGGCAGGGTGTGCCGGTGGAGTCGGTGAAGCTCATCGGCGGCGCGGCCCGCTCGGCGGCGGTGCAGCAGATCGCCCCGGCGGTGCTCGGCCGCGAGGTGCAGGTGCCCGAGCCGGGCGAGTACGTCGCCGACGGCGCGGCGCGGCAGGCGGCGTGGGTGCTCTCCGGGGCCGCGCAGCCGCCGGCGTGGACGACGTCGACGGTGCACACCTTCACCGCCGAGCCGACGCCGCAGGTGCGCGAGGCCTACGCCGCCCGCCGCGGCCTCTACGCCGAGCGGGACTGAGCCCACCCGTCACAGCGATGACTCGGCGGAAAGTGCGGGAAAGCGAATCTATTCCCGCACTTTCCGCCGAGTCACCGTGGGGGGGGGTGCCTATGAGGAGCGGGCCGGATCAGCCGGCCGAGCGCTCCAGGTGGGCGCGGATGAACCACTGGAACTGCTCGAGCTCCTTGGTCTGGCCGATCAGGATGTCCTCGGTGATCGGGTCGACCTGGCCGGACTTGGCGATCACCTCGCGATGGTCGCCGATGACGCCGCTGTAGACCTTCTCGAGCTCGGCCAGGTGGGCCATGGTGTCGGCCTTGCCCAGCGGGTAGTCCTCCCAGTGGCGTGCGCCGACGAGCTCGCCGGTGCGACCGCTGGGGGATCCGCCGAGGGTGGCGATCCGCTCGGCGAGCTCGTCGACGAACCCGCGGACCGTGGTCACCTGCGGGTCGATCATCTCGTGCACGCCGATGAAGTGCGGGCCGGTGACGTTCCAGTGGACGTGCTTCAGCGTCAGCTGCAGGTCGTTCAAGGCGTGCAGCCGGATCTGCAACAGCCCCGCGATCTCGTGGCCGTTCTCCGTCGCGAGTCCCGGGACGGTGTAGTCGGCGAACTGTTCGTCTGCCATGCGGTGATACCTCCTGGGGACGGTCCGTCCGCCCCGTGGGTCCTGATGTCGTCCTGATGTCGCCCTGACGTCTGCATGCTACGACGAGCACCCCCGGCCTGGGGACCCCTCCGGCCCGGGATGAGGTGGTGCATCGGGTCACGTCGCCCCGGCGGGCGCGCCTCCGCGCTGAGCGGTCGGCGACGACGGCACCCGGTTCGCATCTCCGAGGCAGCTCGCCGCCGCCGTCGCCGCTCGCACCGCGTCGCCGAGCGTCCGTCGCACCCGGGACGCGGCCCACCTGGTGCGGGAACGCGTCGATTCCCCGCGCGAGACGGAGCTGCGACTGACGATCCGGGACCCGCTCAGCCCTCGCGGGCGGGAGTGGTCATCACCCGGGCGCCGGTGACTTCGCGCAGCGCGCCGGTCAGCTCGACCTCCCCGGCCAGCGGCAGATCGCCCGCGGAGCGGCCGATCCACAGGTCCATCGTGCCCGGCTCGACGATGCGTCGCAGGTCGACGCCGATGAAGGAGAACCGATCGGCGTGCACCTCGAAGGTCACCCGCCTCGACTCCCCCGGCGCCAGCTCGACACGGGCGTAGCCGATCAGCTGCCGCACCGGACGCGCCACCTGGGCGATCCGATCGCCGACGTACAGCTGGACCAGCTCGTCCACGGGCCTCTCGCCGCTGTTGGTCACCGTCGCCGAGACCTCCACCGTGCCGTCCACCGGCATCTCGGCGGCCGAGACCTGGAGCCCGGAGTACTCCACCGTGGTGTAGCTCAGCCCATGGCCGAAGGGGTACAGCGGCGTCGGGTCCAGATTGGACACGCCCTCGCTGTTCTGCCCCAGCGGCGCGGCCAGGTAGCCCGCCGGCTGTCCGCCCGGCAGCGCGGGCACGCTGATCGGCAGCCGTCCGGCGGGCTCGATCGAACCGCTGAGCAGCTCGGCCAGCGCCGGGCCGCCCTCCTCGCCGGGGAAGAAGGCCTGCACGATCGCCGCGCAGCGCTCGGCGACCGCCCCCAGGGCGTAGGGACGCCCGGAGACGACGGCGAGCACCACCGGCGTGGACGAGGCCTCGGCGGCGTCGAGGACCGCCTCGACCAGCTCCTGCTGGGCGCCGGGCAGCCGCAGGTCCTCGACATCGCAGCCCTCGCCGGAGGTTCCGGCGCCGAACATGCCCGCCAGGTCGCCGACGGTGACCACCGCCAGGTCCGCCGCGGCGGCCTGCTCGGCGGCCTCGGCGATCCGCGAGGCGTCGTGCTCGACGATCGGGCAGCCGGACGCGTGGGTGATCTCGGCCCCGCCCCAGGCCTCGCGCAGCGACTCCAGGATCGTCGGCATCGGGACCCCGATCCCGCGATGCGGGAAGGTGCCGGCGGGGTACTTCGCCAGCACGTGGTTCGGGAAGGAGTAGCAGCCCATCATCGTCCGCGGCTCGTCGGCCGAAGGGCCGACGACGGCCACCCGCTTGCCGGACAGCGACTCGGGGCGGGCCGGCAGCACGCCGTCGTCGTTCTTCAGCAGCACCAGCGAACGCTCGGCGACCTTCTTCGCCAGCGCGCGGTTGGACGCCGAGTCCAGGTCCGTCGACTCGTCGACGGCCGGCTCCCAGGTCTCGCCCGCGCCGGCGTCGAGCAGCCCGAGCTCGATCTTCTGGCGCAGCACCCGGCGCGCCGAGCGGTCGACGATCGCCTCGTCGAGCTTCCCGTCGCGGACCTGCTGGGCCAGCGTGCGGTAGCCGCCGGTGTGCGGCAGCTCCACGTCGAGCCCGGCCGAGACCGCCAGGCGGGCAGCCTCGGCCTGGTCGGCGGCCGCACGGTGCATCGACTCCAGGAAGGCCACCGACCAGTAGTCGGCGACCACCGTGCCCTCGAAGCCCCACTCGTCGCGCAGGATCTCGGTGAGCAGCCGGCGCGACGCCGCCGGCGGCTCGCCGTCGATGTCGGCGTAGGAGTTCATCACCGAGCCGACCTGCCCCTCGCGCACCGCCATCTCGAACGGCGGCAGGATCAGGTCGTGCAGCTCGCGCGGACCGATGTGCACCGGCGCGTGGTTCCGTCCGGCCCGCGAGGCGGCGTAGCCGGCGAAGTGCTTCAGCGTGGCGATGATGCCGGCCTTCTGCAGCCCTTTCACGTAGGCGGTGCCCACGGTGCCGACCACGTGCGGGTCCTCGCCGATGGTCTCCTCGACGCGGCCCCAGCGGGCGTCGCGGACGACGTCGAGCACCGGCGAGAGGCCCTGCTGGACGCCGACGGCGGCCATGTCGGCGCCGATGGCCGCGGCCATCTCCTCGACCAGCTCGGGGTCGAAGGTCGCGCCCCAGGCCAGCGAGGTCGGGTAGACGGTGGCCTGGTAGGCGGTGAAGCCGGTCAGGCACTCCTCGTGGGCGACGGCCGGGATGCCGAAGCGGTTGGCCGCGACGACGGCGGCCTGCCGCTCGCGCAGGTCGGCCGCGCCCTCGGGCACCGAGAGCGCCGTCGTCCCGTAGGTGCGGGTCAGCTGGCCCTCGCCGTCGACGATCTCCTGCTCGAAGGGCAGCTTGCCCGCCGACATCGCGCTCTCCATCGGCGCGACCTCGCCCTGGGCCTCCTCGTCCTGGCGCATCTCCCAGTGCGAGCCCAGCTGCGAGACCTTCTCCTCCAGGGTCATCTCGGCCAGCAGGGCCTCGACGCGCTCGGCGACGGGGCGCGAGGCGTCGTTCCACGCTCCGGTGAGGCGCTCGGCGGTCACATCGGTCACAGGAGTCTCCTTCGTCCTCTGGTCCATCCTCGGATGCGCCCTCGGCAGGGCTGGGTCACTTGCTGAAGCCGGCGGTCAGCCCGGCGACGATGTAGCGGCGGCCGATGATGTAGGCGGCCAGCAGCGGCAGCGCCGAGAGCACGACGGCGGCCAGCGTGGCCGGCACGTCGACGGCGAACTGGCCCTGGTACTCCCACAGCGACAGCGGCAGCACGCGGACCTCGCGGCTCTGCGTGAGGATCAGCGGGAAGAGGAACCCGTTCCACACCTGCAGCGCCTGATAGATGCCGACGGTCATCATCGCCGGGATCGCCATCGGCAGCACGAGGTTCAGCAGGATCTTCCACTCGCCGGCGCCGTCCACGCGCATCGACTCGAAGAGCTCGGCGGGGATGTCGCGGACGAAGTTGACGATGATCAGCACGCTCAGCGGGATCGCGAAGGCGATCTGCGGCAGGATCAGCGCCCACAGGGTGTCGTACAGTCCGAGCTCTCGGATCAGGTAGTAGACGGGGATGATCGTCGCCTGCACCGGGATCGCGATGCCCAGCAGGATCAGGCTGAACAGCCGACGGCCGCCGAAGGTCGTCGAGCGGACGATGTAGTACGAGGCCATCAGCGAGACCGCCAGCACCGCCGCCACCACGGCCACCGTGACGATGACCGAGTTGAAGAAGAAGTGCATGAAGTCGTTCTCGAGGACCTTGACGAAGTTCTGCAGCGTCGGCTCGCTCGAGGGCACCAGCGGGTTCGAGTTGGCCAGGTCCTGGCGGCTGCGGAACGCCGTGATGACGATGAAGTAGATCGGCAGGATGATGACCGCCAGCCAGGCCCAGCCGGCCAGGCCGCCCAGGATGTTCGGACGGTCGGTGGGCTTGCGGGCCTTGTGGTTCGGGCCCTGCGCCTTCGGGGCCGCGGCGGCCGGGCGGCCTGATCCGGCGCCCGACGTCGCGCGGCCGCTCCCCTGACGGGAGGTGTCGTCCACAGTCGTGCTCATCTCACGCCCCTGCCTTGTCGCTCTCCATGCGGCTGGATCCGGAGATCTTGTTCAGCAGCAGGGAGAGGGTCACTCCGACGGCCACCAGGATCACCGCGATGGCCGAGGCTCCGCCCATGTCGTACTCGCGGAAGCCGGTGATGTACATGTCCAGCGGAAGGATCCGGGTCGCTCCGGCCGGTCCGCCCTGGGTGAGGACGAAGACCAGGTCGAAGTAGGTCAGCGATCCCACCAGCATCAGCGTGGAGGACGTGATGATCGTGTAGCGCAGCTGCGGCAGCGTCAGGCTGAAGAACTGACGCATGCGCCCGGCGCCGTCGATCGTGGCGGCCTCGTAGATGGTCGCCGGGATCTGGCGCACGCCGGCCTGGTACAGCAGCGAGTGGAACGGCACGAAGCACCAGCCGACGACGAAGATCACCACCAGCAGCGCGATGTTCGGGTCGCCGAGCCACTGGGCGGGGAGCCAGTCCCACCCCAGCGCGGGGCTCAGTCCGTAGTTGGGGCTGAACAGCGTCTGGAACGTGATGCCGACGGCCACCGAGGAGAACAGCAGCGGCAGGAAGTAGAGCACCGACAGGAAGGCCCGGTACTTCTGCTGGCCGGCCATGAACACGCCCAGCAGCAGCGCCACCGGCGCCTGGAAGACGTAGGAGATGACCACGAACAGGAAGGTCAGCCACAGCGCATTGCGCGTCTGGTCCTCCTGCAGGATGCGGAACCAGGTGTCGAGGCCGTTGAACGACGGCGTGCCGAGGCCGTCCCAGGACATGAAGGACAGCACGACGACGCCGGCCAGCGGCACCAGCGCGAAGAGGCCGAAGAAGAGCACCGCCGGCAGCGCCATCAGGAACGAGGGTCCCTGACGGCGCCGCGCGTCGGACTTGGGGGACGTCACAGTCTGGGTCATGCGGCGATCAGCCCTGCTGCCCGTTCATCGCCTCGGCGAACTCCTCCGGCGTGATCTCGCCGACCAGGATCTTCTCCAGGTTCTCCATCAGCGGCTGCGAGACCTCGGGGGCCACCGCCTGATCCCAGGAGAGCTGGAAGTTGTCCGCCTCGCTGACCAGTTCGTCGGCGAAGGTCAGGAAGTCGGCGTTCTCCGCAGACTCGATCTCCTCGTCGATGTCGTTCAGCGGGGGAAGGTTGCCGTCGTCGAGGGTGTCCTGCACGTACTCGTCGTTGTAGAGGTGCTCGGTGATGTAGTCCACCGCGACCTCCTGCTCCTCCTCGGAGGCGTCGGCCGAGACCGACCAGAAGTTCGCCGGGTTGCCGGTGATGTTGCTCGGGTCGCCCTCGCCGGACTCCAGTGCGGGGAACTCGGTGAAGCCGAAGGCGTCGGACTGCGCGAACTCCGGGAAGTCGGCGTGGATGGTCGAGTAGACCCAGGAGCCCTGCAGCAGCATCGCGGCCTCGCCCTCGGCGAGCAGGCGCGCATCCTCGTTCTGCGAGGCGTCGACGCCGGTGAAGGTCTCGTCGAAGCCGCCCTCGTCCGCCAGCCACTGGATCTCCTCCAGAGCCCAGAGGATCGACTCGTCGCTCCAGGCGCCCTCCTCGCCGTCGACGACGGCCTGGAAGACCTCGGCGCCGCCGTGGCGGTCGGTGAGGTACTGCAGCCACATCAGCGCCGGCCAGACCGAGCCGCCGGCCAGCGAGAACGGCGTGTAGCCGGCGTCGCGCAGCTGCGGGATGACCTCCTTGACCTCGGCCCAGGTCTGCGGGACCTCGACCCCGGCCTCGTCGAAGACGTCCTGGTTGAGGTACATGACCGCCGGCTGCACGCCGTTCATCGGCACGCCGTAGGTCGAGCCGTCGACGACGCCGTTGTTCCAGACCGACTCGTGGACGCGGGACTCCAGGTCGCCGACCTCGTCGGTGATGTCGACGACGCGCTCCTCGGCCACATACTCGGCCAGCGTGCCGCCGGTCCAGTTCATGATCAGCGTCGGCGCCTCGCCGGAGCCGACGACGGTGCGGATGCGCTCCTTGAAGGCGTCGTTCTCGAACGACTCCACCGCGATCTGCCGGCCGTCCTCGGCCTGGTCGTTCCAGCGCTGGATGTCCGACTCGACGTTCGGCCAGCCGCCGCCGGTCAGGATCCAGGCGCCGGCCCCGTCTCCGGAGCCTCCGCCGGATCCGCCGCAGGCGGAGAGGGCCAGCAGCGAGGCGGCGGCGACGCTCGCCGCGCCGGTGCGGGTGAGGGTGCGGGTGTTCATGAGAGATCCTTTCTCATCAGGGCGAGACGCCGTCGACCGACCGGGGAGGAGGCGGTCGCACGGCAGGTGATGCCATATGATCGGCATTTCGTCTTGCCGAAAGACTAAATAGATCGAACCTGGGTGTCAAGCGCCACATATGTCTCTGATCACACCCCGGACGCACCGCGGGCGACGGACGGCCGCCTCCGACCGTCCGCCGCCCGCGCGACGCTCCCCCGCACCCCGCCGAAGCGGGACGCCGACGACTCACTGCCCCTGAGTCGCGTTCATCTCCTCGGCGAACTCCTCCGGACTCATCTCCTGCAGGAAGACCTTCTCCAGGTTCTCCAGCAGCGGCTGCACCTGCGAGGGGGCCACCGCCTGGTCCCAGGAGAGCTGGAAGGTGTCGGCCTCCTGGACGGCGTCGTAGGCGAAGCCGAGGAACTCCTGGTCCTCGGTCTCGGCGATCTCGTCCTCGAGACCGGTCAGCGGCGGCAGATTGCCGGTCTCGAGCATCCCGTCGACGTACTCCTCGTTGAACAGCGAATCCTCCAGGTAGCCGGAAGCGGCCTCCTGCTGCTCCTCGCTCGCGTCGGCGGAGATCGACCAGAAGTTCGCCGGATTGCCGACGATGCTGCTCGGGTCGCCCTCGCCGCCCTCGACGGCGGGGAAGGTGGTGAAGCCCAGGTCACCGGACTCGACGAAATCGGGCTCGTCCTGGAGCAGCCGGGAGTAGACCCAGCTGCCCTGCAGGACCATGGCGGCCTCGCCGTCGGCGACCAGCTGACCGTCCTCGTTCTGGTCGGCGGAGACCGAGGCGAAGCCGGGGTCGAAGGCCCCGGCCTCGACGAGCTCCTGGCAGCGTTCCATGGCCTCGATGATGGCCGGGTGGGACCAGGCGTCCTCCTCGCCGGCGACGACGGCCTCGAAGACCTCCGCGCCGCCCAGCCGGTCGGTGAGGTAGGAGGCCCACATCAGGTACGGCCAGCGCGAGTTGCCGGCCAGCGAGAACGGATGCACGCCCTGCTCCTCCAGCGCGGGCACCACATCCATGAGCTCCTGCCAGGTGGTCGGCGCCTCGACGCCGGCGTCGGCGAGGACCTGCCTGTTGTAGTACAGGACCACCGGCTGCATGTTGTTCATCGGCACCGCGTAGGTGGTGCCGTCGACGACGCCGTTGTCCGCCACCGAGTCGATGAGCCGATCCTGCAGCCCCTCGGTCTGCTCGGTGATGTCGACCAGATAGTCCTCCTCGACGTACTCCAGCAGCGTGCCGCCGGTCCAGCCGACGATCATCGTCGGCGCCTCGCCGGAGCCGACGGCGGTGCGGATCCGCTCCTTGTAGACGTCGTTCGCGAAGCTCTCGACCTGGAAGTCCACCCCCTCGGTCTCCTCGCTGTAGCGGTCCAGGTCCTCCTCGACCACCGGCCAGACGCCGCCGTTGAGGACCCACGCGTCGGGGTTCTCGTCGCCTCCGGAGCCTCCGCAGGCGGAGAGGGCGAGCAGCGAGACGGCCGAGAGGCCGGCGACCACGGACGTCGTTCGACGTGCAGGCATGAGCGTGATCCTTTCCTCGTCAGTGCATGCGAGTGATGTGATTCACATTATGTGGTCCTGCAAAACTAATGCCGACGGGAACATGTGTCAAGAATCACGTGCACAGGTGTTCACCCCCGGGTCGTCGTCACCCGGCCACCCCCTCCCCGAGACACGATGAGTCCGCGGTTCGTGCGGGAAAGAACCGTCTTTCCCGCACGAACCGCGGACTCATCGCTCGCGCAGCGGCCTCGCTCAGGCGACCAGGGCGTAGACCACCCAGGCCAGCAGGAACGCCAGCACGCCGATGGCGGTGCCGATGACCGACCAGGTCTTCAACGTGGTGACCGTGTCGAAGCCGCAGAAGCGGCCGACCATCCAGAAGCCCGAGTCGTTGAAGTGCGAGCAGGTGATCGAGCCGGCCACGATGGCCACCACGATCGCCGCCAGCCCGAAGCCCTCCAGGCCCAGCTCGGCGACGCTCGGGGCCATGATCGAGCCCGCCGTCGTCGCCGCGACCGTCGCCGAGCCCTGCGCGACGCGCACGGCGACGGCGACCAGGAAGCCCGCCAGGATGACCGGCATCCCGAAGGAGTCCAGCGCCGAGGCGATGGAGTCGCCGATGCCGGTGGCGGTCAGCACGCCGCCGAAGGCGCCGCCGGCGCCGGTGATCAGGATGATCGAGCAGACCGGGGCGAAGGCCTTGTCCACCAGGTCCGAGAGGCCCGAGCGGATGTCCTGCACCCCGCGGCGCGGCCGGAGATAGAGCAGGTACATCGCCGTCAGCGTGGCGATCAGCAGCGCGATCGGCGTCGGGCCGATGAGCTTGGAGATGGTCAGCCCCACATTGTCCGCGGCGACGGCGCCGGTGGACTCCAGCGTGCTGAAGACCGTGTTGTAGAAGATCAGCGCCAGCGGCAGCAGCAGACAGAAGATCACCGTGCCGAACTTCGGGGCCCGCACGTGCTCGGTGATCTCCGGTTCGCCGAAGATGTCCGGCACCGGCATGTTCGGATGATTCTTCGCCAGCAGCAGGCCCAGCCGGTAGCCGGCCAGGTACCAGGTCGGGAGGCCGACGAGCATCGCGACGACCAGCACGGTGCCGATGTCGGCGCCCATCACCGTCGCCGCCGCCGTCGGGCCGGGATGCGGCGGGGTGAGCGCGTGCATCATCAGGAACGCGCCGACCGAGGGCAGCACGTAGATCATGAAGCCGCCCTGCAGCCGCCGGGCGACGGTGTAGATGATCGGCAGCATCACGATGAAGCCGGCGTCGAGGAAGATCGGGAAGGCGTAGAAGAGCGAGGCCACCGCCAGGGCCAGCGGGGCGCGCTTCTCGCCGAAGGTCGCCAGCATCCGGTCGGCCAGCACCTGGGCGCCGCCGGAGACCTCGACGAGTCGGCCGAGCACGGCGCCGAAGCCGATGAGCAGCGCGACGCCGCCGATGGTCGAGGAGAATCCGTCGACGACGACGTCGAAGACCTCCCCGTAATGGATGCCGGCGGCCAGTCCGGTCGCCAGCGAGGTGATGATCAGGGCGAAGAAGGCGTGCAGGCGGACCTTGATGATCAGCACCAGCAGCAGCACGATCGCCAGCGCGGCGATCGTCAGCAGCACCGGGGTGCCGGGCTCGAAGGACCGTCCGACGTCGGCGGCGGCCAGGGGCGAAAGCCCGGACGACAGTGTCTCAAGCATACGGGGATTCTCCGTGGGTCGCCCGCCGCCTCAGGCGGCGGGATGGCGGACGAGGATGTCGTGATGAGGGGAGGTGGGCCGCGCGGCGAGGGCGGCCGCAGACGTGGTGACGACGCTCACGGGCGGCGCGGGATGCACTCCGGCCGGAGCCCGCCGTCGACGACGGCGGGCCCGGGCCGATGCGCGGTGGTGGCGGGAGCCGACTGCGCCGGGCGTCGACTGCCCGAGGCCGCGCGGTGGCCGCGCGGCCGGGCAGGGCTCAGACCTGGTCGCTGCCGGTGCCGCGCGGCGCCGGACCCAGCTCGCGCAGCAGGTCGCCCATCTTCGCGTAGGCCTTGTTCCGGTAGGCGACCAGCTCGGCGGCGGTCTCCTCGTCGAAGTCGCCGGTCCAGCCCTTGCCGTTCTTCACGCCGTGGCGGCCGGCCTCGACGTTGTCGGTGAGCATCTGCGGCGTCGCCATCCGCTCGCCGTAGGCGTCCTCGACGATGGTGAAGCACTTGGCATAGACGTCCAGGCCGGCCTGGTCGGCGATGGCGAAGGGGCCGAAGAAGCCCAGCCGGAAGCCGAAGGTGGTGCGCACGATGGTGTCGACCGCCTCGGGCGTGGCCACGCCCTCCTCGACGACGTTCACCGCCTCCTTCAGCAGCGCGTACTGCAGACGGTTGAGCACCATGCCCGGCTTGTCGGCGACCTCGGCGCCCTCCTTGCCCGAACGCTCCAGCAGCTCCTTGACCGCCGCGACGGCCTCGGGGGCGGTCTCCTCGCCGGAGACCAGCTCCACGCCGGGGATGAACGGCGCCGGATTGGAGTAGTGCACGGTGAAGAAGCGCTCGGGGCGCTTCACCGCCGGCGCCAGCACGTGCACCGGGATGGTGGAGGTGTTGGTGCCGATGATCGCGTCCTCGCGGGCGCTCTCGGAGATCCGGCCGAGGACGTCCTTCTTCACCTCGGGGGACTCGAAGACCGCCTCCTCGATGAAGTCGACGTCGGCGACGGCCTCCTCCAGCGTGCGGCCGGCGGTCAGATTCGCCCGGATGGTCTCCGTGGAGCCGGCCGGGTAGAGGCCCTGGTCCTCGAAGTCCTGCGCCTCGCCGAGCAGACGCTCCAGGCCGCGGCGCGAGGCCTCGACGTCGACGTCGACGATCTCCACGGTGTAGCCGGCCAGCGCCAGGGACTGGGCGATGCCGCCGCCCATGTAGCCGGCGCCGACGACGGTGACGGTGCTGATGGACTGGACTGTGGATGTCATGGGGGACCCTCCTGGGTGATGGTCGGGCAGTGTCGGGATGCGGTCAGCGAGGCAGGGCCGAGGCGAGCACGCCGCGGATGTAGTCGCGGTTCTCGGCGCAGACGCCGATCGAGTCGGAGCCGTAGTGCTCGCAGCAGAACGGGCCGGTGAAGCCCAGCTCGAGCGCGCGGCGGATCATCCGGCGGTAGTTGATGTAGCCGGTCTTCAGCGGCGTCGGGGCGGAGAAGTACGCGCCGGTGGCCGGGTCGTAGTCCCGCGAGTAGTTCTTGATGTGCCAGAAGTTGATGTGCGGCAGGACCTTCTCGTGCATCTCCTCCGGCGTGCCGCCCAGCTCCTCCAGCGGGCGGTGCAGTCGCACCAGATTGCCCAGATCCGGGTTGAGGCCGACGGCGGGGTGGTCGACCTCCTCGAGGAAGGCCACCGCACGCTCGGGGGTGCCGATGAAGGTGTCCTCGTACATCTCCAGGCTCAGCTGGATGCCGTTGGCCTGCGCGTGGTCGCCGAGCTCGCGGACGCGCTCGATCGCCAGCGGACGCAGCGCCGGGTCGTCGACGTGGCCGGCGGCGTGCCAGAACCACTGCGCCTCGGCCTGGGCGGGGGTGAAGGCCTGCATGAAGCCGGTGTTGACGATCGCCGCTCCGAACGTCGGAGCGATGTCGATCAGCCGGTGGGCGTCGGCGAGGTTCCGCTCACCGTGCTCGGCGTCGACGACGGAGTTCCGCGTCATCGAGATCGACGAGATGCCCAGTCCCTCGGCGGCCAGCACGCCGCGGAACTCCTCCAGCCGCTCTGCGGAGAGCCGATGCAGCGGCAGCCAGGCGTCGGTGGGATCGATGTGGTCGAAGCCCAGCTCGCGCATCTGCCGCAGGCAGTCGGCCCAGTAGGCGGCCTCGGCCTCGTGCACGGGTGTGCCGTCGGGCGTGGCGCTGCCGAAGGCCAGCATGTTGCCGGCGATCGGCCAGGTCTCAGCGTCGTGGGCGATCAACGGATCGAACCTCCAGAATCTGCGGACGTCGGCGTCCACCGGCCATGTGACGCACACTACTGTCACATATCCAATAGGATATTGGGAAGTCGGTGACGTGACGTGTCGCACCATCGGCCCGACGACCGCATGATGAGAGAGGGCTCCGCGGCATCGAGCGCCCGGAGGACGTCCAGCTAGGATCGAGGGATCATGACGACTTCCCAGCCCGCCGCCGAGCCCGGCCCCGACGACGTCGGCGCGCGCCCGAGCCCGTCGATCTCTCGGCGCGCGCTGCGCGACGGGGTCTACGACGCGCTGCTCGAGAAGATCCTGGACGGCTCCGCGCCGGCCGGCAGCTCGCTGACCATCGACGCGCTGGCCCGCGAGCTCGCAGTCTCCCCCACCCCGGTGCGCGAGGCGCTGGTGCAGATGGAGCACACCGGCCTGGTCACCCGCGAGGCGCTGAAGGGCTACCGGGTGGCCCCGCCGATGTCCCGCGAGCAGCTCGAGCAGCTCTTCGACATGCGGCTGATCCTGGAGCCGGCCGCCGCCGCCCGCGCGATGGCCCGCATCGACGAGCTGCTGCCCGAGCTCCGCGCCGCCCACGCCCGGCACGAGGCCGCCGCCGAGCGGGTGCGCCGCCGACTGGACGCGGGCCGGCCGGCCTACGGCGAGGGCTTCGCGGAGCTGCGCGAGTACTTCACCTCGGACTGGGCCTTCCACCTGGCGATCGTGCGCGCTTCGGGAAACGTCTTCCTGCAGCAGTCGCTGGACTCGCTGCAGACCCACATCCAGCGCATGCGCCAGACCGCCGACCACGGCCGGCTGGACATGGAGGAGGCCGTCGCCGAGCACGCCGAGGTGCTGGCCGCCTTCGAGACCCGCGAGCCGACCACGGTCGACGACGCCCTGCGGCGCCACCTGCACGCCGTCGCCGGCCGCGTCTCCTCCGACGGCTGATCTGCCTCATCACCCGGGCGATGAGTCCGTGGAAGGTGTGGGAAAGATGCGATATTCCCACGCCTTCCACGGACTCATCGCCGGGGCGGGCGCGCTCAGCCGCCGATCCGCGACCAGGTCGTGTCGCGCACCAGCACCGGCAGGTGGTACAGCCCCGTGGTGGCGGCGATGTAGAGGTCCAGACCCTCCGGGCCGCCGAAGCAGAGGTTGGCCACCACCTCCGGCACCGGGACGGCGCCCAGGTGCGCGCCGTCGTCGGCGGAATAGACATGGACGCCGTCGGCCGCCGAGCTCCAGACCCGCCCGGCCTCATCGACCCGGATGCCGTCGGGCACCCCGGCCGGCGGCGTGAAGAGCACCCGCCCACCGGTGCAGCGCACCCGCCCCTCGGTGCGGACGACGTCGTAGGAGCGCACGTGCCGGTGTCCGCCGGAGGTCAGCCGGCCCGCCGAGGTGTCGCTGACGTGCAGCACCGACTCGTCCGGGGAGAAGGCCAGGCCGTTGGGGTCGCCCATGTCGGTGATCATCGACTCGGCCTCCCCGGTCTCCGGGTCCACGCGGAAGACGTGGCAGCCGCCGTATTCGAACTCGCCGGGATGGCCCTCGCGCGGGTTCACGATCCCGTAGGGCGGGTCGGTGAACCAGACCGCCCCGTCGGAGGCGACGACGACGTCGTTCGGCGAGTTGAAGCGTCCGCCGGCGAAGCGCTCGACGATCGGGGCGACCTCGCCGTCGCGCTCGACCTCGATCCGGCGCCGGCCGTGCGAGCACTGCACGATCGCGCCGTCGGCGCCGCGCGTGCGCCCGTTGGTGAACTCCACGCCGGCGCGATGGACGCGCGTCCGGCCGGCGGCCGGGTCGTGCTCCAGGATCTGGTCGCCGGGGATGTCGCTCCACCGGACCGTGCCCGTCTCCGGGATCCAGCAGGGACCTTCGGACCAGATCGCGCCGTCGGCGACCTTGGTCGGCGTCGCGCCCTCGGGGATCAGCCCGGCGCGGACCAGGGCGGCCAGCGTCTCCGCATCGGCGACCGAGGCGTCGGCGGGTTCGGAGTCTGCAGTCGTCACGGGCGTCTCCTTCGTCTCGCGGCGGACGGCACGACCGCCCTCGGGCGGCGCCGCTCCACCCCGGGGGACACGCTCATCATGCCATCCGCGGCGACGAACGGGCGCCGGTCAGCCGCCGATCCGTGACCAGGTCGCGTCGCGCACGGCGACGGGCAGCTGGTAGATGCCGGTGGTGGCGGCGATGAACAGCTCCCGTCCGTCGGCGCCGCCGAAGCAGAGATTCCCCACGACCTCCGGCACCGGGATGCGTCCCAGGTGCTCGCCGGCGTCGGTGTACACGTGGACGCCGTCGGCCGCCGAGCTCCAGATCCGTCCGGCCTCGTCCACCCGGATCCCGTCCGGGATGCCCGCGGGGATCTCGAAGAGCGTACGACCGCCGGTGCAGCGGATCCTCCCCTGCTCTCCCTGCTCCCGGACGACGTCGTAGGAGACCACCCGCCGCTCGCCGACGCCGACCGGCCGGCGCACCGCCGAGGTGTCGCTGACGTGCAGCACCGACTCGTCCGGGGAGAAGGCCAGGCCGTTCGGCTCGGCGATGTCGGTGATCATCGGCTCGGCCTCGCCGGTCTCGGGGTCGACGCGGAAGACATGGCAGCCTCCGTACTCCATCTCCCCCGGGTGCCCTTCCCCCGCGACGGTGATGCCGTAGTGCGGGTCGGTGAACCAAACCGCGCCGTCGGAGGCGACGACGACGTCGTTCGGCGAGTTGAAGCGCCCGCCCGACCATCGCTCCACCAGCGGCTCGACCACGCCGTCGCGCTCGACCTCGATCCGGCGCAAGCCGTGCGAACACTGCACGATCGCGCCGTCGGCGCGCCGCGTGCGCCCGTTGGTGAACTCCACCCCGTCCCGATGCACCGAGGTCGCCCCGGTGAGCAGGTCATGCTGGAGGATGCGGTCCCCGTGGATGTCGCTCCACCGCACGGTGCTCGTCTCCGGGATCCAGCACGGCCCCTCGGACCAGGTCGCGCCGTCGGCGATCTTCACCGGTTCGGCGCCGTCGCGGACCAGCTCGTCCAGGGCTGTCATGGTCTCTCCTCCCTCAGGCGGCTACACCGCGGTGTAGCCGCCGTCGACCTGCAGATTCGCCCCGGTGATGAACGAGGCCTCGTCGGCGAGCAGGAAGCACATGGCCGCGGCGACCTCCTCCGGGTCGCCGATGCGCCCGACCGGATGCGTCGCGGCCAGAGACTCTTCGGCCGCGGCCGGGTCCTCCTGGCTGCCCAGGAAGGAGTCCAGCACCGCCGAGCGTACCGAGCCCGGCCCCACGGAATTGCACCGGATCCCCTCGGCGGCGTGCTCGCCGGCGACCTGCCGGGTCAGCTGGACGATCGCACCTTTGGAGGAGGCGTAGGCCGCCTGGCCGTCCTGCCCGGCGAGCGCGGAGATGGATCCGGTGTTGACGATCGCCGCGCCGCGTCCGTGCTCCCGGGCGTGGCGCACCAGATGCTTGCATCCCAGGAACGCTCCGCGCGCGTTGACCTGCAGGCACCGGTCCCAGTCCTCCACCGTGGTGTCCACCAGCGCGCGCGTGACGATGACGCCGGCGTTGTTGACCAGTCCGGTCACCGGTCCGAGCGCCTCCGCCGTCTCGGCGATCATGCGGGCGACGTCGGCCTCCTGCGAGACGTCGACCGACAGCGCAGCGGCCGTGCCGCCGACCGCGGAGATCTCGTCGCGCACCTCCTCGGCGGCCGCGCGGTCGATGTCCGCCACGCCCACGGCCGCCCCGCGCCGGGCCGCCAGCCGGGCGGTCGCCGCGCCGATCCCCGACCCGCCGCCGGTGACGATCACCGTCCGGCCGGCGAGCTGCGACGTCTCCGTCGATGGCTGTCCCTGTCTCATGCTCACTCCTCCTCCGAGGCCGCCGAGCGGCGGCTCTCCCGTCGTCACCTCATTCTGCGCCGGACGATCACGCCGCCAGAAGCCAGAGCGCGGCGAGGATGATCATCGTGGTCCACCCCAGCACGGTCGTCAGCACCGTCCAGGTGCGCAGCCCGTCGGCCACCGAGAGCCCCAGGAAGGTGTTGGCCACCCAGAATCCGGAATCGTTGATGTGGGACAGCGCCACCGATCCGCAGCCGATGGCCAGCACGATCAGCGCCACCTGGAAGGAGGTGAAGTCACCGTCGACGACGACGTTCTGCACCAGCCCCGCCGAGGCGAGCGTCGCCACCGTGCCGGAGCCCTGCGCCACCTTGAAGACGGTGGCCAGCAGGAAGGCCATCAGCAGGATCGGCATGCCGGTGCCCAGCAGCTCCTGCGAGATGGTGTCGCCGACGCCGGTCTGGGTGAGCACCTCGGCGAAGACGCCGCCGGCGCCGGTCACGAACACCACGATGGCGGCGGGAGCCAGCGAGGAGTCCATCACCCCGCCGAGGTCCCGCATGCTCCACCCGCCGCGGATCCCCAGCACGAAGATCGCCGCGGCCACCGTCACCAGCAGCGCGAAGGCCGGCTCGCCGACGAGCGACACGACGCGTCCGGGGAGGCTCTCCTCCGCGACCACGAGGGATCCGAGGGTGCCGACGGTGATCATCAGCACCGGCAGCACCACCATGCTGGCCACGGAGACGGCCCCGGGGCCGCGCACCGGCGTCGGTGCTGTCCGCACGGCCGTCGCGACGTCGCCCCCTCCAGCAGGTGCCCGGCGGCCGGCGGCTCCGCCGGATCCGTCGCCCCCTTCCGTGCCGATCTCCTCGCCGGTCGCCCGACGGTCCTGCGCGTCGACGGTCTGCTCGAATCGCCGCCGGACCATCGGGTCGATCGGGAAGTCCCGCCGGTCGGTGATCAGGCGGCCGACGACATGGACCAGGAAGCCCATGGGCACGGCGATCCCCAGGCCGAGCAGAGTCACCAGGCCGACGTCGGCCCCGAGCAGCGTGGAGCTTCCGGTCACGCCGGGGTGCGGCGGCACCATGTTGTGGATGAACACCATCAGCGCGGCGATCGGTGCGCCGACGGCGATGGGCGCGCGGTGACCGGCGGCCCGCGCGAAGGAGAAGATGATCGGCAGCATGATGATGAAGCCGACGTCGAAGAAGATCGGCACCGCGAAGACCCCGGAGGTCAGCAGCAGGGCCGGACCGACGCGCCGCGGGCCGAGCGCGGCGGTCAGGGTCGTCGCCAGGGCGGCCGCGCCCCCGGTCTTCTCGATGATCGCGCCGAGCATGGCGCCCAGCCCGACCAGCAGGGCCACCGAGCCCAGCGTCCCGCCCATCCCGTCGACGAAGGTCGGGATGACCTCGTCCAGCGGCATCCCGCTGGCGAGGGCGGTCACCAGGGCGGCGGCGAGCAGGGCCACGAAGGCCGGAACCTTGAAGCGGATGACCAGCACCAGCAGTACGGCGACTGCGGCGACGGCCACTCCGATGACGGTGAGAGTGCTCATGGTCAGTGGTCTCCTTCCCCACGGACGACGCGGACCCGGCCGGCAGCACGGACGGGGCCCGACGACGTCAGCGGCGGACCGCCTCGATCTTCAGCATCTTGGCGATCGTGTCGTCGAGGACGGAGTCGTCGAAGACGCGCTTCCAGTCCTCCTTGATGATCATGTCCCGGCCGTGCCCCATGGCGATGTGGCAGGCCTCGGAGAAGGGGTTGTCGCCGCGCAGCGCGTTGGCCAGCGCGACCTGGATGTGGCCGTGGAAGAGCGCCTCGGCGGCTTGGCGGGGGACGCCGACAGTGTTCACGGTCTCCTCGAGGGCCTCGTGGAGCAGCTCGCCGATCATGCAGGCGATGGTCTCCACCAGCGTCGGCTCCAGCACCGCGAGCTGCTTGACCGTCACCCAGTGGACGTCGATCACCGGCGCGTAGATGGCGCGGATGACCTCGGCCGCACGCTCGGCGACGGCCTCGTCGCCGGACTCCACGGCGGCGACGGCGTGCTGCGGGGCCGCGACGCCGCCGAAGGTGTCGGCGTACTCCTCGTCGGTGCGCCGCTTGAGGAAGATCGAGGGATGCGCCGGGTGGGCGCAGACGTACTCGACGTCGTCGCGGGGGCTCAGCAGTCCCGCATAGGCGGCGGCCGGGTCCAGGGTCATCAGGATCGCCCCGGCCGGCAGCAGCGGCACGACCTCGGCGCTGACCGCGCCCAGGGCGACGTCGGGCACCGCCAGGATGGCGACGTCGACGCCGTCGACGGCCTCCTCCAGCGGCATGGTCTCCACGCCGGCCTCGCGCAGCCGTTCGGCGCCGGCCTCGGACTTCTCCACGTGGCGCACCTGCGCCTCGGTGGTGCGCAGGTTGTCGGTGATGCGGCGGCCCATCTTCCCGCCGGCGCCGATCAGCGCGATCGTCATGGTGTCGATCGTCGTGGTGTCGATGGTCGTGGTGTCGATGGTCGTGGTGTCGATGGTCATGCGTGCGTCCTCCTCAGACGGTTCTTCAGGTAGTCCATGCTGTGGACGGTCCAGTCGTGCTCGGCCGCCACGGTGGTCTCGGCGTCGGCCTGCCAGGGCAGCCAGTGCTCGACGATCTGGTCGATCCCGCGCTCCTCGGGCGCGACCGCCTCGACCATCGCCGCGTAGTCCAGGAGCCCCTCGCCCAGCCGCGCGCCGCTGAACGTGAATCCGACCCAGCCGGGCTCGCGGACGAAGGCGAAGTCCTTCACGTGCAGGTTCTTCACATGGGCGGCGGTCGCGGCGACGACGTCGGCGGGGCGCTCGAGGGCGGCCACGGAGTTGCCCGGGTCCAGAGTGATGCCCAGCGCCGGGCTGTCCACGGTCTCGACGAGGTCGACCAGCGCGGCGGTGGACAGCTGCTCGTAGGTCTCCAGCGCCAGCTCGACGCCGGCGTCCGCGTAGGCCGGCAGCGCGGCCCGCAGCTGCTCGCGGGCGACGTCGACGGGGGTGTCGGCCGGCTGGACCATCGAGCGGACCGTCCCGGCGCCCAGCGCCTCGGCGACGGCGAGGAAGCGCCGCAGGTGGGCGGTGCGCACGCCCCGGGTGCCCACCGCCAGCCGCAGGTCCAGGTCGTCGGCGAGGGAGCGCAGCTCGTGCAGCCGCGCGACGCCCATGTCCTCCAGGGGCGCGTGGTCGCAGATCTCGAAGACCTCGGCGCCCAGCGAGGCGGCGTCGGCGAGCATCTGCGGCAGCGTCCATGGCTCGGGGACCCGGTCGGACCCTCGCCACAGATAGGCGTAGGTGCTGATGCCGAGCATGCGGCTCCTCCCGTGAAGCAGGTTCTGGGTGATCTGACTCACCACAGCGAACCAGGGGAACGCAGAGTTGTCAACCGGTTGACCAATTGGGGCGCCCTCCGGTCCTGCTCGATACACTCGCGGCATGCCTCGTTATCCGCAGAACCCGGCCGAAGAGCTCCACGGCAGGCTGTCGACGATCCCGGCCAGCACACCGACGGCGGCGGTGGCCTCCCGGCTGCTGGCCTACTTCACCTCCGGCGGCCAGGAGCCGGGGACCCGGCTGCCCGCCGAGCGCCAACTGGCCGAGATGCTGGGCACCGGCCGCTCAGCGGTGCGCGAGGCCCTGGCCGCCCTGGAGATCCTGGGCATCGTCGAGGTCCGCCCCGGCTCGGGGACGTACCTGCAGTCGCATGCCTCCGAGCTGCTCCCCCGCACGCTGAACTGGGGCCTGATGCTCGGTGCGCAGAACGTCGCCGACCTGGTCGAGCTGCGCTCGACGCTGGAGACGCAGGCGGCGCGGCACGCCGCCGAGCGGCGCGACGACGACGCCGTCGACCGCCTGCAGCGGCACGTCGACACGATGGCCCGTCACCAGGACCTGGATGACCGCCAGCAGTTCATCGAGGCCGATGCGCACTTCCACCAGGAGCTGGCGGCCTGCACGGGCAATGCCGCGCTCTCCGCGCTGCTGCAGAGCGTGCGCGCGCTGCTGCGCATCTGGGTCGATCGCGGCGTCGCCCGGCCGCAGGACGCCGAGGAGGCGATCACGGAGCATGCGGCGATCATCGAGGCGGTCCGCGCCGGTGATCCGGAGGCCGCAGCGGCGGCCATGGGCTCGCACATGGGCACCGCCCAGGACCGCGTGCTCACCGCCGTCGAGGATCACTCCGGCGCGGATCGCACCGGAGAGGACGCCGGAGGGGGACGCCGAGGGGGACGCCGCAGCTCAGCCGGCCGCCAGGCGCAGCAGCTCCAGGTAACCCTCCAGCCGCCAGGCGGCCCGGCCGACGAAGAGACCGTCGACGTCGTCCATGGCCAGCAGCTCGGCGGCGTTGTCCTGGTGCACCGAGCCGCCGTAGAGGACCGCCGCGGTGCGGCTGCCGAACTCGCCTTGCAGCGCGGCGAAGGGCTCCTCGAGCTCGGGCACCGTCGCCGGACGCCCCTGCTCGCCGATCGCCCAGATGGGCTCGTAGGCGACCAGCACCCGGCCCAGCTCCTCCTCGGACAGCCCCTCCAGGGCCCCGCGGACCTGGGCGAGGACGTGCTCGGCCGAGCCGCCGGCGTCGCGGACCTCGGCGGACTCGCCCACGCAGAGCAGCGGCGTCAGCCCGTGGCGCAGCGTCGCCGCGACCTTCGCGGCGGTGGTCTCCACCGTCTCGTTGAAGTGCTCGCGCCGCTCGGAGTGGCCGATCTCGATCAGCGCCGCGCCGGCGTCGGCGACCTGCGGCACCGAGACCTCCCCGGTCCAGGCGCCGGCGTCCTCCCAATGGGCGTTCTGCGCGCCGACGACGACGCCGGAGCCGTCCAGCTCCGCGGCGACGGCGGCCAGCGCAGTGTGCGGCGGGATCACGAAGGGATGCACCCGCTCGCGCAGCCGCGGTTCCGCGGCCAGCGCCTCGGCCAGCCCGCGGGCGAACTCGCGACCCTCGGCCAGCGTCTTGGTCATCTTCCAGCTGGTGCCCACCCACGGGGCGCCGTCGATCCGCTCCATGCGGCTCCTCCTCGGCTCAGGCCCGGACACGTGCTCACGCCTCGGCGAGGTGCTCGCCGAGGGCCTGCATCAGCAGCGAGAACGAGACCGCTCCGGGGTCGGGCGTGCCCAGCGACTTGTCCCCGAGCACCCGGGAACGACCCAGCCGGGCGGTCATGTCAGCGGTGTCCCGAGCCGCCTGCTGGGCGATCTCGGCGGCGGCGGTGATGGCGTCGGCCAGCGGCGTGCCGGCGTCGAGGGCCTTGCGCAGCTCGCCGGAGAAGGGAACCGCGGCGTCGATCATCGTCTTGTCGCCGACTTCAGCGCCGCCCAGGCGGCGGACCGCGTCGACGGCGTCGAGCAGCGCCTGCCCCTTGGCCGCGTCGTCGCTGGCCCGCTCGTCGGAGAGCGCCCGACCGGCCGCGGTCAGCGCCGCGCCCCACAGCGCCCCGGAGGTGCCTCCGGCCGACTCGGCCCAGGCGGTCCCGGCATGGACCAGCACCGTCCGCGCGCCGGCGCCGCGCTCCAGGGCGGCGGCGCCGGCCTCGACGGCGCCGCGACTGCCGAGCACCATGCCCTGCCCGTGGTCGCCGTCGCCGGCGATCGCGTCGATGCGGCCGAGCTCCTCCTCCTGCTCGGCGCAGATGCGCGCGAAGAGCTCGATCACGGACTGCACGCGGCGGGCCTGCCGCTGCGCGTCCTCCTGGGCGGCGGGGACCTCCTCCTCGCCGGGGGTGAAGAACTCGGTGCGCGGGCTCCGCTCGCCGTCGACGACGCCGCGGCGGTAGGCCGGAGTGTCCACCGGGGCGGTCCAGTGCCGCTCCAGCTCCTCGTCGAGGTGGACCACGGTCAGCGAGAGCCCGGCCATGTCCAGGCTGGTGACGAACTCGCCGACCTCCGGACGCACCGGGGTCAGTCCGGCGGTCTCCAGCCGCTCGGCCACCCGACCGTAGACGACGAAGAGCTCCTCGTACTTCACCGTGCCCAGGCCGTTGAGGATGACCGCGACACGGCCGGATCCGACCCCGGGGTCCTCGTCCAGCACGCCGTCGACCAGCAGGTCGGCGACCTCGGAGGCGGTGCCCATCGGCAGGTCCTTCACGCCCGGCTCGCCGTGGATGCCCAGACCCACGCCCATGGTGTTCTCGGCGACGTGGAACAGCGGCTCCTCCGCCCCGGGCAGCGTGCAGCCGTCGAAGGCCAGTCCGAAGGAGCGGGTGGCGTCGTTGGCCTTGGAGGCGACCCGCTCGGCCTCGGCGACGTCGGCGCCGGCCTCGATGGCCGCCCCGGCGATCTTGAACACCGGCAGATCTCCGGCGATGCCGCGGCGGTCGCGGTGGTTCTCCTCCGAGTTGGAGGCGACGTCGTCGCTGACCTTGACGATGCGCACGTCCACGCCCTCGGCGCGCAGCTTCTCCGCGGCGGCGCCGAAGTGCAGCACGTCGCCGGCGTAGTTGCCGAAGCCCAGGATGACCCCGCCGCCGTTCTCGGCGTTGCGGGCCACCGAGTAGACCTGCGAAGCCGACGGGGAGGAGAAGATGTTGCCGCAGGGGGCGCCGTGGCCCATGCCGGGCCCGACCCAGCCGGCGAAGGCCGGGTAGTGCCCGGAGCCGCCGCCGATCACCAGCGCCGGCTGGCCCTTCGGCGTCTCGGTGGAGCGCACCACACCGCCGTGGACGGCGCTGACGTGCTCGGGGTGGGCGGCCACCAGGCCGCGGACCGCCTCGGCGGAGAAGTCGGATGCATCGTTGATCAGGTAGGTCATGTCTCGTCAGTCCTCGTGCTGTCCCGGGGTCCGACCAGCGGCGGGCGACAGGCCGTCGGCGCTGGTACAGATGTTCTCTGACAATTGTTCTGTCGCCCACCTTACGGCAGGATGGGTGACCAGCACCACTCTGAACCGCCGATCCGAGCGGAGGATACGATGAATCGATCGACGAGGATCCGATGGAGGCTGAGATGAACGACCAGGCGCCCTCGCCCCACGAGGACCCCGCCGCGACCGCCGACGCGAGCCCCTCGGGGCCCGCGGCCGACGCTCCGGAGTCCGCGGAGGCCGCCGAGACCGAGCGGCTCTACCGCGCCGCGCAGCTCTACTACGAGCAGGGAGCGACCCAGGCCGAGGTCGCCGCGCAGCTGCAGGTCTCCCGCCCCTCCATCAGCCGGATGCTCTCCGAGGCCCGGACGCGCGGGATCGTCGAGATCCGCGTGCACCGGCCGTCGGCCTTCGGCGTCGACGACCTGCAGGAGCGGCTGCGCACGCGGCTGGGGCTGCATGAGGTGCTCATCGCCTCCGGCGACCAGCGCCAGCGCATCGGCATGGGGCTGGGACCGCTGACGCGGCACGCCCTGGCCGGCACGGAGCTCGGCCCGGGCGACGTGCTGCTCATCGCCTCCGGCGAGACCACCTACGCGCTGGCCCAGCAGCGGCTGGGCTCCTTCTCCGGCGTCGTCGTCGCCCCCACCGTCGGCGGGCAGGCGGAACCGGACCCCTGGCATCAGACCAACGAGGTCGTCCGCGCCTTCACCTCCACCTCGGGCGGATATCCGCACTACCTCTTCGCCCCGTCGATGCCCTCGCAGGCGCTGCTGACCGCGCTGCAGGACGACCCGGGCTACCGGCAGGTCGCCGAGGACTGGCGCACGGCGAAGGTCGCGCTGGTGGGCGTCGGCGCTCCGGCGCTGTCCCGCGAGTCGATCGCCCGCTCGGTGCCCCGCGACCACCCGAACCTGGCTCGCTCGGTGGGCGACGTGTGCCTGGCCTTCTTCGACCAGAACGGCGACGAGGTCACCTTCCCCGGTCACGAGCGGATGGTGCGCATCCCGGGCGAATCGCTGCGCACGGTGCCGCATCGCATCGCCGCCGCCGTCGGCGTGCACAAGGCGCCCAGCATCATCACCGCGGCGAAGTCGCAGTGGTTCACCACGCTGATCACCGACGAGGTCACCGCCCGCGCGATCGACCGCACGCCGTAGTCGCGGACGGGGCCGGAGTCGGAGTCGGAACGACGATCGCCGCGCCGTCCACCCATCGCCGACGAACTCCTCGGCGATCGGTGACCAGCGCGGCGACTCGGGGAATGCTCGGCAGCCGAGCTCAGCAGCTGCCGGTCTGCTCGTAGTTCTCGATGGCGGCGACCTTGGCCGCCGAGGCGCTCTCCGGGTCGAAGGCATGGTCCAGCCACTGGGATGCGAGCATGCGGGCCAGCTCCAGGCCGACCACCCGCTCGCCGAAGCACAGCACCTGGGCGTTGTTCGACTTCACCGAGCGCTCCACGGAGAAGGGGTCGTGGGCGGTGACCGCGCGGATGCCCTCGACCTTGTTGGCCGAGATCGCCACGCCCAGGCCGGTGCCGCAGATCAGCAGGGCCCGGTCGGCCTCGCCGGCGGCGACCTTCTCCGCCGCGGCGACGGCGACGTTCGGGTAGGCGGTCGAGTCGCCCGCCGCGACGCCGACGTCGACGACGGAGGCCACCCGGTCGTCCGCCTCGAAGTCCTTCTTCAGGGCTTCCTTGTACGAGAAGCCGGCGTCGTCGCCGCCGACGATCAGGCGCAGCTGCTGAGTGCTCATCGTTCCGTCTCCTTGGTCGACATGGTCTCCGTCACCATGCTGACCCCGTCCAGCACGAACGTCAAGGCACATATGTTCACGGCCCCTGCGCACCGACACGACGACGCCCCGCGCCGGAATCCGGGGCGGGCGTCGTCGGCGGGGCCGAAGATCGGCGGCCGGAGGCTTCAGCGGATCGGCTCGAAGACCTCCTGGCCGCCCAGGTACGGGCGCAGCGCCTCGGGCACGCGGACCGAGCCGTCGGCCTGCTGGTGGTTCTCCAGGATCGCGACCAGCCAGCGGGTGGTGGCCAGCGTGCCGTTGAGCGTGGCGACCGGGCGCGTGCCGGCCTTGGCGCCGTCGTCGGCGGTGCGCCGCTCGCGGATGTTCAGCCGTCGGGCCTGGAAGGTGGTGCAGTCCGAGGTCGAGGTCAGCTCGCGATAGGTCTCCTGGCTCGGGACCCAGCCCTCGCAGTCGAACTTGCGGGCGGCACTCATGCCCAGGTCGCCGGCGGCGATGTCGACCACCCGGTAGGGCAGCTCCATCTTCGCCAGCATCTGCTCCTCCCAGGCCAGCAGCCGCTCGTGCTCGGCCGCCGAGTCCTCCGCGGAGCAGTAGACGAACATCTCCAGCTTGTTGAACTGATGCACGCGCAGGATGCCGCGGGTGTCCTTGCCGTGGGATCCGGCCTCGCGGCGGTAGCAGGTCGACCAGCCGGCGATCCGGCTGGGACCCGAGGAGAGGTCGAGGATCTCGTCGGCGTGGTAGCCGGCGATGGCGACCTCGGAGGTGCCGGTCAGATAGAGGTCGTCACGCTCGAGCCGGTAGATCTCGTCGTCGTGCTCGACGTCGAAGCCGGTGCCCTGCATCGTCTCCGGGCGCACCAGCGTCGGGGTGATCATCGGGGTGAACCCGGCGGCGAGCGCCTGATCCATCCCCATCTGCATCATCGCCAGCTCCAGCCGCGCGCCGACGCCCTGCAGGAAGTAGAACCGCGCGCCGGAGGTCTTCGCGCCGCGCTCCATGTCCACTGCGCCCAGCGACTCGGCCAGCTCCAGGTGATCCTTCGGGGTGAAGCCCTCGGCGGCGAAGTCGCGCGGGCTCCCCTCGGTGCGCAGCACGTCGAAGTCGTCCTCGCCGCCGGCGGGCACGCCCTCGTGGATCGGGTTCGGGACGCGCCGCTGCAGCGACCGGAAGGTCTCCTCGGCCTCGTTCGACGCCGCCTCGGCGGTCTTGACCCGCTGGGAGAGGTCCTTGACCTCGGCCAGCAGCCGGTCCTTCTCCTCGCCGGAGGCCTGCGCGACCTGCTTGCCGAAGGCCTTCTGCTCGGCGCGCAGCGACTCGAACCGGGCGATCGCCTCGTTGCGGGTCTGCTGGGCGGAGATGACGAGGTCGACGAGCGACTCGTCCTCCTGTCGCGCCCGCTGACTGGCCCGGTACTTCTCGGGATGCTCGATGAGGTCCTTGGTGTCGATCACCCCACCAGACTATCGGCAATGCGTCCCGCACGCTCCCGGCGTCGTGTCCGCGCAGCACCGCGCAGTACCGCGCAGGGCCGCGCGGGCACGACGCCGGCCGCCGGCGGCCCGCCGGGCGCCGGCACCCGGGTGCTCGCAAGCTTTCACAGTAGACTCGGCGCTGATGGATTCCGATCTGCTCCTCTGGCTGCTCGTCGCCTCCGCCGCCGTCCACGTCATCGCCGTGATCGTGCTCCTCCGCGCGCAGATCACGACTCGCCGGCTGCACGAGGAGATCCTCGAGCTCCGCCGCGCCCGCGATCGGGCCGCCGAGACCTCCCACGAGGTCGACGGCCGGCCGACGGTCGCCCTGGTGATCAACGCCTCCAAGCCCGAGTCCGACGCCGTCGCCCGCCTGGTGCACTCGGCCTGCTCGCGGTCGGGGCTCGGCGAACCGCTGGTGCTGCCGACCAGGCCCGAGGACCCCGGCGGAGCGATGGCCCGCGAGGCCCTCGACGCCGGCGCCCGCGTGGTCATCGCCGCCGGCGGGGACGGCACCGTCCGCGCGGTGGCCGCCCATCTGACCGGCACCGAGGCCGCGCTGGGCGTGGTGCCGATGGGCACCGGCAACCTCTTCGCCCGCAACATCGGCCTGCCCCACCACGACCTCGAGGCCTGCGTGGACCAGGCGCTGCACGGTCGGCCGCACCGTGTGGACACGCTGGAGCTGATGCTCGAACACCCCGACGGCACGCAGGCGCGGCACAGCTCGCTGGTCATCGCCGGCGGCGGTCTGGATGCCGAAGTCATGAGCGACACCCGCGACGCGCTGAAGGCCCGCGCCGGATGGCTGGCCTATGGCGAGGCCGGCATGCGCCACGTCACCGGGCGCCGTCGCACGCTCACCGTGGCCCTGGACGACCAGCCGCCGCACACGCACAAGGTGCGTTCGGTGCTGCTGGCCAATTGCGGGATGCTGCAGGCGGGCATGGTCCTGGTGCCCAGCGCGCAGTTCGACGACGGCGTCTTCGACACTGCCCTGTTCTCTCCGCGGCATGCGCTGGACTGGGCGAAGATCGTCGCCAAGACCGTCACGCGCTCCTCGGCGGACATCCCGGTGATGACCGTCCGTCAGTCCCACACCGGCCGACTGAGCATGACCGAGCCGATGCCCTTCCAGATCGACGGCGACCCGGTCGGCGAGGTCGTCGGCGTCGAGGCGAGCATCCGGCCGGCCTCGCTGCGGGTCAACGGCGTGGCCACCTCCGGCTGGACCGGCTGGAGCCCGACGACGGCGGACCCGGCCGACGACTGGGAGCCCGACCGCGGGATGACCTCGCAGATCACCGCGGTCCCGCCGCGACGCGACGGCGGTCACGCCGTCCGCAGCACGCCGGACGAGGCGGCCGACTCAGACGACGCGACGGGCGGCGCGACGACGGAGGAGTCGGCAGAACGCACCTGAACTCCCCGATCGCCCCCGCGCCGACGGCGGATCAGCCCCGGCGCAGCGTCTCGACCCAGGTGCGCGCGGCGGAGAAGGCCGCGTCGCCGACGTCGGCGGTGACCTGCTGCGGCTTGCCGTCGGCGCGCGGATAGGACCCCAGGAAACGGATCTTCGGCGAGATGCGGTGCACGCCGGCCAGCGCGTCGGCCACCCGCTCCTCGCGGATGTGACCCTCCAGATCGATGGAGAAGAAGTACTCCCCCAGCCCGTTGCCGGTGGGCCGCGACTCGATGCGGCAGAGGTTCACCCCGCGGGTGGCGAAGTGCTCGAGCAGCTCCAGCAGGGCGCCGGCGCGGTCCTCGGGCAGCGGGATCATGATGGTGGTCTTGTCCGCGCCGGTGGGCTCGGGCACCGGCCCGGGCCGGCGGACCAGCACGAACCGGGTGACCGCCCCGGCGACGTCCTCGACGCCGGCGGCGGCCACGTGCAGCCCCAGCTGCTCGGCGACCAGCGGCGAGCAGATCGCCGCGTCGGCCGCCGGCTCCTCGGCCAGCAGCCCCCGGGCGCCGGCCGCGGTGGAGGCCGCCGGGATGAACTCGGCCTCCGGCACGGTGGCGTCGGCCCAGCGACGCACCTGGGCCCAGGCGTGCGAATGGGTGGTGATCGTGGAGATCCGGCTCAGCGGCATCGGCTCGCGGGAGGCGACGACGAAGGTGATCGGCACCAGCGCCTCGGCGACGATGTGCAGCTGGTGGGCGACCGAGACGGCGTCGAGCGTGGCGGTCACCCCGCCCTCCACCGAGTTCTCGATCGGCACCATGGCCGCATCGACCGCGCCGTCGTCGACCAGCGCCAGCGCGGAGGGCACCGAGGTCGTCGGCACCCGTTCGGCGGTCTCGTCGCCGTCGAGGATCTGCAGCAGCGCGGCCTCGGTGAAGGTCCCGGCCGGCCCCAGGAAGCTGTAGCGGCTCGTCTCGCTCACAGGACCGTCGGCTCCTCGCCGGTGTCGGACTCCAGCGGCCGCCCGGCCTCGAGCCAGCCGCCCATGCCGTCGCCGACGAAGATCGCCGTGTACCCCTGCGCGGTCAGCCACTCGGCGATCTTCACCGCGCGGCCGCCGGTGCGGCAGACGACATAGGTGTCCTCGTCGGGGTCGAGCTCCTCGGCGAACCGCTCGGGGATCTGGCCGACCGGGACGTGCAGCGCGCCCGGCGCGTGGCCGGCGGCGAACTCGTAGTCCTCGCGGACGTCCAGCAGGGCGGCGCCGTCGGGGACGTCGGCGGCGCGGACGGTCTCGAAGTCCGACATCTCGGCCTCCTCGGATGGTGGCGGGTCGTGGCGGGTCCTCGGGCGCACGCCCAGTGATCCATGCACTGCTGCGCACGCCCGGTCGACGGTTCCGAGACTATCGCGCCGGGCCCCGGGCCGTCGGGCCCGGCGACGCACGGGACGGCGCGGGACGGCGCGGCGCGACGGCGGCGGGGGCCTCCCCAGTCCGGGCCCGGGTGCATAGGGTGAGGGCCATGAGCACCACCGGCCGCCACGGCACCGCTGAGCATCCGACCGACGCGACGTCGGCCTCCACCACCGACACCGAGCTGACGGACTTCCGCGCCGCCACCGCCGCGGAGTGGCGGGAGGCCTTCCTGACCGGCGACGTCAGCGCCGTCGAGCTGACCACCTCGGCGCTGACCGCCCAGGCGGTGAGCGCCTCGCTGGGGGCCTTCCTCCATGTCGACGCCGACCTGGCCCTGGCCCGCGCCGCCGAGCTGGATCAGGTGCGCGAGGCCGTCCTCGACGGCGTGCCGGACGCCTCGCGGGCGTCGCGGCTCTCCGACCTCTCGGCCCGGGACCCGCTGCTGGGCCTGCCCACGGCGTTCAAGGACCTGGTCGACGTCGCCGGCATGCCCACCACACTGGGCACCGCCGCGCTGGACGCCGCCGTCCCGCCCCGCGACGCCGACCTCGCCCGCCGGGTGCACCGGGCCGGGACGGTGAGCATCGGCAAGACCCAGGTCCCGGAGTTCGGCCTGCCCTGCTACTCGGAGAACGACCTGGGCGCGCCCTCGCGGAACCCGCTGGACCCGGCGCGGACCTCGGGCGGCTCCACCGGCGGCGGGGCCGCAGCGGTGGCCGCCGGGATCCTGCCGCTGGCGCCGGGCAACGACGGCGGCGGCTCGGTGCGCATCCCCGCGGCGGCCTGCGGACTGGTGGGGCTGAAGCCCGGCCGCGGCCGGATGCCCGACGATCCGCGCGAGGACCGGGTGACGAATTTGGCGGTCTCCGGGCCGATCGCCCGCACCGCCGAGGACGCCGCGCTGCTCTTCGACGTGATGGCCGGCGCACGGTTCACCGTCCCGGGCGTCGGCGGGCCGGACGGTGGATCTGACGGCGGGCGCAGACGTCGGCGAGCGGGGCGAGGGCGTCGCCGCGGGACGGACGACGACGGCGCCGACGTCGCCCTGGCCGAGGGGCCGGCGATGCGCGCGGTGCGTCGGGCGCTGGCCGAGGGCCTCGCACCGCTGCAGGTCGGCGTGGTGACCGAGTCCCCGTTCAGCCCGGAGCTGGACATCCTCCCCGACGAGGAGGCGATCCGTGCGCTGGAGGCCGGCGTCGCCGGGCTGGCCGGCCGTGGTCATGCGGTGCAGGGGACCGAGCACTGCACCGGCGGCGACCGCTTCTGGCCCTCCGGCTACCACGAGGACTTCCGCACGCTGTGGACCTCGCGGCTGGCCGGCCTTGAGCTGGAGGACGACGCCCGCGAGCGCCTGCGCCCGCTGACCCGGCATTTCCTCGAGCTGGCCGCCGACCGGACGGCCGAGCAGACGCGGCGCTCCGTGACCGCGATGCAGCGGCTCGCCGACGACGCCGAGGCGATGCTGGGGCCCTGGGACGTGCTGATGACGCCGATGCTGGGCCTGCGCCCGCCGGAGGTCGGCTGGTTCGCCGGCCTCGACCCGGCCGAGGACTATGTGCAGCAGTGCCGCTTCACGCCCTGGTCCTCCGTGGTGAACGTGATGGGGCTGCCGGCCATCAACGTGCCCGTCCACGCCGACGCCGAGGGGATGAGCTGGTCGGTGCAGCTGATCGGTCGCCGCGGGAGCGAGGAGCAGCTGCTCGCACTGGGGGCCACGCTGCAGCAGGACTGATCCCTTGCCCCGCCACCGGCGATGACTCCGTGGAAAGTGCGGGAAAGCGCACATATTCCCACACTTTCCACAGAGTCATCATCGGGCCGGGCCGTCGCCGAAGTCGGGGACCTCGATCCGCCGGCCCCCGTCGCGCATCGAGTCGTGGGCGACGATCCCCGGGGCGGTGAAGGCCGCCGCGCGCCACGCGTCGACCGGCGGACGCTCTCCGGTGACCACGGCCCGGACGAAGTCGTCGGCGAGGAAGTGGTGGGCGCCCTCGTGCCCGTTGGGCGCGCCGTCGTAGGCCGCCGGCAGCCGCGTCCGGTCGTGCACCGCGGCGGTGCCGGAGGTGAAGGCGGCGTGCAGCGCCGGGTCGACGCCGGCGAGGTCGGCGTCGTCGACGTCGCCGCGACCGGGCACGAACTGCTCGGAGATGTCGCGGGACTCCTCCTTGTCGTTCCACACCGTCTGGTGGGCGAGCTGCTCGAAGCTGGCCCGCGTGCCGAAGAAGCGGAACCGGGACTCGCGGATCGGGGAGGGATAGCCGACCCGGCGCATCTCGTTGGTGCGCAGCACGCCGCCGTCGGAGAGCTCGAAGAGCGCCGTGGCGTTGGAGACGTCGTTGTCGAACATGCTGACCTCGCGGTCGAAGACGCCGTCGTCGCGATCGTCCGGCACGCCCAGGCAGCTCACGCTGACCGCCCGCGCGGGGATCGCCCCCAGCACGCCGCCGACGGCGTGGGTCGGGTAGAGCATCGGCGGGTAGCTGGCGGTGGCCTTCCAGTTCTCGCCGCCGCTGTGCTGGTAGGCGGCGTAGAAGCCCAGATCCATGTCGTGGACGTAGTCACCCTCGCTGTAGAAGACGCGTCCCAGCGCCCCGCGACGGTGCTGCTCGCGGACGTGGACGGTGGCGGGGTTGTAGTAGCTGGTCTCGCCCATCATGTAGGTCAGACCGGTGCGCTCGACCGCTGCGAGGATCTGTTCGATCTCGGTGATCTCCACGGCCATGGGCACCGCCGAATAGACATGCTTGCCAGCTTCCAGAGCCTGCAGCACCAGCGGAGCGTGGGTCCAGCGCTGGGTGAAGATGGCCACCGCGTCGACGTCGGAGGCGAGCATCTCCTCGAAGGTGTCGTCGACGGTCGCGCCCTCGAGGCGATCGGCGAGCTCGCGGGCGCGCTCGGGACGCAGATCGGTGACGCGCAGTCCGCCGACGCCGGGGTGCAGGTCCCAGAGGGCGGCGAAGGAGCCGGAGAACTGTCCCGCGCCGACGATGCCGATGCTGACGCCGCCGGCGTCGGCGTCCAACGGCGCGGCGGGCTCGAGGGGGAAGGCGATCATGGTGTCCTCTCGGTCCGGGTGGTCGCTGGCCGGCGCCGCCCGATGCAGATGACTCCGCGGAAACGGCGGGAAAGACGGCCCATACCCACAGTTTCCACGGAGTCATCGGTCGGTCGCGGGCGACGCCGAGGCGTGTTCGCCGCGACGCCTCAGAACTTGTCCTTGAGCCCTTCGCCGAACTCCTGGGCATCGTTCTTGACCTGGTCGACGCCCTCACCGACGCTGTCGGCCTCCTTGACGTCCTCGACGGTCTCCCGGCCCTGCTCCTTGGCCTCCTGAGCCGCCTCGCCGGCCTTCTCCTTGTACTCTCCGAACGTGTCGCCGAGTCCCATCACATTCTCCCTTCGGTCTGGAGTCGGGCACTGGGCACGGTACCGACAGTTCCCGACGGAGGTCACCCCCTCGCGCCCGATCCGAACTCCGCCTGCACTCGGCCGGAGGACAGACTCTCCACCCCAGGTCAGCGCGGGACGTCAACTCTGGTCCGGGGTCGACTGCGCGTGGGATCCTCCTGATATGAGCCTCCCTGACCAGCCTGCCGCCCGGCACCGGTCCGTGGCCGCGACGTTCTCCGAGCACGTCGCCGGCGTCGAGGACTGGGACGCGCCCGCACCGGTGCCCGGCTGGCGCGCCCGCGACGTCGTGGGCCATCTGACCCGCTGGTTCCCGGAGTTCCTGCGACCCGATGGGCTGGAGCTCCCGCCGGGCCCGGACGACTCCGTCGACCCCGTCGGGGCCTGGGAGCATCTGCGGAACCAGGTCCAGGAGCTGCTCGAGGGCCCCGAGTCGCGGCGTTCGTTCTCGCACCCCGAGCTGGGCACGATGCCGCTGGAGGTCGCCGTCGACCGGTATTACACCCCCGACGTCTTCATGCACACCTGGGACCTGGGGCGGGCCGCCGGCCAGGACGTCCAGCTGGACGAGGACTATTCCGCCGAACTGCTGGCGGGGTTGGACCGGATGGACGACGCGCTGCGCGCCTCCGGCCAGTTCGGCCCGCGCGTGCCGGTCCCCGCCGACGCCCCGGTGCAGGAGCGGCTGGCCGGGTTCATCGGCCGCGATCCGTTCTGGAGGCGCTGAGCGTCCCCACCGGGCGCATCATCGTCGTCCGCGGCCAGCGGTCCAGCCCGTGGGCCGCCTCCTCCCGGAGTCGAACGCCCAGCTGCGGGCCGTGCCGATGCGGAGGCAGATCGACGAATCCCAGGCGACGATAATGCGGCGCGTTCCAGGGGATCTCGACGAAGGTCGTCAAGGTCAGCCGCGCCAGCCCACGGGCCAGGGCCCAGTCGGCGGCGACGTCGAGCAGCCGCGCCCCGATCCGACGGCCGGCGACCTCCGGGTCCACCGAGACCTGCTCCACATGTGCGGCGTCGTCCAGCTCCTCGACGAGCAGGTAGGCCCGGGCGGTGCCGGCGACCTCGACGAGCCACGCTCCTCCGCGGGCGACGAACCGCTCCAGGTCCCGGGGAGCGGGCGGCTCGTCGTCGGCGATCGGATCCATCGCCGTGCCGCGGAACATCTCGCCTGCGGCTCGTTCGATGCGCGCGATCGCCGCGTGGTCCTCGAGTCCGGCTGCCCGCACTCGCTCCCCGCGTCCGTCCCCGCGTCCATCCCCGCGTGCGCCCATGCCTCTCCTTCCCCGAACCGTCCGGCGACGCGCCGGCCTGTTCCCCCGCCGACCGTGCTGTGCCATGCTCATCCCATCATCGTCGACAGGATCGCAGGAGGTCATCCGATGAGCCCGTCGCCGCAGACCCCGCACAACTCGCATCCGATGGACGACGCCGGCGCCGGCGCACCGTCCGAGCGCCCGCTGAGGATCGTCGCCGTGCTCTTCCCGCACGTCACCCAGCTGGACTTCACCGGTCCGGCGCAGATCTTCTCCCGGATGCCGCACACCGAGCTGCATGTGGCCTGGCACCGCGTCGAGCCGGTGCCCACCGACGGCGGCTTCTCCATCCTGCCGACCACGACCTTCGACGACGCCCCGCAGGCCGACGTGCTCTTCGTCCCCGGCGGACGCGGGGCCTTCGAGCTGCTCGAGGACGCCACGGTGCTGGCGTTCCTGCGGCGGCAGGCGGCCACCGCCGAGCATCTGGCCAGCGTCTGCACCGGCTCCTTCCTGCTCGCCGCGGCCGGTCTGCTCGAGGGCCGGCGGGCGACCAGCCACTGGGGCTCGCTGCATCTGCTGGAGCGTCTGGGCGTCACGCCCACCGCGGAGCGGGTGGTCCGCGACGGTCCGGCGATCACGGCGGCGGGCATCTCGGCCGGCATCGACTTCGCCCTGCGGCTGGCCGCCGACCTGCACGGCGAGGACGCGGCCAAGCGCATCCAGCTGCAGCTGGAATACGACCCGGATCCGCCCTTCGACGCCGGCGCCCCGTCCCGGTCCGACGCCGACGACGAGCTCGCCCACGCCCAGATCGCGGCGATGACCGAGCTGCGCGGCGAGGTCGTCGACCGAGCCGCCGCCCGGCTGCACGCCGGCTGAGGCTCAGCGCCCGGGACTCTCCGGGCCCTCTGGAGTCTCCTGCTCCTCCAGATCGTCCCGGCCCACCGGACTGGCGAGCGCGTCGTCGTCCTCGGCTGCCCGCCCCCGGGGCCGGTGCCGCGCAGCCGGGCGACGGCGCCGAGCCCGTGATGGATGGCCAGCGCGGCGACGCTGCCGAGCGCGATGCCCTCGAAGACCACCTCGCCGAGAGTCATGGTGAAGTTCGCGACGGCGATGATCAGCGGCACCCCGGCCACGGCCAGGTTGATCGGGTGCGAGAAGTCCACGCGGTTCTGCACCCAGATCCGCACGCCGAGCACCCCGATCATGCCGTAGAGCACGGTCCCGGCGCCGCCGAGCACGCCCACCGGCACGGTCGCGATCAGCGCGCCGATCTTCGGCAGCAGGCCCAGCGCGACGGCGAAGAGCCCGGCGACCAGATAGGCCGCGGTGGAGTAGACCTTCGAGGAGGCCATCACGCCGATGTTCTCGGCGTAGGTGGTGGTGCCCGAGCCGCCGCCGGAGCCGGCGAGCATCGTCGCCGCGCCGTCGGCCATCAGCGCCCGACCGGTGACCGGATCCAGGTTCCGCCCGGTCATCAGCGCCACCGATTTCACATGTCCGACGTTCTCGGCGACCAGCACCAGCACCACCGGCACGAAGAGCCCGACGACGCCGAGGTGGAAGCTCGGGGCGGTGAACTCCGGCAGGCCGACCCAGGAGGCCTCGGCGACGCCGGAGAAGTCCACTTCGCCGCGCAGCACCGCGACCGCGTAGCCGACGACGACGCCGACCAGCACCGACAGCCGGCCCAGCAGCCCGCGGAAGACCACTCCGGCCAGCAGCATCGCCGCGATCGTCGCGAAAGCGGTGACCGGGGCGGCGTCGACGTTGTCCCAGGCGGCCGGGGCGAGGTTCAGCCCGATGAGCGCGACGATCGCGCCGGTGACCACCGGCGGCATGAGCACCTGGATCCATCGGGTGCCGGCCAGGTGGGCGATCAGCCCGACGAGGAACAGCCCCGCCCCGGCCATCACGATCCCGCCCAGCGCCCCGGCCATGCCGTACTGGCCCATCGAGGCGCCGACCGGCGCCAGGAAGGCGAAGGAGGAGCCCAGGTAGGAGGGCACCCGGCCGGCGGTGACGATCAGGAACAGGATGGTGCCCAGCCCGGAGAAGAGCAGCGTGGTCGAGGGCGGGAAACCGGTGATCAGCGGCACCAGGAAGGTCGCCCCGAACATCGCGACCACGTGCTGGAGTCCGATGCCCAGCGTCCGCGGCCAGCTCAGCCGCTCGTCGGGTGCGACCACGGCCCCCGGCGCGACGGCGACGCCGTCGCCGTGCAGCCGCCAGCCGAGCCCCGGGATGCCTCGGCGGCGCGCGGGCGCAGTGGTCTCGGTCGAAGTGCTGGCGGGCATGGGTCCCCCGTGGTGCTGCCGGTGCGGATCGCGGTCGGCACGACTCTACCGGGCCGCACGGCGGGGCCGATCGACGGCGTCGCGGCCTCGGCCGGCCCGACCGACCGTCGCGACGCGGGAGCCGCCGAGGTGCGGATGCGGACTCTCCCACCCTCCGCTCACGACGGGGCGATCATGGGCGTCTCTCATGCTGGACACCCCTGGTGTCGTGAGGCGCAGCACGCCGGTTCCGCTGCTAGCGTGCACACTCGTGTGATCATGCACACAGTGCATGCCAGGCGTGCCCCTCGGGCATGCCGCACGCGGTCCGACGCACCACCAGTCGAAGGAGCCCGGTGATGACCTCCCACCCCGCACCCCCCGATGCCGAGGGGACTCGAGAGACCGCCGGCCCGCGCCCAGGAGCCTCGGAGGAGCACGTGCCGCACGCCCGACTCTGGACCGGGCGGCTCCTCGGCCCGGCGCTCGGCGTGCTCGTCTACCTGGCGAGCAGCCAGGACCCCGCACTGAGCACGGATGCGGCGATGACACTGGGCGTCGCCGTGCTCATCGCCGTCTGGTGGATGACCGAGGCCCTGCCGCTGGCGGTGACCTCGCTGATGCCGCTGCTGCTCTTCCCGGCGCTGGGCATCTTCGACATCGACCAGGCGACCAGCCAATACGGCGACAAGATCGTCTTCCTCTTCCTGGGCGGCTTCATCATCGCCCTGGCCATGGAGAAGTGGAACCTGCATAAGCGCATCGCGCTGCTGACGATGAGCGCCATCGGTTCGAAGCCCCGGCAGCTGCTGCTGGGCATCATGATCGCCACCTGGTTCCTCTCCATGTGGGTCTCCAACACCGCGACGACGATGATGATGCTGCCCATCGGCGTCTCCGTGCTGACCATGGTCGCCGGCGAGAAGCTCTCCCACCTGCCCGCCGACCGGCGGCCCACCGACGAGGACGACCCGGTCACCGCGCTCTCCGGCGATCGCGACACCCGAAACTTCGCCATCAGCGTCATGCTCGGCATCGCCTTCGCCGCCACGATCGGCGGGCTGGGCACGCTGATCGGCAGCCCGCCCAACCTCGTCATGGTCGGCGTGCTGGAGGATCAGTTCGACACCACCGTCAGCTTCGCCGACTGGATGAAGCTGGGCGTCCCGCTGTCGCTGGTGTTCCTGGTCGTCGCCTGGCTGATGCTCAGCCGGGTCATCTTCCCCACCACCATGAAGGACGCCATGGGCGGCCGGGACGTCGTCCGCGAGGAGCTCCGCACGCTCGGGCGGATGTCCCGCGGCGAATGGAGCGTGCTGGCGGTCTTCGTCTCCACCGCCCTGCTGTGGATCTTCCTGGGGCAGCTGCAGAGCATCGACTGGCTGGTCGCGGCCCTGCCCTTCGTCGCGGGCCTCAACGACACCAGCGTCGCGATGGCCGCGGCGGTCGCGCTCTTCCTGATCCCGGTCTCGGCCAAGGACGGCGTGCAGGCCATGGACTGGAAGACCGCCCAGCGCGGAGTCCCGTGGGGCGTGCTGCTGCTCTTCGGCGGCGGCCTCTGCCTCGCCGCGGCGATGAGCGAGACCGGCGTCTCCGACTGGATCGGCCAGCGCATGGAGGGACTCGGCGTGCTGCCGACGGTGCTGCTCGTCGCCGCGGTCTGCCTGCTGACCCTGCTGCTGACCGAGCTGACCAGCAACACCGCGACGTCGACGACCTTCCTGCCGGTCTTCGCCGGCTTCGCCGTCGCGATCGGCGTCGACCCGATGCTGCTGATGGTCCCGGCGGCGATGGCGGCCACCTGCAGCTTCATGCTGCCGGTCGGCACGCCCCCGAACGCCATCGTCTACGGCTCCGGCTATGTGACCATGCCGCAGATGGTGAAGGCCGGCGTCTGGCTCAACCTCATCGGCGTCGTGCTGATCACCGGCATGACGATGCTGCTGGGCGGCTGGGCCATGGGCCTGGAGGTCTGAGCCGAACCGAACACGGTCGGGCACGGGCTGATCCGCGACGAGCGCGATCCACGCACTGGAAGGATGGCGCAGATCACAGCATAAGAAGGACTGTTGACCGCCTATGCATCACAAGACGATAACAGTCTGCGCATTTCTTCGCGCATTTCTCCCAGCCTCCTCGCATCGTCATGATGACGGGGATCGCACGGGATGAATATTCACCGCGGAAGGCGACGCGGGACCGCGATCACCCCGTGCGGACGCCGCAGAGACGGCGTCCACGGTTGATTCGTCCTCCACGGTCAGTATCGTGGGGCGCGATGCCTGACTCCGCAGACAACCCTGCCCATTCCGGGGAAGAGATCGAGCTCCGTGCCCCCGTGCTCTCCGACGGCGCCGCCCTGTGGCGGATCGCCGAGGGCACCGGCGTCCTCGATGTGAACACCCCGTACGCCTACCTGCTGTGGACCCGCGACTTCGCCGCCACCTCGGTGATCGCCCTGGTCGACGGCCGCCCCGCAGGCTTCATCTCCGGCTACCTGCGCCCCTCCGACCCGCAGACGCTGTTCATCTGGCAGGTGGCCGTCGACTCCGAGTTCCGCGGCCGCCGCCTGGCCTCCCGGATGCTCGCCGACGTCGTCGCCCGCTCCGGCGCGTGCCGCCTGGAGACCACCATCACCGCGGACAACGCCGCCTCCATCGCGCTGTTCACCGGGCTCGCCCGCGACCACGACACCGAGATCACCCGGTCCGACCTGTTCACCGAAGACCTGTTCCCCACTCAGCAGGAGACCGGCGAGCACCACGCCGCCGAGGACCTCTACACCGTCGAGCCGCTGCGCTCGAGCTGAGCGGGCCCCAGACGCACGACGTCGGCCGCCGCGACCGGGAACCGCCCGGATCCGCGGCAGCAGCGCAGCGGCACCCGCCGCAGGCGCCGACCAGCCGCCGTCGACCGCACCGAACCCCCATCCCAGACCGCGGCGCGCGACGCCGCATCACGGAGGAGACCACACCCATGGCCACCGACATCTTCGAAACCTTCGAATCCCAGGTCCGCAGCTACTGCATGAACTGGCCGGCCGTCTTCGAGAAGGCCTCCGGCTCCTACCAGTACACCGAGGACGGCTCGCGATACCTGGACTTCTTCTCCGGAGCCGGCGCGCTGAACTACGGCCACAACCATCCGGAGCTGCGCGACCTGCTGGTCGACTACGTGGCCAACGACGGGGTCACCCACTCGCTGGACATGAAGACCCCGTCCAAGCGCCGCTTCCTGGAGACCTTCGAGCGGGTCATCCTGGAGCCGCGGAGCATGGACTACAAGATCATGTTCCCGGGCCCGACGGGGACCAACAGCGTCGAGGCGGCGCTGAAGCTGGCCCGCAAGGTCACCGGCCGCCAGCACATCCTGTCGTTCACCAACGCCTTCCACGGCATGACGCTGGGGTCGCTGTCGGTCACCGGCAACTCGATGAAGCGCCGCGGCGCCGGCATTCCGCTGACCAACAGCTCCAAGATCCCGTACGACGACTACTTCGACGGCGACATCCCGGACTTCATCTGGCTGGAGAAGGTCCTGCAGGACTCCGGCTCCGGCGTCGACAAGCCGGCCGCGGTCATCGTCGAGACCGTCCAGGGCGAGGGCGGCCTGAACGCCGCGCGCATGGAGTGGCTGAAGGAGCTCTCCGCGCTGCTGAAGCGCCACAAGATCCTGCTGATCATCGACGACGTCCAGGCCGGCTGCGGCCGCACCGGCACCTTCTTCTCCTTCGAGGAGGCCGGCATCTCCCCGGACATCATCTGCATGTCCAAGTCGATCTCCGGCTACGGCCTGCCGATGGCGATCACCCTGTTCAAGCCGGAGCTGGACGTCTGGGAGGGCGGCGAGCACAACGGCACCTTCCGCGGCAACAACCTCGGCTTCGTCACCGGCGCCCGGGCGCTGGAGCTGTTCTGGTCGGACGACTCCTTCCAGAAGCAGCTGGCCGCGAAGATCGAGACTCTCCGGGAGGGCCTGGAGGACATCGCCCAGCACGTGAAGGGCGCGACGCTGCGCGGCCGCGGCTTCCTGACCGGCATCTGCTTCCCCGACGCCGACACCGCCGGCAAGGTCGCCGCCGAGTCCTATAAGCGGAACCTGCTGCTGGAGACCTCCGGTCCCGAGGACGAGGTCATCAAGGTCATGCCGCCGCTGACCATCGACGACGAGGACCTGCAGAAGGGCATCAAGGTCATCGAGGACGCCGTGCTGGCGGCCACCGGCCAGATGAGCGAGCCGAGCCGCCTGCGCGCCCCGCGCTGATCCGGCTCCCGCCCGAGCCTCTCGTGTCCCCCGCGCTCCGCCTCCCGGCGCGGCACTCGCCGTGCGATGATGCGTGAGTCCGGGGGACACGGGCCGTGCGCGGCACCTGCCCCGCGCCGTCGACCGGACGGCGTCGCCCGGCCGTGTCGCCCCGACGACCTCCACCCTCCCCACCCCTCCCCGCAGACAGGAGACGAGCATGTACACGCTGCACATCGACGACCTCAACGACGGCGAGCGCGACATCCGCAACGAGGACTGGCGCTCCCGCCGAATGGTCCTCGGCCGCGAGAAGGTCGGCTTCTCGCTGCACGAGACCACCATCTACGCCGGCTCCACGCATGAGTTCTGGTACGCGAACCACATCGAGGCGGTCTACTGCGTCGGCGGCGCCGGCCGGCTGACCAACCTGGAGACCGACGAGGTCCACGAGATCACCGACGGCTTCCTCTACCTGCTGGACGGCCATGAGAAGCACCGCGTGGAGGCCGACGAGGAGCTCCGCCTGGTCTGCGTCTTCAACCCGCCGGTGACCGGCAAGGAGGTCCACGACGAGAACGGCGTGTACCCGCTGATCGTCGAGGACTGAGCGCCGCTCCCTCCTTCCCCGGCGACGCCGAACCGTCGCCCGGACCACGACGCCCGCCCCGGGATCCCCGCGATCCCGGGGCGGGCGTCGTCGTGCGCGGGGCTCACCCCACGTCTGCGCGACGCATGCCGACGCCCAGATGCGCGGCGCCGACCGCAGGAGCGCCGGAACTGGGCGGCAGCATCTCGAGGCGCTCGTCGATCCGCAGCGAGTGCAGGAAGTCCGATGCCTCTCCCGCCCTCCTCAGCTCGTCCACCACGACGTCCCGGAGCCGATCGCCGAGATGGACCAGACCTCCTCCGAGAAGCACGGTCGGCACGTCGAGCGTGAGCACGATCAGACGCACCGCCGCCGCGACGCCGGCGGCGAACTCGCGGCGCAGTCGCATCGCCCGCCCCTCTCCGCGGTCGGCGGCGTCGAACATCTCCAGCACCGGCAGATCCCCGCCGCCCCACCGCCGCGCCACGGCCCCGCCGCCGGCGACGGTCTCGAGGCATCCGCGCTGGCCGCACGGGCAGGTCTCCCCCCGCGGGTCGACCGATATGTGGCCGATCTCGCCGGCCACTCCGCCGACTCCGCGCTGCAGGACCCCGTCCACCACCACCCCGGCGGCGACGCCGGTGCCCAGATTGAGGTAGACCAGGCTCTCCCTCTCCCGCCCGCGGATCCGGCACGCGCCGATCGCGGCGGCCTTCACATCGTTCTCCACCCGGACCGGCACGCCCAGTTCGCGCTCCAGGATGCGCGCGAGGTCCAGGTCCCGCAGGCCGAGGTTCACCGCGTGACGCACCCGGCCGCTCGGCACCTCGATCTGGCCCGGGATGCCGACGCCGACCGATTCCGCCGACACCTCGCCGGAGGGTCCGCAGAGAGCGGCGACGGCCCGGCCCACCGTGTCGACGACACCTGACGGCCCGGGGACGGTGACGCACCGGTGCCGCGCGACGACCCGTCCTGCCGCATCGAGCGCCAGCGCCTCAGTCTTGGTCCCGCCGACGTCGAGCCCCACGCGGACGGGTCGTCCGACGACCGTCGCACCATCGAGTCGCCGCGTCATGAGACCCCCAGTTCGGCGGACAGCACCATGACCAGCCCGCCCTGGAGGACGAGGTCGTCGCTCTGCAGGGGCACGCGCAGTCGCACATGGGTGTGGAAGCGACTCAGCGTGTGGCTCCGGAGCTTCTCCAGCGCGGCGTCGAGCAGCGTGCCGCCGAAGAGCTCATGCGGGGCCGCGATGACCACGTCGGAGAGGTTCAGCGCACCGACGATGGGAGCCAGCACGAGAGCCAGCCGGCCGCCCGCCTCCCGGAGGACCTGCTCATGCGCTCTGTCGCCTCCCGGATGCGAGGCATCGGCCTCCTCGAGCATCCGCGTCAGCTGCGGGACGGACAGCCAGGCTTCCAGACAGCCGGTCTTCCCGCAGGCGCACTCGGGCCCATCGCCCTCTCCCACCTGGACGTGGCCGATCTCGCCGGCCGCCTGGGCGCTGCCGACGACGAGCTCACCGCGCACCAGCAGCGCCCCGCCGACGCCGCGCCCGACGCGGACGAGGAACATGTCCGGCTCGGCCTGCCCGAAGGTGTGCTCGGCGAGTGCCGCGGCGTTGGCGTCGTTGCCGACCACGGTGGGCACGCCCAGCGCGTCCTCCAGACGATCCCGCAGCGGAACCGCCTCCCATCCGAAGTTCGGCGCCTCCAGCACCTGACCGTCCTCCGAGATGATGCCCGGCGAACCGACTCCGACGCCGAGGACGCGCCCGTCGGCGACGTCCACGAGGGACCTGGCCAGGTCCACCACTTCGTCCACCGCGTCGTCGCCGGACCCGACCGTGGCGCGCGTCCGGATGCGCCGATCGAGCACGGCACCGGTGAGGTCCATCAGCGCGCCGACATTCTCCTCGGCCCCCGCGAGGTCCAGGGCGACGACCTGGATCCCATGCCGATCGAGGTCGACGAGCACGGCCGGCTTGCCCGGTCCGGAAGGTGCCCGCACCCCCTTCTCCACCACCAGCTCTCGCTCGAGGAGATGGGCGACCAGATCCGACGTGGTCACTCGCGTCAGCCCGGTCTCCCGTGCGAGATCGGCACGACTCATCGCACCGCCGTGGAAGAGCGTGCGCAGCAGCAGGGTCAGATTGTGGGCCCGAGCATGCCGCGGCAGGACGCGCTGCGACGATCCGGCTCGTCGAGGGGTGGCGAGACTCTCCATGTTTGTAAGTATGGCTTACAAAGCGGCTCCTCGCCTAGAGCGGATCGGAGCCGGTTCGCAGCGAGGCCCCCTCGGAGGGGTGCCGCCCGCGGCGTCCGCCGCGAACCCGCCGACCGCGACGGAGCTCGGAGCCCCCTTCCATTTTGTTAGTTAAGACGCCATACTTTTCCGCAGGGAGGTGTGACCCACACCACGCATCTCTGTCACAGCACCACGAGAGGAATCCACTCATGCGACGCTCGATCGCGACGACCACCGCCGCAGCCCTCGCCCTCACCCTCACGGCCTGCGGCTCCAGCTCCGAGGGCGGCACCGACGGCGAGGAGTCCGCCTCCGCGGATCTCACGATGTGGTTGATGGAGCGCTCCGTGCCCGAGGAGGCGCAGGACTGGCTCGTCGAGGAGTTCGAATCCCGGCACGAGGGCTCCACGCTGACCATCCAGCACCAGCCCTGGGCCGGCATCGTCGAGCTGCTCCAGACCTCGCTGCCCGATGCCGAGCAGACGCCCGACCTCGTCGAGGTCGGCAACACCCAGGCCTCGACCTTCACCTCCGTGGGCGCCTTCGCACCCGTCGACGACATGCTCGACGAGCTCGGCGGGGACTCGCTCATCGAATCCAGCCTCGACGCCGGCTCCTGGGACGGCACCGCCTACACTCCTCCGCTGTACGCCGGTTCGCGGGTCATCTACTACCGCAGAGACCTCCTGGAAGACGCCGGGATCGACGTTCCGCAGACGCTCGAGGAGCTCGGCGACGCGGCGATCGAACTCAACGAGGCCAACCCCGAGGACACCGAGGGTTTCACCGGCATCTACCTGGCCGCGGCCGACCCGAAGACGCTCGAAGGCTGGCTGTTCACGCACGGCGGCGACTACGCCGTGCAGGACGAGGACGGCACCTGGGAGGGACGACTCTCCAGCCCCGAGTCCCTCGACGGGCTCCGAGAGGCTCAACGCCTGATGGAGCAGGGATCCGAGTACGTCCAGGATTCCAGCGAGACGGTCCAGGCCGCCGGCGAGCTGTTCAGCGCCGGCCGCGTCGGCTTCCTCTCCGGCCTGCCCTACATGGAGGACGAGATCGACCAGGAGATGTGGGACCAGGACCAGGTCGGAGTCATCGCGCTGCCGGGACTCACCGAGGGAGAGCCGGGCGTGACCTTCGCCGGAGGGTCGAACATCGGCATCTCCGCGGCCTCGCAGAACCAGGAGCTCTCCCAGGAGGTCCTGACGCTCATCTACAGCGAGGAGTTCCAGTCGCTGCTGGCCTCGGAGGGCGGCTGGGTGCCCGGAAACCTGGACTACGCCGACGCCCTCGAAGGACCCAGCGCCGAGCCGTTCCAGGTCGCAGTGGAGAACTCCAAGCTGACCCCGAACACCCCGTCCTGGGGCGTGGTGGACAGCGCCCAGCTGCCGGTCGAGATCTGGACGCGCATCGCCGAGGGCGACGACGTCGAACAGGTGGCCGAGGAGATCGACTCCGAGATCGAGGACGTCCTCAACGACTGACCCTGTCGCATCCGCGCCCGGCCGGGTGCGGAGCCGGCCTGGAGGCCCCATGACGATCCACGCACCGACTTCCCGCCGACCGCTCGACGAGGCGGCGACCGACCGACCGACGCCCGAGCCGCCGCGGCCGTCCCTCCGGTCCCGCGGACAGGTCCTCACTCCGTACCTGCTGCTGCTCGTGCCGACGGCGCTCGTCGTCCTGGCCCTCGGCTACCCGATGATCCGCCAGCTGGTGATGTCGTTCCAGGAGTTCGGCTTCGCCCAGCAGTTCGGACAGCCCCCGGAATGGGTCGGGCTGGACAACTACACCGCTATCCTCTCCGACCCGTACTTCTGGGTCGTCACGCTCAGGACGCTGGTCTTCACCGCGGGGGCCGCCGGCACGACCATGGTCATCGGCGTCGCCCTCGCCGTGCTGATGCAGCGAGTGGCGCCGGCGGCACGCACAGCTGTCCAGATCGCCCTCGTGTTCGCCTGGGCGACCCCGGTCATCGCCGCCGTCGCGATCTGGAAACTGATGACCGACCATCGCAACGGCGTGGTCAACGACGTCCTCGTCGGCTTCGGACTCACCGAGTTCGAGGGCTTCGACTGGCTGGACGGCGGAGCGGCCACCTTCATGCTGATCGGCGCCACAGTGGTGATCTGGGCCAGCACGCCGCTGGTCGCCCTCTCCGTCTTCGCGGCGCTGGCACAGGTGGACGAATCCATGGTCGAGGCCGCCCAGCTCGACGGCGCCTCGCTGGGACGGACGGTCTGGAGCGTCCTGCTTCCGAACATCCGTCCGGTGCTGGTGCTCCTGGGCATCCTCCAGGTGATCTGGGACCTGCGTGTGTTCGCCCAGATCTACTCGCTGCAGCAGGGCGCCGGAAGCACCGAGGAGACCAATCTGCTCGGCACGTACATCTACCACACCGGCATCGGAGGCGGGAACTATGGCGTGGCCTCCGCGCTGGCCATGGTGATGCTGCTCCTCCTCGTGGCGCTCACCTGGCGATACATCCGCAGACTCGGCAAGCAGGGAGATCTGTCATGAGTGCCGCGAACTCCATCATGCGCCCCCGGACCGCCCGGGGTCGGACGACGCTGAACGCGGTGGCCGTCGCCGTCGCCCTGGTCTGGGTGTTCCCCATCTATTGGATGATCAACACCTCGCTCCAGCCGACGAGCACGGTGCGCGTGGAGGGACCGGCTCCGGTGCCCCTCGAGTTCACCCCGGAGGCATACCTCGGCGTGCTGGCCGACCAGAGCTTCTGGACCGCGCTGAGCATGAGCCTGCGGGTCAGCCTGCTCGCCGTCGCCGTCGCCCTGGTGTCGGCGACGCTCGCCGCCGTCGCGCTGAGCCGGTTCCGCTTCCGAGGCCGGGCCTCGGCGGTGGTCGCGGTCCTGGTCATCCAGATGATCCCGGCCGAGGCGCTGTTCATCTCCCAGTTCCGGATGCTCTCGGACTGGGGGCTGGTGAACACCGTGCTCGGGCTGTCCCTGCTCTACGTCGGCACAGTGATGCCGTTCATCGTGTGGATGCTCAAGGGGTTCGTCGACGGAGTCCCCGCCGACCTCGAGGAGTCGGCGATGACCGACGGCTGCACCCGATTCGGGGCGTTCGCCCGCGTCACGCTCCCGTTGCTGGGCCCGGGACTGGTCTCCACCGGCGTCTTCGCGTTCCTCGTCTCGTGGAACGAGTTCACGCTGGCCCTGGTGATCCTCTCCTCCGGCGGGCGGGTCACCCTCCCCGTCTGGCTCCAGGGCTTCCAGGAGGGCATCAGCGGCACCGACTGGGCGGGGGTCATGGCCGGGTCGACGCTCATCGCCGTCCCGGTGCTCATCCTCTTCAGCATCGTCCAGCGGCGCATGGCGCGCGGGATGGTCTCCGGAGCCGTCAAAGGCTGACCTCCCGCGCGCCGCCGACGCGCCCCGACGAACTCCCGACGATCTTCCGACAGACCGATCTCGACCTGACGACGAAGGACGCCCCATGAACCTCCCCCTGCACCCTGCTCCCCGCCGGATCGAAGAGATCCCGGGCCGCCCGCCCCACGCCGACGTCGACGTGCTCACCTCTCAGGACGATCAGCTGCCGCCTCAGGGCTATCGGCTGGAGTACGGCGAGACGGTGCGCATCGCCCACGCCGACGCCGCCGGGCTGCGGTATGCCCTGCAGACGCTCGCGCAGCTGCGGGCGACGTCTCCGACGCCGGACCGTGCCGTACGGATCGTCGACTGGCCGGACTTCGCCCGACGCGGCTTCCAGCTGGACATCAGTCGGGATCGGGTCCCCACGCGGGCCGGACTGCGACGGCTGGTCGACGTCCTGGAGCTGGCGCGGTTCAACCAGCTCGAGCTCTACATGGAGAACACCTTCGCCTACCGCGACCATGCGGAGGTGTGGCAGGACGCGTCGCCGATGACGCCCGAGGACCTGCGCTGGCTGGACGACCTCTGCGTCGCGCGCGGGATCGAACTGGTGCCCAACCAGAACACATTCGGCCACTGGGAACGGTGGCTGTCCCACGACGAGCACCGGCACCGCGCCGAACATCCCGAGTCGCAGACCTTCGCCGGCACGGTCCGTCCGCCGTCGACGCTGGCCCCCACGGACGACAACGCCCGATTCGTGACGGGCCTGCTCGACGAGCTCACGCCCCACGTCCGCTCGCGCCGGCTGAACATCGGCGCCGACGAGACCTGGGAGCTCGGGACCGGCGCCAGCCGGCAGCAGGTCGCGGCACGCGGTCTGGGCCCGGTGTTCCTCGACTACGTGGAGAAGGTGGCGCGTCCGTGGACGGATCGCGGATACACCGTCGAGTTCTGGTCCGACATCCTCGGCAGTCACCCAGAGCTCATGGACCGCATCCCCGAGGGCACTGTGCCGGTCGTCTGGCTCTATGACTCGCCGGACCACATCGCCACCGTCCTGGAACGCATGAGCCCGGCCGAGCAGGAGTTCAACCGAGCCCACGGCGTCGACGCCGAGCAGCTGCGGAGCTTCTCCTCCCGGGCTCGCGCGCTGATCGATGCCGGCGTGTCGTTCTGGGTCGCCCCCGGGACCGGGACCTGGCTCTCCTTCGTCGGACGGCTCGACAACGCGATCGGCAACATGGTCGATGCGGCGGAGACCGGAATCGCCCACGAGTCGGAGGGGTTCCTGCTCACCTGCTGGGGAGACGGCGGACATGTCGATCCGCCGGCCATCAGCTATGCGCCGATCGTCTTCGGCGGCGGCGTGAGCTGGGCCCTGGAAGCCAACCGCGACGTCGAGCATCGCCTCGCCGAGGTCCTCGACCGCCACGTCTTCGACGACGAGGCCGGCGTCCTGGGCGGGGTCCTGACCGACGTCGGACGCGTGGCCGACGGCCTGGACGCCGCGATCGGCAACGCCAGCCCGCTGTTCCGCGTCATCCAGCAGGCCGGAGCGATGGAGCCGCACCACGTCCCCTCGGCCGGGAGTCTGGCCTCGGCCCGTGATGTCCTCAGCTCCGCCCTGTCCCGGCTGGACGACGCCCGTCCCGCCGCCGCGGACGGAGCCGCGGTCATCGCCGAGATCCGTCAGGCGGTCCGCTGGGCGCTGTTCGGCGTCGAGGTGTTCGAGTCCGGCCTCGTCGCCGTCGTCGACGGCACCGCGGAGATGTCGAGGGAGACGGCACGAGGCCTCCTGGACCGCTTCGACAGCCTGCTGGCCGATCAGCGGCGGACGTGGCTGCTCGCCGCGCGTCCGGGAGGACTCGACACGAGCATCGCGCGGTTCGCACCGCTGCGGCGGAGGCTGGCACGCCTGGCGAGCGGATCCGCGGACTGACCGGTGATCCCGTCCCGCGGCGGACCCGCCCGACGATCCGAGGTCATGGACGCGCCGTGTCCAAGCTTCCGGTGAACGAGGCGGCGCGCTCGGCGATCTCCGTCCAGCCGCCGTCCCGCACCACGGCGGGCGGCACCACGGAGGTGCCGCAGCACACCGCCGCGGCTCCGGCGGCCAGGAAGGCCGCGGCGTTCTCGGCGCCGATGCCGCCCGAGGGCAGCAGCTGCACGCCCGGATAGGGCCCCTGGAGGTCCTTGAGGTATCGCGGCCCCACGGTTCCGGCCGGGAAGATCTTGACCGGGTCGGAGCCGAGCTCCATGGCGCGCCCCACCTCGGTCGGCGTCATCGCCCCGAGGCTGAACGGAACCTGCGCCTCGCGGGCGACGGCGGCCACGTCCTCGCGGATCCCCGGCGTCACCAGGAACTGCGCCCCGGCGTCGACGGCCTCGCGGGCCTGCTCCGCCGTCATGACGGTGCCGACGCCCACCATCGCCCCGTGCTCGGCGGCGGTCTCGGCGATGCGTCGCACATGCGAGGCCACGCCCGGGGTGGTGAAGGTGAGTTCGACGACGCGGATGCCGCCGGCGGCCAGGGCGGCGGCCAGCTCCGCGGCGTCGGGGATGTCCTCCGCGCGCACGACGGCGAGCGTCCTGTCGGCGGCGAGGCGGCCTGCCAGGGTCTCAGTCACGGGATTCAGTTCCTTTCTCGGTGCGGCGCAGCGCTCGGCCCGCGCGGTCCCCCGTGGGATGCCCGCGGCGCCAGGAGAGCACTCCGTTGACGTAGACGCTGTGGATGCCCGCGGCCGGCCGCCGGGGCTCGTCGAACGTGGCCCGGGCCTCGACCGCCTCGGGGTCGAAGAGCACCAGGTCCGCGGCCGAGCCGAGGGAGACGGTGCCGCGGCCGACGAGCCGCAGCCGGGCGGCGGGGCGTCCGGTGAGATGGTGGATCATCTCCTCGAGCGTGAGCAGCCCGAGGTCCCGGCAGTAGCGGCCCAGATACCGGGGGAAGGTGCCCCAGGCGCGCGGGTGGGGTCTGTCGCCGTGGAGCAGGCCGTCGCTGCCGCCGGTGTGGACGCGATGGGTCATGATCGTCTGGACGTTCTCCTCATGACCGACGTGCTGGAGGATGCCGGTGCCCAGCCGATCGGCGGTCAGGATCTCGCAGAAGACGTCGAACGGCTCGCGATCCGCCGAGGCAGCGAGCTCCGCGATCGTCCGGCCCACGCACTCGGCGAGCGCCGGGTCCTGCACGGAGGAGATCTCGAGGGCGTCCCATTCCATGGGCACGCCGTGGCATCCGTCGGATCCCTCGACCTCCAGGGCGTGGCGGATCCGCGCCCGCGTCCGAGGGTCCTCGAGTCGGGCGAGCGCATCGTCGGCGGAGCCGGCGGTGGACCAGCTCGGCAGCATGGCGGCGAGCGTGGTCGCACCGGGCAGGTAGGGGTAGGTGTCCAGCGTGATGTCGACGCCGTCGTCGAGCGCGGCATCGATCATCTCCAGCAGCTCCGGTGCCCGGCCGGCGTTCTCCGCGAAGTTCATCGTCGCGTGCGAGAGGTGCAGCGCGCACCCGGAGCGCCGGCTCAGCTCGATCATCTCGGCATAGGCCGCCAGCGCGCCGTGGCCGTAGGAGCGATGATGCGGGGCGTAGAACCCGCCGTGGACGGCGACTTCGGCGCAGAGCTGCTCGAGCTCGGCGGAGGACGCGTACATCCCCGGCGTGTACGTCAGCCCGCTCGACAGACCGACCGCTCCCTGCTCCATGGCCGCGGCGACCATCGCGCGCATCGTCGCGATCTCCGCGTCTGTGGCCGGGCGATCGTCGAATCCGACGACGGCGGCGCGCACCGTCCCCTGAGGGACGAGGTAGGCGGCGTTCGCGGCGATCCGCCGGCCGGCCTCGTCCGGGGCGTCCAGGCGGTCGAGGTACTCGGCCACAGTGCGCCAGTCGACGGCGAAGTCCTCCGGGTCGCCGTTCCATCCGGCGATCTTCTCCCGGATCACCGGCAGCGTGACGTCGGTGACCGGCGCGTAGGAGAGCCCGTCCTGGCCCAGCAGTTCGGTGGTCACGCCCTGGGAGAGCTTGGGCGCGTGCTCGGGACGGGTGAGCAGATGCAGGTCCGAGTGGGCGTGCATGTCGATGAAGCCGGGGCACAGGACCAGGCCTTCGGCGTCGACCGACGTCTCGTCGGACCGTGGCACGAGGCTGCCGGGCTCGGCGATCTCCGCGATCAGACCGTCGGCCAGCCGGACGTCGGCGATCCGACGGTCGGCGCCGGTGCCGTCGATCACGGCGGCGCATGAGACGAGCGTGGAGGGTATCGACATCGGGATGCTCCTAGAAGCAGGTCCGCACGGTCGAGACCACGCGGGCGTCCTGCGGCGAGTCCGCGTCGTCGAGCACCGGCAGCAGCTGCCACTTGTCCAGCGCGGTGCACGGATGCGAGAGCCCCAGACGCACCACGTCCCCGGGCGAGATCTCCTGATCCGGGTCGACGACGAGGAAGCAGTGCTGGTCGTTCACCGCGGTGATCGCGGCGTCCCGGAGCTCCGTCATCGGGCCGCCGAGCCGCGGCCCGATCAGCTGCGGCGCCGGGAGCCCCTCGTCGACGGGGACGTCCCTCTTGCCGGCGTCGAGGATGGCCAGTCCCGGCTCAGGCTGCGAGACCACCCGCGCCCAGCAGTGCATGGCCGAGCGCAGCGCGCCCGGTCCGTCAGGGTCGGTGCGGCCCAGCGGAGAGATCCCGCGATAGAAGCCGTCGTCGTGGATGATGCAGGCCCCGCTGCGCAGCACGACGCGCACGGCCGGCCGGCCCCCGCCCGCCTCGCGGACACGCTCGGCCAGCACGTCGACGACATCGTCGAAGAACGCGGATCCGCCGGCCGTGATCATCACCTCGTCGGCGGCGTACAGAGCCTCGGCGTCGAGCTGGTCATGGAGCATGCCGACGCGCTCGAGATAGCCGCGCACGATCGTCAGGGCGGCGGCGTCGCCGGTGTGCGCGAGCGCGCCCTCGTATCCGCCGACGCCCACCAGACGCAGCTGCGGGGCGGCGGCGACGGCGCGGGCGATCGCCACCGCCTCGTCATCGGTCCGCGCGCCGGTCCGGCCTCCAGGTGCACCGAGCTCCACGACGATGTCCAGCACCGCCTCCGGGAACTCGGCGAGCACGGCCTCCAGGCGTGCGACGGCACGCTCCGAGTCGACCCAGGACACGATCTCCGCGCCGTCGAGGACATCCTGCGCGGCCTCGCCGATCGCCCCGGGATCGGTGAGGACGTTGGCGACCATCACGCGTCGCACACCGTGCTGCCGGGCCACCCGGAGCTGCGGCGCGTTCGCCAGCGTGATGCCCCAGGCACCGTGGGCGAGCTGCTGCGCCCAGAGCTGCGGGGCCATCGTCGTCTTCCCGTGCGGCGCCCAGTCCACGCCGTGGCGGGAGCACCAGGCCGCGAACCGCTCGCCGTTGCCCTGCAGACGTCCGGCGTCGAGCGTCATCACCGGCGTCTGGAGACGCCCCAGCGCCGGCCGCTCCTCCGCGAGCTCGCGGGCGGTCAGGCCGTGGAAGGCACGCGGGACGGCGTGGTGCCGCCACCCCAGCACCTCGTCGGAGATCTCGTCGACGCGCTCCCGGTCGATGGGATCGATCAGACGCGGGGAATCGGCCACGGGTCCTCCTGCATTGCATATCATGCAATTAACGTTGCAAAGTGAGCAGGATCATGTTTAGCATCGACCGCACCGGCCGTCAACGGCCACCGCGCCTCCGGACGCCGGCGCGCGGCGAACGGAGGGGCGACGAGGGAGAGGGGCACACAGGTGACGGATGCGATCTGCCTGGGTGAGGCGATGGCGATGGTGACCCCGCCGCCGGGCGAGTGCCTCGCAGACTGCGACGCGCTCAGCCTGTCGATCGGCGGAGCCGAGGCCAACGTCGCCCTGGGCCTGTCGTCGCTCGGGGTGTCCACCGCCTGGGCGAGCCGCCTCGGCGACGACGCCTTCGGCGAACGCATCCGCCGGACGCTGCAGGACGGCGGAGTGGACGGCTCCTGCATCGAGCACGATCCGCGGCGGCACACCGGTCTCTACGCCAAGGACCCCGCCGCCCGCGCGGCGGACCGCATGCTCTACTACCGCGCCGGATCTGCGGCCAGCGCCATGGGACCGGACTTCCTGCGCACCGGGCGACTCCCCGGGTTGCTCGAGTCCGCGCGGCTGATCCACACCAGCGGCATCACCCCCGCGCTCTCCGCGGAATGCTTCGCGATGACAGAGGAGCTGCTGAGTCGCCGGCCCGGCGAGGCGCTGGTCTCCTTCGACGTCAACTGGCGCCCCGCCCTCTGGGAGGGCCGGGAAGCCGCCGATCTCGCCCGACTGGCCGACCGGGCCGACGTCGTGCTGGTCGGCCGGGACGAGGCGGAGGCCGCCTTCGACGTCCACGACGAGCACCAGCTGCGCGAGCTTCTGCCCTCGCCGCGCCTGCTGGTGATCAAGGACGAGGCGGTCGGTGCGGTCGCCCTGGAGGCCGACGGCGCCCGCACCCGCGTGCCGTCGCTGACCGTCGACGTCGTGGAGTCGGTCGGGGCCGGCGACGCCTTCGCCGCCGGCTATCTCGCCGAACTGCTCCGCGGCGGCGACCAGCGCAGGGCGCTGCGCAGCGGACACCTCTGCGCGGCGGCCACGCTCACCGTGCCGACCGACCGGGGACCGCTGCCGGCGACGGAGACGGCGGCCGCGGCACTGGCCTCCTCGGAGGCCGCATGGCGCGCCGTCCGAGCCTCGGCCGAAGGGCTTCAGCTGCCGCATCGACCCCTGCGACCGGACCATGAGCCGCCGCGCCGCGACGGGAGCAGATCATGAGCGAATCGCTCAGGCGCGCGCTGACCCTCCTCGACCAGCTCGCCCACGAGCCCTCGACGCTGGACGAGATCGCCGGGCGGACCGACGCCCACAAGACCACCGTCATGCGCCAGCTCCACACTCTGGAGGACTGCCGGTTCGTCGTGCGGGACGCGCGGGGACGGTATCGGATCGGCTCCAAGGTCCTGGAGCTCTCGGCCCTCGCACTGGAGGAGCGCAGCATCGTCTCCGTGGCGCGGCCACACCTGCAGCAGCTGAACCGGGCCACCGGGCACACCGTCCACCTCGCCGCCTTCGAGGGGCCCGACGTCGTCTACATCGACAAGCTCGAATCGCGCCATGCGGTGCGGATGTACTCCCGCGTCGGCCTCACCGCCCCGCTGCATGCGACCGCGGTGGCGAAGGTGCTGATCGCCGACCTGCCTGCCGCACGGCGCGAGCACATCGCGACGTCGCTGGACTACCGACGATTCACGGACCAGACCATCTCCGGCCCGCAGGAGTATCTCGCGGCGCTCGATGACGTCGCCGCGCGCGGCTGGGCGATGGACGACCGGGAGCACGAGGAGTTCGTGCACTGCGTCGCGGCTCCGGTCCGCGACGCCTCGGGCCGGGCGGTCGCCGCCGTCTCGACCTCGGTGCCGGTCGTGCTGGCGGACTCGGAGCAGCTGCTGGCCCTGGTGCCCTCGCTGACCGCCGTCGCGGAGGCGGCCTCCGCAGATCTGGGATGGAACCCGACAGAGAGGACCTGACACATGACCAAGCACATCATCAGCACGGAGAACGCCCCGCAGCCGGCGCACACCTTCTCGCAGGGACTCCGGAAAGGGCCGATCCTGCAGATCTCCGGCCAGGGCCCCATGGATCCGGAGACGGCGCAGTACATCGGCGACGGCGACGTCCGGGTCCAGACCCGTCGCACGCTGGAGAACATCCGAGCGATCCTGGAGGCCGGCGACGCCTCCATGGAGGACGTCGTCATGCTCCGCGTGTACCTGAAGGACCAGCAGGACTTCGCCGCCATGAACGAGGCCTACGCCGAGTTCATCGAGGAGCACGTGCCCAGCGGCCGGAAGCCCTGCCGCACGACCGTCTTCGTCTGCCTGCCCCACGAGGTCATGCACGTCGAGATCGACGCCCAGGCCGTCGTGGCCTGAGGTCCGACGGCGAGCCTCGCGAGTGTCATGCGCCACACATGCGATGGACAGCGCTCCCGAAATATGATGTGATTCACGTGATCGTGTCGCAGATCACGCGATGCGCGTCACACAACCGAACTGAGCGAACCCCGGAGAGGCTCCGAGCATCGGACAGCGCTCTCCGCGACGAGCTCCCATTCACAACGGATCGTCGGGCACGTACCTGCCCGTGAAAGGGACTGAAGACTATGGCCTCTGTGACCTATGACGCCGCGAGCCGCATCTACACCCCCGGTGCTCGCCCCGCCATCAACCAGCTCCATCTCGAGATCGCCGACGGCGAGTTCCTCGTGCTCGTCGGCCCCTCCGGCTGCGGCAAGTCGACCGCGCTGCGTATGCTCGCCGGTCTCGAGGAGGTCAATGAGGGTCGCATCCTCATCGGCGGCGAGGACGTCTCGCACGTCTCGCCGAAGGACCGCGACATCGCGATGGTCTTCCAGAACTACGCGCTCTACCCGCACATGTCCGTCGCCGACAACATGGGCTTCGCCCTGAAGATCGCCGGCGTCGACAAGGACGAGCGCCGCCGTCGCGTCGAGGACGCCGCGAAGCTGCTGGACCTCGAGGACTACCTCGACCGCAAGCCGAAGGCGCTCTCCGGCGGTCAGCGCCAGCGTGTGGCCATGGGCCGCGCGATCGTCCGCTCGCCGAAGGTCTTCCTGATGGACGAGCCGCTGTCGAACCTCGACGCCAAGCTCCGCGTGCAGACGCGCACGCAGATCGCCGCGCTGACCCGCAAGCTCGCCGTCACCACCGTCTACGTCACCCACGACCAGGTCGAGGCGATGACGATGGGCGACCGCGTGTGCGTGCTGAAGGACGGCATCCTCCAGCAGGTCGACTCGCCGCGCAACCTCTACGACGCCCCGGCCAACGTGTTCGTCGCCGGCTTCATCGGCTCCCCGGCGATGAACCTGCTGCAGGTCGAGCACGACGGCCACTCCATCAAGCTCGGCAACGACCGCTTCGAGATCAGCGGCGACGCGCTGAAGAAGACCTCGAGCAACAAGGTCGTCGTGGGCATCCGCCCGGAGGACATCGACCTCGGCTCAGACAGCGGCATCGACATGGACGTGGACCTGACCGAGGAGCTCGGCGCCGACGCCCACATCTTCGGCGAGCCGAAGAACCTCGACACCTTCCAGCCGCTGGTGGTCCGCGTCGACGGCCGCCGGCCCCCGCTGCGCGGCGACGTCGTCCGCATCGCACCGAAGATGGACCGCATCCACCTCTTCGACGTCGAGACCGGCCTGCGCCTCAACGGCGACATCCCGGACCACACGCCGCACGCGGCCCTCGCCGACGTCGAGGCCCTCGCGGACGAGGAAGAGTGAGCGAGCGCAGCGACGCCGCTGAACGCCGCTGAACGAAGGGGCCGGCCCCGGAGATCCTCCGGGGCCGGCCCCTTCGTCATGCGCGGACAGCCCCCGAGGAGCTCAGCGGCCGCGCAGCTCGCGCAGCAGCGCCCGCGCGCCGTCGGTGCGCAGCACGTGCAGCGCGCGCCGGTACGGTGCGGTGAACTCCGGCCGCTCGACCAGATCGCCGAAGAGCTCGGCGTCGCGGAGGAACGCCAGCGGATCCTCGTCGTGGCGGGCCGCGGCGTCCATGACCCGCTCGCGCAGCCGGTCGACCACCGGCCAGACCTCGCCGTTCTCCCCGACTCCCTCGGCGTAGCGCGCCCAGGAGGCGACGACCGCGGCGCTGATCGAGACGTCGCGGCCGGCGTCGAGGTTCTCGCGGATGACCGGCACCATCCAGGTGGGGATCCGATCGGAGGACTCGGCGGCCAGCCGGGCGAGCGTGTCGGCGACGTGCGCGTTGGAGAACCGCGCCATCAGCTCGTCCTTGTAGCTCTCCAGGTCGATGCCGGGCACCTCGGGCACCGTGGGCGTGCCCTCGCCGTCCATGTAGAGCTCGCGGGTGAAGGGGGCCAGGTCCTCGTCGGCGCTGGCCTCGTGGGCGTAGGTGTGCCCCAGCAGCAGTCCGAAGTAGGCGATCACCTGGTGGCTGCAGTTGAGCAGACGCAGCTTCATCAGCTCATAGGGCTCGACGTCGTCGACCATCTGCACCCCGACCTCCTCCCAGGCCGGCCGCCCGGCGGGGAAGTCGTCCTCCAGCACCCACTGGACGAAGTCCTCGCTGACCACCGGCCAGCGGTCCTCGATGCCGTAGTCCTCGGCGACCATGGCCACATCCTGCGCCGACGTCACCGGGGTGATCCGGTCGACCATGCAGTTCGGGAAGGCGACCTCATCGCCGATCCAGCCCGCCAGCTCGGCGTCCTTCGCCGCGGCGTAGGCCAGGATCATCCGCCGGGCGAGATCGCCGTTGCCGCGGACGTTGTCGCAGGAGAGCACGGTGAAGGGCTCGACGCCGGCGGCCCGACGACGACGCAGCGCCTCGACCACGACGCCGAACATCGTCTCCGGGAAGGCCGCCCGAGGCGCATCGGCGCGGAAGTCGGCGGCCAGGTCGCGAGCCACCGCCGAGGCGTCGAGCCGGAACTCGCCGGTGGATGGTTCGTAGTTGTAGCCGCCCTCGGTGACGGTCAGCGAGACGATCCGCACCGACGGATCGGTCATCCGCGCGAGCACCGCCGCCGGCTCCTCGGGGGCGAAGAGATACTCGGCGATCGACCCGACCACCCGGGCGTCGCGGTCGCCGTCGGGGGCCTTGGGCACCAGCGTGTAGAGCCCGTCCTGGGCGGCGAGCGCCTCGCGCATCGCCGCGTCGCCGGGCAGCAGCCCGACGCCGCAGATCGCCCAGTCCGGAGCGTGGCCGCCGCTGAACAGCCGATCCAGGTAGTACGCCTGGTGGGCGCGATGGAAGCCGCCGACGCCGATGTGCACGATGCCCACGCGGCGCGCGTCCAGGGAGTAGTCGGGCACGGTGAGCCGGCCGGCGTTCTGCGCGGCGATCTGCGGCAGAGAGGCGACGCTGAGTGCAGTCATGGAACGGTCCCTTCATCCATCGGTGATCAGCACCACACTAACAGATGAGTGTTTCGGATTACTCAGATGAGCGAATCGGGTTCGTCGCCCGCCGCACGCAGCCGGACGCGATGATCGACCAGCCGGTCTGCCACCGGCACATGGGAGAGCAGCACGACCGCGCGATCCCCGGCGGCGCCGAGCAGCTCCTCATGCAGCCGGTCGGCCATGGCCGGATCCACATGGGCGGTGGGCTCGTCGAGGACCAGCACCTCGGCCCCGGAGAGCAGCCCGCGGGCGACGGCGATCCGTCGGGCCTGCCCGCCGGAGAGCAGCACTCCGTCCATGCCGACCGGCGTGTCCAGCCCCTCGCGCGCCTGCGCCCATCCGCCCAGCCCGACGGCCTCGAGCACCGTCCAGAGCGCGGCGTCGTCGGCCTGCTCGGGCCCCTGCGGATGGGCCAGCGCCAGATTGGCCCGGATCGTAGCGTCGAAGAGGTGGGCGTCCTGCTCGATCAGGCACACCCGGCGCCGCAGCTGCTCGCCGGTCAGCGCGGCGGCGTCGACGCCGCCGACGCGCAGCGTGCCGACGTGGTCGAGGAGACCGACCAGCCCCTGCGCCAGAGCCGTCTTGCCGACGCCGCTGGGCCCGGTGACCACCGCCCGCTCGCCGGCGCGCAGACGCAGCGTCACCGGGGCGCTGACCGGAGCCGTCGCGCCCGGTCGGCGGACCGCGACGTCGATCAGCTCCAGGGCCGGCGCCGAGGGGTCAGGCGCCGAGGGGTCAGGCGCCGGCGGCTCCTCCGAGGAGCCCGCCGACGTGCCCGCCGACGCGCCCGGCGGCTCCGAAGCGACGTCGACGATCCGCCGCGCGGAGGCGAGCACGCCGCGACGGGCCGAGATCGCCGGCGGCACGGCGGCGACGACGTCGAAGACCGCCAGCGGCACCAGGGCGAGCACCGCCAGCATGGCCGGGTCGACCTCGCCGGGCCGCGGCAGGAAGCCCGGGCCCAGCGACCGAGGCGGCTCCAGCGCGTCGAGGCCGACCAGCAGCAGTCCCAGCACGGCCGCCCCGGAGGCCGCGGCGAGCACCGCCGAGGCCACGCCGGTGCCGGCCGCGCTGCGCAGCGCGGTGCGACGCAGCCGGGCGTCGACGTCCTCGACCCGGCGCAGCTGCGCCTCGACGGCGTCGTAGGCCAGCAGCACGTCGAGGTCGGCGACCAGCTCCAGGATCTCGTCGGCCAGCCGGCCGCGCAGCCCGGCGGTGCGCCGCTCGGCGCGGGCGGCCAGCGCCCCGTGCAGCAGCGTGCCGGCCGTCGCGGCGACGACGAGCAGTCCGGCCAGCAGCGCGGCGGCGGACGGATCGAGGAAGGCGACCCCGGCCACGGCGGCCAGCGCGACGATGGCCGAGCTGACCAGCGGCTGGATCACGCGGGTGGGACGGTCGAGCAGCTGGTCGACGTCGGAGACCATCCGGGCGAGCAGGTCCCCGCGGCGCCGCCCGCCGAGTCGGGCGGGGGCCAGCGGGATGAGCCGTTCGACCAGACCGACGCGCAGCTCGGCCAGGACCCGGAAGGCGGCGTCGTGCGAGCTGAGCCGCTCGAGATAGCGGAACGTCGCCCGCGCCAGGGCGAAGGCGCGCACTCCGACGACCAGCAGGCTCAGATAGAGGATGGGCGGCTGCTCGGCCGCGCGGGTGATCAGGTACGCCGAGGCGGCCAGCAGCAGCACTGCGCAGAGCCCGGAGAGCGCACCGAAGCACAGGCCGGGAGCCATCCGACGCCAGCCCGGCATCGTGAGGCGCAGCAGGGCGGCACGGCCCGCCGTCGGCATCGCCGGCGTCGTCGGAACCGTCGGCGTCGTCCTCCCGGTCATCGGCGGCCTCCCCTCGTCGCGACGGCGGCGGTCGCCCGGGCCGCAGTCGCCCCGGCCGCCGAGGAGTCCGCACCGGGGACCAGGTCGATCCGCTGGTCGGCGGCCTCGATGACCGCCGAGCGGTGGCTGATGACCAGCACGACCCGGCCGACCGCGGCCTCCGCGCGCAGCGTGGCCAGCAGCCGCTGCTCGGCCTCGGCGTCCAGCGCGGCACTGGGCTCGTCGAGCAGCAGCACCGGACAGTCGCGCGCCCGGGCACGGTGCAGCGCCCGCGCCAGGGCGACGCGGTGGGCCTGCCCCCCGGAGAGACCGTCGCCCCGGACACCCAGCCGCCGGCGAGGGTCCAGGGCGGCGAGATCGACGGCCGCCAGCGCCGAGCGGACGGAGGAGGCGCCGTCGGCACCGGCGTGCTCGGCCCCCGACGCCGCGGGCTCGCCCAGGGCCACGTTCTCCGCCACAGTGCCGGCGCGCAGCCCATGGTCCTGCCCGGACCAGGCGATCGCCGCCCGAGGCAGCGGCACCTCGCCCTGCGGACCGTGCAGTCGTGCCCCGCCGGCGGCCGGCACCAGTCCGAGCAGCGCGGCGAAGAGCGTGGACTTGCCGACGCCGCTGGGCCCGGTGAGCACCGTCAGCTCGCCGGGGCGGGCGGTCAGCGCCACGCCGTCGAGGACGCGTCGACCGCCGCGGTCGACGCTCAGCCCGGCGACCTCCAGCCGCGCCCCGCGAGCGACCCCCGCGCCGGAATCGGCCGCACCGACGGCGTCGGCCTGATCGCCCGCCGGCCGGGTCGTCGCGCCCTCGCCGCGGGCGATGATCGCGAAGACCTCCTCGGCCGCGGCCAGTCCGTCGGCGGCGGCGTGATACGTCGCCCCGACCTGGCGCAGCGGGGCGAAGGCCTCGGGGACGATCAGCAGCGCGGTCAGCCCCACCAGCAGCACCATCTGCCCGTCGACCAGCCGGATCCCGATGGAGACGGCCACCAGCGCAGTGGAGAGGCTCGCGGCGAGCTCCAGCACGAAGCCGGAGAGGAAGCTGACCCGCAGCACCGCCATCGTGGAGCGCCGATGCGCCTCGGAGAGCCGGTGCAGGTTCTCCCGCTGGCGGTGCGCCCGACCGAAGATGCGCAGCGTGGACAGTCCCTCGACCACGTCCAGATACCGGCGGCCGAGCGTGTCGAGCCGATCGCGCTGCCGACACTGGGCCGACTGGGTCGTCCAGCCGACCAGCACCATGAACAGCGGGATCAGCGGCATGGTGACCGCGACGATGATCGCAGTGGTCAGGTCCAGCAGCGCCAGCACGATCAGATGCACCGGCACCGCCAGCACAGTGAGCACCAGCTGCGGCAGATGCCGGGAGAAGTAGGCGTCCAGCGCATCCAGCCCGGGGCCCAGCGTGGTCGCGGCCCGGGCTCCGCCGGCGACGCCGAGGCCCGCGCCGTCGGCATCGCCGTCGACGTCGCCGTCGACGTCGCCGTCGACGTCGAGACCGGCGTCTCCGGCCCGCGCCAGCGCCCGGACCGCCGCGGCGCGCAGCTGACTCTTCACCCGGGCCGCCGCCCGCGCGGCGAGCACCTCCTCAGCCCAGGTCAGCACTGCACGCAGGAGCACGACCCCGGCGAGGGCGGTCAGCAGCAGCACCAGCCGACGCTCGGCGGACATCGCCCCCAGCGCTGCGAGCGGCCAGTCCGACGAGGCTCCGACCAGCTCGGCGCCGCTGACCACCGCCGCGGCGACCAGCGCGCTGAAGACCAGCACCAGCACCACGCGCAGCAGACCAAGGGCGACCTGCGCGGCCAGGAACCCGCGCGCGGCGCGGGCATGGCGCAGCAGGCGCGGATCCAGCGGCTTCACGGCGTCACCTCGTCACAGTCGGGAGCGGGTCGGGAGCGGCGGGCCGGGGGCGGTGGGCGGCCACGGCGTCAGTGCGCCGCGGAGGCGATGTGTTCGCGGGTCAGCCGCCGGCGGAACACCCAGTAGGTCCAGATCTGATACCCGATCACCAGCGGCGTGGTGAACGCGGCCACCCAGAGCATCACGCCCAGCGTGTAGTCGGTGGAGCTGGCGTTGTCGATGGTCAGCGTCCCGACGCCGGAGGTCGAGGGCAGCACCGTCGGGAAGAGCACCAGGAACAGCGTGCTGATCGCCGCGGCCGTCGTCACCGCCAGACCGGTGAAGGCCAGCCCCTCGCGACCGACGAGGTTCGCCGCCAGTCCGCCGACCAGTGCGAGCGCGGCGAGGACGCCGACCACCAGCGCCGGACCGGCCAGCGCGGCGTCGCGGTGCTCCAGCAGCGTCCAGACGAGCAGTCCGACGGCGGCCGCGGCGGCGGGGGCCCCGACGCCGGCGGCGAGCCGACGCGCCCGGGTGCGGATGGCGCCGTCGGTCTTCAGCGCGATGAACACCGCACCGTGGACCAGGCAGAGCAGCGTCAGCGTGACACCTCCCAGCACGGTGTAGGGGTTGACGATGTCGGTGAATCCGGCGCGGACGTCATGATCGGCGGTCATCGGCAGGCCCTGCACCACGCCGGTGAAGATCAGCCCCCAGAGGAAGGCCGGAGCCAGCGAGCCGACGATGATCATCCGGTCGAAGGCCCGCTTCCACCCGGCGTGCTTGCGCTGGTGGCGGAACTCGAAGCTGACGCCGCGGGCGATCAGCGCCAGCAGGATGAGCAGCAGCGGCAGGTACATGCCGGAGAACAGCGAGGCGTACCACTCGGGGAAGGCGGCGAAGAGCACCGCGCCGGCGACGATCACCCAGGTCTCGTTGAGATCCCAGACCGGGCCGATGGTGTTGATCACCACGCGCCGATCGGTGTCGTCGCGGCTGAGCAGCGGCAGGGCCATGCCGACGCCGAAGTCGAAGCCGTCGAGGACGAAGTAGCCCACGAAGAAGAAGGCCACGAGGATGAACCAGAGCTGGGTGAGTTCCATGATGCGGCTCCTGCCTCAGTAGACCATCGCGAAGTCGGCGTCGTCGGCGCTGCTTCCGCCCTCGCCGTCGTCGTCCTCGGCGATCTCCGGCGGCCCCTCCTGGGCGGCCTTGAGGATCAGCCGGAACTCGACGACGGCCAGCACCCCGTAGATCAGCGTGAACGCGGCCAGCGAGATCGCGACCTGCCAGCCGGCGACCGTCGGCGAGACGGCCGCGGCGGTCTTCATCTCGCCGAAGACGATCCACGGCTGCCGGCCCATCTCGGTGAAGACCCAGCCGACCAGCGAGGCCAGCAGCGGCAGCGGGGCGGTCCAGATCAGCGCCCGCCACTTCAGGTCCTCCGCCCGGGCGCCGAGCGGCCGGGCCTTCTTCCGGGTGAACCACAGCGCGATCAGCGAGACCAGCGCCGAGCAGGCTCCCAGTCCGATCATCCATCGGAAGGCCCAGTAGGTGATCCAGATGATCGGGGTGTACTCGCCGGGTCCGAACTGGGCGACGTACTGGTCCTGCAGGTCGTTGATGCCCTCCACCTCGCCGCCGAGGGTGTGGGTGGACAGCAGCGAGAGCAGATGCGGGATGCGGATGGAGAACAGCTCCGAGGCACCGTCGGGGGTGCCGAGGGTGAAGATCGAGAAGCTGGCGTTCTTCGTGGTCTCGTAGAGGCCTTCGGCGGCGGCCATCTTCATCGGCTGGGCGTCGACCATCGCCAGCGAGAGCTGGTCGCCGGAGAGCCCGACGCCGGCGAAGGCGGCGACGTTGGCCCACAGGCCGGTCTTCAGCGCCGGGCGCATGGTCTCGACATGCTGGCGACGGCGCAGATGCCAGGCGGCGACGGCGACCATCACCGCCGCGGCGAACATGATCGCCGCGAAGATGGTGTGCGGGAAGGCGGCCAGGGCGACCGGGTTGGTCAGCACCTCCCAGAGGCTGGTCAGCTCCGCCCGACCGCGCTCGGCGTTCATCGTGTAGCCCACCGGGTTCTGCATGAACGCGTTGGCGGCGAGGATGAAGTAGGCCGAGAGCGTGCTGGCGATGAAGACCACCCAGATGCAGGCCAGATGGGCCAGCCGCGGGATGCGGCCCCAGCCGAAGATCCAGAGCCCGATGAAAGTGGCCTCGAAGAAGAAGGCGGCCAGCCCCTCGATGGCCAGCGGGGCGCCGAATACGTCGCCGACGAAGCGCGAGTACTCCGACCAGTTCATCCCGAACTGGAACTCCTGGACGATGCCGGTGACCACGCCCATGGCGAAGTTGATCAGGAAGATCTTGCCGAACAGTCGGGTCAGCTTCAGGTAGGTGACCTTGTTCGTCCGCACCCAGGCGGTCTGCATGATCGCCGCCATCAGGGCCATCCCGATGGTCAGCGGCACGAACAGGAAGTGATAGAGCGTGGTCAGCCCGAACTGCCAGCGTGCCATGGTCAGCGGGTCGAAGATCTGTTCCATGAGCGCCCACCTGCGCCTTCTCCGGCTCGAGGGTCCGCGCCCGACGGTCGGCGTCGCCGGCTGCGGTGATCCACCACGGGGATCACGGGCGTGATCCTATGCGGCGGAGTGCGCTCCGGCGAGGGTCGACGAGACCCGTCGCGGCGGGGAGGCCGGCGTCCGCGCGCCGTCGCCCCGCGAAGAATTCTACGCCGTGTAGAAGAGTTTTTCTACACGGCGTAGAACAGAGGCGCCGACCGAGGCGGACCCTCGCCCTCAGCGCACGTCGAGCATCTCGGCGAGCTGGTCGGCCAGCTCGGCGGAGATCACCAGATCATCGACGAAGCTCCCGCGGGCCGCGGCGATCACCGCGGCGGGCTGTCCCACCGCCGGCGCGACGGCGACCACCCGCGAGCGACGCAGCTGGGCGGGGTAGACCCCGACGACCCGATCCTCCATGACCGACTCGACCACCCCGCCCGACTCGTCCAGCAGGATCCCCGAACACTCGGCCACGACGCCGGCCTCCCGGGCCCGACGATGCTCCTCCTCGCTGAAGCGCCCCCAGAGCGTGGATCCCCCGGGATGCCAGGCGCCGATCGAGACCACGGCGACGTCCATCTCGTCGGCGGCCTCCAGGGCGGCCCGGACCTCGTCGGTGCCGCGCAGCGCGGCGGCGACGGCGGCGGAGTCGACGATCAGCGGCGTCGGCAGCGGCCAGACCTGGCCGCCGGCGCGGGCGCCGAGCCGATGGACCAGCGTCGAGGAGTCCGCCGTCGAGGACCCCGGGGCGCTGAGCGGGCCGACCAGCTGGACGATGTCCACCTTCGGCATGCCCTCGAGATGCTCGGGCAGGTGGCTCAGCGTCCGGGACCAGGAGACCCCCAGCCGGGCGCCGTCGTGCAGCCCGAGGGGCAGCAGATGGGCGACCTGACGAGCCAGCGCCGACCGCATGGTCTCATCTGAGCGCTGGGCGACCACGGTGACCGAGGAGACGCCCAGCGCGGCCGCCAGGTCGGCATGGTCGGCGCCGGAGTCGGAGGGGTTGACGATGGTGATGCGCACCACCCCCTCGTCGCGCGCCTGGTCCAGCAGTCGGGCCACCTGGAAGCGCGAGAGGCGATGCCGGCGGGCGATCTCCACCTTCGAGCGACCGTCGAGATAGTGCTCGCCGGCCAGCTCGGCCATCAGTGCCAGGGCGCGCCGATCAGGGTGCTGCGCGGCGGCCTCGGCGGGCTCGTCGGGTCGGCGATCCTGCGGCATGTCATCCTCCAATGCTTGCTCATCCGAGCATATATGACTAAGGTCACCTAACAAGTGAGCGATACATCACACTCAAACGAGCACCCTCCCCGATGATGACTCCGTGGAACGTGCGGGAATACCGACTCTTTCCCACACTTTCCACGGACTCATCGCAGGGCGGGAGGGCTCGGCGGCACAGATGAGGAACCTCCCACCATGACACCTCCTCCACCCTCCCGACGGACGGTGCTCGGCGCCGGGTTCGGCGCCGGCCTGGGCGCGACGCTGGGGCTGACCTCCTGCGCGCCGGCGACGTCGTCCGGCGGCCGCGAGACGATCGTCGTCGCCATCGTCTCGAATCCGCAGATGCAGGACGCGATGAGCCTGATCGAGCACTTCCGCGCCGACCACCCGCACATCGACGTGCGCTTCGTCCCGCTGCCGGAGAACGAGGCCCGGGCGAAGATCACCGCCTCGGTCGCCTCCGGCGGCGGCGAGTTCGACGTCGTGATGATCTCCAACTACGAGACCCCGATCTGGGCGGCCGACGGCTGGCTGACCCCGCTGGACGACTACATCGCCGCCACCGACGGCTACCGGCCCGACGACTTCATCGGCACCATTCGCGACGCGCTCTCCCACGACGGCGCGCAGTACTCGGTGCCCTTCTACGGCGAGTCCTCCTTCATGGTCTACCGCCGCGACCTCTTCGAGCAGGCCGGGCTGACCATGCCCGAGCAGCCCACCTGGGAGGAGATCCGCGGCTTCGCCGAGCAGCTGCATTCCCCCGACGACGGGGTCTCGGGCATCGCGCTGCGCGGTCTGGCGGGCTGGGGCGAGGTGCTCGCCCCGCTGAACACCGTCATCAACACCTTCGGAGGCCGCTGGTTCGACCCCGACTGGCGCCCCATGCTCGACTCCGACGCCGTCCACGAGGCCGTCTCCACCTACGTCGACACGCTGCGCACCTGGGGACAGCCCGGCGCGGCCACCGCCGGCTTCGGCGACTGCCTGACCCGCTTCGGCCAGGGCGACGCGGCCATGTGGTACGACGCCTCCTCGATGGTCTCCGGCCTCGAGGACCCCGACTCCTCCACCGTCGTGGGGAACACCGGCTACGCGCTGGCCCCCGTGGTGGAGACCGACTACTCCGGCTGGCTCTACTCCTGGAGCCTGGCCATCCCGGAGACCAGCCCGCGCAAGCAGGCCGCCTGGGACTTCATCGCCTGGATGACGCATCCGGACTACTTCCAGCTGGTCGGCGAGGAGCGCGGCTGGGCGGCCCTGCCGCCGGGGTCGCGGAAGTCCACCTACGACATCCCGGAGTACGCCGAGATCGCCGAGCACTACGCCGAGCCGACGCTGACCTCGATGGACCACGCCACCCAGGAACACTGCCTGGTCTCCGAGGTCCCCTACCCGGGCATCCAGTTCGTCGGCATCCCCGAGTTCCAGGACCTCGGCACCCGCGTCGGCCAGCAGATCTCCGCGGCGGTGGCCGGACAGCAGAGCGTCGCCGACGCGCTGCGCCAGTCGCAGACCTTCGCCGAGTCCGTCGCCCGCACCTACGGATGGGAGGGCTGAGCCATGAGCCCGGCTCCAGAACAGGCCGGTCGCCGAGACCGGCGCGACGCCGAGACGCTGCGCGCCGATCGCACCGCGGAGAAGGCCGACGCGCGCCGTCGTCGCCTGCCGCTGCTGCCGGCGCTGATCTTCGTCATCGTCTGCACCCAGATCCCGTTCCTGCTGACCATCTGGTATTCGCTGCGGTCGCGGAACCTGCTGCGCCCGGAGGGCGACCAGTTCGTCGGACTGCAGAACTTCGTCGACCTCTTCGTCGACTCCACCTTCCGCACCGCGGCGATCAACTCGGTGGGGATCACCCTGGGCTGCGTGCTGATCTCCATGGTCCTCGGCCTCGGACTGGCGCTGCTGCTGGACCGCAGCTTCCCCGGCCGCGGAGTGGTGCGCACGCTGCTGATCACCCCGTTCCTGATCATGCCGGTGGCCGGCGCGATGCTCTGGAGCATCTCGATGTTCGACCCCAGCTACGGGCTGGTGAACTGGCTGCTCGAGCTGGTCGGCATCGGGGCGGTGGACTTCACCTCCCAGCACCCGGTGGCCTCGATCATCGTCGCCCTGGTCTGGCAGTGGACGCCGTTCATGATGCTGCTCCTGCTGGCCGGGCTGCAGTCGCAGACCAAGGACGTGCTGGAGGCCGCGCAGATCGACGGCGCCGGCCCGGTGAAGACCTTCCTGCTGGTCACCCTGCCGCACCTGCGGTTCTACCTGGAGCTGTCGGTGCTGCTGGGCGCGATCTACGTGGTCAACACCTTCGACCACATCTACCTGATGACCGCCGGGGGCCCCGGGACGGCGAGCGCGAACCTGCCGTTCTACATCTACCAGCGCGCCTTCCTCGGCTTCGACATCGGGCAGTCGGCGGCGATGGGCGTGGTGACGGTGATCGCGACGATCATCCTGGCCCTGCTCGCCCTGCGGCTCATCTTCCGCAGCATCAACGCGAAGGAGCAGTCATGACCACCACAGCCGAGACCGCCCGGACGCCGCAGGCGAGCCCGACGAAGGCGAGCCCGGCCCGACGGCCGGCGAGCGCCCGACGTCGTCGTCCGCTCGGCACGCTGCTGACGATCCTGACTTGGCTCATCGCCCTGCTCTTCTTCGCGCCGGTGGCCTGGATGGTGATCACCAGCTTCAAGCAGGAGTCCCAGGCGGCCTCCTCTCCGCCGACGTTCTTCTTCACCCCGACGCTGGAGCAGTACGCCGCGATCGTCGACTCGAACGCCGGGGCCTATTTCCTGAATTCGGCGATCGCCACCGCGGTCTCCACGCTGCTGGTGATCGTCATGGCGGTGCCGGCGGCCTACGCGCTGAGCATCCGCCCGGTGAAGCGCACCCAGGACGTGCTGTTCTTCTTCATCTCCACCAAGATGCTGCCGATCGTCGCGGTCATCATGCCGATCTACGTGATCGCCGGGCAGATCGGCATGCTCGACAACCTGCTCACGCTGATCGTGCTGTACACCGCGATGAACCTGCCGATCGCGGTGTGGATGATGCGCTCGTTCTTCCTGGAGGTCCCCGGCGAGGTGCTGGAGGCCGCCGCCATGGACGGGGCCTCGCTGCTGGCGACGATGCGCCGGGTGCTGATCCCGATGGTCACCCCCGGCATCGCCGCCACGGCGCTGATCTGCGTGATCTTCGCATGGAACGAGTTCTTCTTCGCGCTGAACCTCAGCGCGGCGAACGCCGCCACCGCTCCCCTGTACCTGCTGAGCACGATGACCTCGGAGGGGCAGTTCCTCGCTCAGCTCTCGGCGGCCTCCGTGCTGGCCTCGCTGCCGGTGGTGCTGGCCGGCTGGTTCGCGCAGAAGCAGCTGGTCCGTGGGCTGTCCATGGGCGCGGTGAAGTGAGGCGGAACGGGCGACGGCTCTCGCCCCCGGCACCGGCCGTCGATAGCGTAGGTGCATGGATATGATGGGCGATTCCCCGCTGCAGCTGGACCTGCCGGACGGCGACGGGCGTCGCGTCCTGGTCACGGGCGCCACCGGATACGTGGGAGGCCGCCTGATCCCGGAGCTGCTGGCGGCCGGATTCACCGTGCGGGCGATGGCCCGCAACACCGAGGACCTCGCCGACCGCCCCTGGTTCGACGCGGTCGAGACCGTGCAGGCCGATCTGCAGCAGGTCGACCAGACGGCCGAGGCGATGCGCGACGTGCACACCGTGGTGTTCCTCGTCCACTCCATGGGCGGCGGAGGCGACTTCATCGAACGGGAACGGGTCATCGCGGAGACGGCCGTCGAGGCCGCGGGACGATCCGGCGTCGGTCAGATGATCTATCTGGGCGGCCTGCATCCTGACAAGCCCCTGGAGGAGCTGTCGGCGCACATGCGCTCCCGGGAGCAGGTCACCCAGGTGTTGCTCGACAGCCCGATCCCGACGCTCGCCTTCGAGGCGGGGATCATCATCGGCTCAGGCTCCGTATCCTTCGAGATGATCCGTCACCTCTCCGAGCGGCTGCCGGTGATGACCGGCCCCCGCTGGCTGAACAACCGGATCGAACCGATCGCCATCAGGGACGTGCTCTACTACCTGGCGCAGGCCTGCGCTCTGCAGGACCCGGTCGACCGCACGTTCGACATCGGATGCGGAACGGCCCAGCCGTTCCATTCGATGCTGACCGACTACGCGGAGGTAGCCGGCCTGGCGCCCCGACGCGTCTACCCGCTGCCCATCCCGGCCCAGCGACTCTCCGGGTTCTGGATCAGCCTGGTCACGCCGATACCCCGGTCGATCGCCATGCCGCTGGCCGCCTCGCTCGCCCACGACGCCGTCTGCGAGGAGTCCGACATCACGGGGCTCATCCCCGAACCGCCCGGCGGCCTGACCGACTACCGGGAGGCCTGTCGGCGAGCCGTCGACCGGCAGCGGACCGGCACCGTGACCCAGACATGGGACGACGACCTGCGAGCCTCTCCGACCTATGACCCGGCCGACCCTCTGCCCTCGGATCCGGACTGGGCCGGCTACACGGTCTTCACCGACTGCCGGGAGCGCGACGGCGACGCGACGCCGGAGGCCGTCTGGCACGTGGTGCAGTCCATCGGCGGGACCAACGGCTGGTACTCGACGCCGAGGCTGTGGAGGATCCGCGGCCTCATGGACAAGGTCCTGGGCGGGTACGGGCTGGACCGGGGGCGCCGGGACCCCGAGCGACTCCGGGTCGACGACTATGTGGACTGGTGGCGCGTCGAGGCGGTCGAGGAGGGACGATCGGTCACTCTCCGCGCCGAGATGCGCTCGGGAGGGCGCGCCTGGCTGCAGTTCGGCGTCGAGGGTCGCGAGGACGGCGGAACCCGCCTGCGACAGCGGGCGATCTTCATCCCCTCCGGCCTCCTCGGCCGGGCCTACTGGGGAGCCATCAAGCCGTTCCATGCGCTGGTCTTCCCCACGATGGCCGAGAACATCCTCGCGGCGGCCGAGGACGAGGATCGAGTCCGGAGCGCCTCCGGCGAGCCGACGCCCTGAGCACGAGCGGTCGTCGCGAGCTCCTCGGTCGAGTCATCGGGAGCCCGCGCCGCCGCGCCGTCGGACCGTCAGCTGCTCAATCCGGCCGCCGGGGCCGTGCGGGACAGCTTCCGCGCCGGGATCGCCGCGGCCAGCACCGCGGCGAGCAGACCCAGCCCCCAGACGACGCCCAGCTGCCCGATCGGGACGTCCAGCTGCACCGTCAGCACCTCGGAGCTGACCAGCGAGGAGACTCCGGCCCAGCCGAAGAGCACGCCCAGGCCGGTGCCGAGCACCAGCGCGACGCCGGCCATCAGCAGCGCCTCGACGGAGACCATCGACCCCACGCCGCCGCGGCTCATCCCCAGTGCACGCAGCAGCGCGGCCTCCCGACGCCGCTCGATCACCGAGAGCGCCAGCGTGTTCGAGACCCCGATCACCGCGACGATCACCGAGGCGGCCAGCAGCACCAGCACGACCAGCAGCACGGCCTGGATGGTCTGCATGTTCGACGCGCGCCGGCTCGCGCCGTCCAGCGCGACGCCCGAGGCGTCCGCGGCCTCGGCCTGCTCCTGATGCTGCGCGCCGGAGGCCGCCTCCAGACTCTGCTCCAGCGCTGAGTTCAGCCGCAGCACGTCGTCGACGCTAGCCTCGTCCTGCACCCGCAGCCACGTCTGCCCGGCCGACTCTTCCACCGTCCATCCGGCCCGCTCGGCGTCGGCGGCCGAGACCAGCACCGTCGCCGGCGGCAGCCATCCGGCCCGTTCGACGTCGAGAGAGGCCTCCTGCCCCTCGACGACCGCCTCGGCGGACGCCGCCTCACCGGACATGGACACCGCCGCGAGGACGCCGTCGGGCGCGACGTACGACGACGAGACCAGAGCCGTGCCCTCCTGCGGCGCGACGTCGTCGCGCCGGGCGATCTCCTCGATCACGTCCTGCGGGGCGACGACGATCGTCGCCTCCGCCGAGCCGGACTCCGTACGCAGCATCCCGTCCGTGCCGGGGACGGTCGCCGCGGCCTCCACCGCCTCGTCGGACTCGGCGGCCCGACGGACCGAGGAGTCCGACGAGACCACGGTGCCGTCGACGGGACTGGCCTCGGCCAGGTCGGCGTCGATGGAGCGCTGGGCGGTGGCCGCGCCGACGATCATGGTGACCACCAGGGTGATGCCCACCAGCAGCGCCGACGTCGTGGTGGTGGTCCGCCCCGGCACCTGCCGGGCGTTCTGCGCGACCAGCCGCGGCACGGTCGAACCGCCGGTGAGCCGGGAGACCAGCCGACCCAGCAGCTGCACCGCCGACGGCACCACGGCGCGGGAGGCCATCAGGACTCCGGTGAAGCCGATCAGCGCTCCCCCGACGCCGAGGAACGGCAGGTCGATCATCGCCGCGGCCACTGTGGCGCCGAGTCCGAGCACGGCGCCGATCAGCCCGACCACGGTGCGCGCCGTCGGGACGCCGCCCTCGGCCGCGGCCACGTCGACCGGCCGCAGCGCCTCCATCGGCGAGGTGCTCGAGGCGCGGCGCGCCGGTCCGAAGGTCGCCGCGGTCGTGACCACGGTGCCGACGACGACGCCGGTCACCACCGCCGCCACAGTCGGGGTCGGTGTCACGAAGCTCTCCAGCCACAGCGCCCGGGCGCCGGTGCCCAGACCGACGGCCGCGCCCCAGCCCAGCAGCACGCCGACCAGCGAGCCGGCCAGCCCCAGCACCGCCCCCTCGGCGATCGTGGCGCGCTTCAGCTGGGCCGCGGAGGCGCCGATCGCGCGCATCAGCGCCAGCGACTTCGCCCGCGAGGCGATCAGCACCCCGAACGTGGTGGTGATGACCAGTGCGGCCACGAAGACCGCGACCGCGCCGAAGCCCAGGCCGATGGTCAGCAGGATGCTGCTGTCGCCGGTGCGCTGGGCGACCCAGGCGTCGACGATCTGCTCGTTGGTCATCACCGTCACCTGGTCGACGGCCAGGCCTCCGCCGTCCATCTGATGGACGGGCACGCCCGCGGCGACGAGCCCGGAGTCGGCGATCGCCTGGGCGACCCGCTCCTGCGCGTCGGTCTGGGCCCCGGGGTCGCCGTGGGCGTCGCCGGCGAGCACCACCCGGATGCTGTCCGGGCCGGCGATCGGCGCCAGCCGGTCCATCCCGGATTCGGTGAGGAGCATCCGCGCCTGCGCGGAGCTGCTCGCCTCGGTCACGCCGACGACGGTCCAGCGGACCTCCTCGGACTCGGCGTCGGGACCAGCGTCGGGACCGGCGGCAGGATCGGCCGCAGGATCGTCGGCCGCCGGGACCTCCACAGTGACCTCGTCGCCGACGCCGACGTCGTAGGACTCGGCCGTCGAGGACGGCAGCAGCGCCTCGTCCGCGCCCTGCGGCAGCCGCCCCTCGGCGGTCTCGTGGTCGGCGTGCTCGGGCAGGTCGCCCACGCTGATCATCCCCTCGCGGCCGGCGAAGTCGGCCGCGGCGAAAGCTCCGCGGATGCTCTGCGCCGAGGCGACGCCGTCGACGTCGGTGATCTGCTCCGCCAGGTCGGCGGCCGCGGTCTCGCCGGCCTGCGGATCGGGGGTCCGCCCGCCCCCGTCGGCGGACGCGGTGAGCGGCGCCGAGTCGACGACCAGGTCGGCGCCGGCGGCGTCGGCCCGGGCCTGCTCCTCCATCGTGCGGGTGAAGGAGTCGACCAGGAGCATGCAGGCGACCACGAAGGCCACCGCCACGGCGACGGCGGCACCCGCCGCGAACAGACGGGTGCCGCCGGAGCGGAGATTGGCGCGCAGCACGGGATTCACCGGCCCACCTCCACCAGCGCGGCGGCGAGCGCCTCGGCGGACTGGCCCTCCAGGGCGTCGACGACGCGGCCGTCGTCCAGCAGCACGGTGCGGTCCGCGACGGCGGCGGCACCCGGGTCGTGGGTGACCATGATGACGGTCTGGTCGAACTCGTCGACGGCGGTGCGCAGCAGCTGCAGCACCTCGTCGCCGGTGGTGTGGTCCAGGTTGCCGGTGGGCTCGTCGGCGAATATCACCGACGGTCGGGTGACCAGCGCCCGAGCGACGGCGACGCGCTGCTGCTGGCCGCCGGAGAGCTCGAAGGGCCGGTGGCCCAGCCGGTCGCCCAGCCCGAGCCGGTCGACGACGGCGTCGAGGGTCTCGCGATCGACGCGCGTGCGGCCGAGCCGCGCCGGCAGCAGGATGTTCTCCTCGGCGGTCATCGCCGGGACCAGGTTGTAGGCCTGGAAGATGAAGCCGATGTGCGCGCGGCGCTGCTCGGTCAGCCGCTTCTCGTCGAGTCCGGTGAGCTCGACGTCGCCGACGACGACGCGGCCGGCGTCGGGGCTGTCCAGGCCGGCGAGCACATGCATCAGCGTGGACTTGCCGGAGCCGGAGGGACCCATGATCGCGGTGAACTGCGCCCGGGGGATCTCCAGGCTGAGCTCGCGCAGCGGGCGGACGGCGGCGTCGCCGGTGCCGTAGGTCTTGGACAGCCGCTCGGCGCGCACCGCGGGCGCGGCCGCCTCGGGACGGGTCACGGTGGTCTCGGGGGAGGTCGTCATGGTGACGAGCCTATGGAGCTGGACACCGCCTCCACATCGGCCGACAGGACCGTCCTCGTCTCACCCTGCAGGATGAGATCTCAGCATGCCCGCCTCCTCGGCGATGAGTGCGCTCTCGGACGATGACTCCGTGGCACGGGCGGGAATACGGGCGCTTTCCCACCCGTGCCACGGAGTCATCGCCCGGCACCGGCGGGCGCCGGCAGGTCGGCTCAGCGGTCGACCAATCCGGAGTCGTAGGCGAAGACCACCGCCTGCACCCGGTCTCGGACGCCGAGCTTGGCGAGCACATGGGCCACGTGCGTCTTCACCGTGGCCTCGGAGAGGAACATCCGCGCGGCGATCTCGCCGTTCGAGTCCCCGGTGGCCATCTCCCCCAGGATCTCGCGCTCCCGGGCGGTGAGCGTCTCGAGCGTGGCCTGCTGGGCCGCGTCGGGTTCGCGGCTCCGCGCGCTGCGGGCGTCGTCGAGCAGCGTCTGGTCGAGCAGCCGCCGCGTGGTGGTCGGGGCGATGACCGCGCCGCCGTCGACGGCGGTGCGGATGGAGTCCAGCAGCACCTCCGGCTGGACGTCCTTCAGCAGGAAGCCCGAGGCTCCGGCGCGCAGCGCCTCGACGGCGTATTCGTCCGTGTCGAAGGTGGTCAGCACGATCACCGTGGGCGCGTCCGCGGCCCCGCGTCCGTCCGCGCCGCCGTCGTCGGCGTCGCCGAGCAGCCGGCGGGTGGCCTCCAGGCCGTCGAGCTCGGGCATGCGGATGTCCATCAGCACGACGTCGGGCCGGTGTGCGCGGACGGCCTCCAGCGCCTCGACGCCGGTGCCCGCCTGGGCGATGACGTGCATGTCCTGCTGCGAGTCGATCACCATGGCGAATCCGGCCCGCAGCAGGGCCTGGTCGTCGGCGAGCAGCACCGAGATCGGCGTCTCCATCGTCCCTCCCGGGTCGTCGGCATCCAGCGGTCAGCGTGAAGCACCCCGCGTGAAACGGTCAGGGTGAAACGGTCAGCGGCAGCCGCAGCACGACGTCGAAGCCGCCGGGATGCGCCCGCGTGGTGACCGCACCCCCGTAGAGTCTGGCACGCTCGTCCATGCCCAGCAGACCGGAACCGCGCCCGTCGCCGTCGGCGCCGGAGCCGACGCCGGTGTCGCTGATGCGCACCATCAGCTGGTCGCCGGGCGGCGGCTCCCGGTCCGCACGGCCCTTCTCCGGCCCCTCGACGGCGAGCGCGACGTCGGCCTGGGCTCCCCCGCCCCCGTGCTTGAGCGTGTTGGTCAGCGCCTCCTGCACGATCCGGTGGACGGCCAGTCCCGCGCCCTCGGGCAGCGGCGGAGCGTCCTCGAGCCGCGGATCCTCCGCCGTCCCCCAGCTGCTCCGCAGCGTGACGGGCAGCCCGACGGCGCGCACGTCGTCGACCAGTCGCCGCAGGTCGGCCAGCCCCGGGCTGGGCGCATAGTCGACGCCCTCGGACTGCTCGCGCAGCACGCCCAGCATCCGGCGCATCTCGGTCAGCGCCTCGCGGCCGGTGCGGCCGATCGTCTCGAAGGCCCCGGCGGCCGCCTGCGGATCCTGCCCGACCACGTAGCGGCCGCCGTCGGCCTGGGCGATCATCACCGACATCGAATGGCTGACGACGTCGTGCATCTCGCGGGCGATGCGCATCCGTTCGGCGTCGGCGGCGAGCCGGGCCTCCTGCTCACGCTCGACCTCGAGCAGCTCGTTGCGCTGGGCGATCGCGGCGATCTCCCGACGGCGCCGACCGCCGAGGTCGCCGAGCAGCCAGCAGGCCAGCACGACGGCGGCGGCGAAGCCGGTGATCAGCACCACCGGCAGCATGATCTCGACGAGGCCGGTGCCCCGCGGAGAGGTGAGCAGGTAGCCGACCAGGACGTAGAGGCCCAGCAGGAGCGCGCCGGCCAGCGCGATGATCAGATACAGGCGCGCACTCCGCCGGGAGCCGAACTTCGCCGCCGAGTACACCGCGATCGGCACGCTGATGCTCGAGAACGCCGGACCGGCGAGCGTGAGCACCTGCAGCAGGGCGCCGACGGCGATCAGACCCGCGCAGACGGCCGGGCGCAGACGACGCAGGGCCAGCGGCAGCGTGGTGAGGAGTCCGAACATCAGGACCAGAGGCCACGCGGCGGGCTCGAGACCGCTGATGAGCAGGGGATTGAACCCTCCGCTCGTCGCGGAGCCGAGGCTGAGCAGGCCCAGCGGACCGGCCAGCAGCACGGTGTCGGCGATCCAGGGACGCCCCTCCAGGAAGCGCGAGACGCGCACGTGGAACGGCGTCCGAGCGGCGGCGGTGACGGACATGTCTCCCATTGTGCCCTGGACCCCGAGGCGATGACTCCGTGGGAGGTGTGGGAATGGACGCGCATTCCCACACCTCCCACGGAGTCATCGGACGGCGGCCTCATGGGAAAGGTCCTCCACCGCGACCCAGTCCTCCCGATCCTCATGGTCCTCCAGCAGGCGACGGCGCACCGCCTCCTCCTCGTCGAGGCCCTCGAGCAGACGAGGGTCGGCCGCGTCGTAGAGCGGCAGCACCTGCTCGTCCCCGCCGGAGACGATCGCCCGGATGCTCTCCACTGCGTGGGTGTCCTCGTCGAGCACCCCGCTGTGGGCGGCGAAGGGGCCCGCCGCGGAGACCAGCTGCGGCTCGTCGCCGTCGTCGAGCACCGTGCGATCCGCGGCCCCGGGCTCCAGCTCGATCGCCTCGAGCCCCTCCATGGGGTCCTGCCAGGGCAGGGCGGCCCGGCCGTGGATGCCCTGCCAGCCGAGCAGCTCGCGGACGGGGTCGACGGCGTCGTCGCGCGCCTCGACCATGAACACCTCCGTCGACGGGTCGGCGAGGTCCTCGGACGAGGACACGCCCTTCCCCGGCCCCGAGGGGGCGATGTAGATCAGCGCGTCGGCGGTCAGCCCATGGTCCCGGTGGGCGGCGCGGCCCATATAGGCGGTCCCGGCGCTGTGCGCGCTGACCGTCGAGCGCGTCTGCTCGCCGACCTCCAGGTCCAGGGCGTGGTCGAAGGCCGCGAGGTTCCGCGCCCCGCGCTCGATCTCATCGTCGAGGGCGAAGCTCGGGTCCAGACCGTCGATGTTGTCGATGAGCTGCTGCGGCAGCTCAGCTCCCTGCCAGGAGACGCTGACGGCGCCCTGCTGTGCGGCGCCGTCCAGCGCCTCCACCCGGTCGATCTGATCGTCCAGGCGACCCGGATCGGCTCCTGTGCCGGGCACATGGATCAGCGTGCGCTCGGTCTCCGTCGTCGGCGTGCCGTCCATGACGACGATCTCGCCATGCCCGCGGGCGGAGAGGTGGACGACGGATTTCCCCGCGGCGATCTGCCGCGCAGCCTGGTCGAGTCCCGCACGCAGCGTCCGACGGCGCTCCGCGTCTGCGCCGCTCGCCTCCCGGCCCGTGCTCCGGCCCAGCCGGTGCCGCATCGCCGCGACCCGCACCGCGTTGGCCCGGGCACGCATCGCCAGCGGAATCCCGTTGAGGTTCCCGAACTCCGTCGGGTAGGCCACGACCAGCCGGCGCTGCTGCTCGGCCTCCAGACCGAGGAACCCCTCCCGGATCGCCTGCATCCCCGCGTCGGTGCGATGGTCGTGGGTCGCCATGACCTCGCGCATCCGCCGGGCGGCGCCTCCCGGCAGCGCGAACTGCGCGTCGAGGCGTCGATCGGCGAGCGCCGCGGCCGCGGCGGCGGTCTCCCCGTCGTCGAGCCGCTCGATGATCGTCTCCGGGTCCTCGCCGGCCAGCTCGTCGACGAGGCCCTCGGCGGCCGCGGCGCCGCCGGATGGCGTGCGCGCCGATCCTCCGGCCGGCGCCGAGCCGGGACCGAGCGCGGCCTCATCGGCGACGCCCAGGGATCCGCTGCTCTCGGAACCGGCGCCATGGGATCGGGCCCCGTCGGCGCCGACCGCCCGTTCGACCGCGGCGAGCTGATCGCCGACGTTCTGCTGGGCCTGCTCCCAAGCCTCGCGCAGCTCGACGACGGCGGCGTTGAACTCGGCCACGCGCAGCCGCTGCCACCACGTCTCGACCCAGGAGTCGCCGGCCTCGATCTCTGCGGCGGCGCGGAGCACCTCGCCCCGGACGGTCCCCAGCTCCTCGGCCCGCGCCTGCAGCTGCCGCGCCTGCTGCGCGAAGTCCTCCACGACCGACCCGGCCTCGGCCATGGCCGCCGACCAGGATCCGGCCCGCGGAATCAGCGGATCCATCGCCCGGTGGACGACGGCGTTGGTGGACGACTCGTCGTAGCTCGAGACCAGCCGTGACCAGCTGCCGGCGGCCTCCGCGACCGCCGTCTGCACGAATCCCGCCGCATCCGCCATGACCGCGGCCTCCGAGCCGAGCGATTCCCAGGCCCCGGTGATCTCCGGCGGCACGGCGACCTCGGTCGTCGACGCGAACACTCCCGGCAGGCCGATGCTCATGCCGGGCCCCCGCCGAGCACGGGCCCGACCCGCCGAGCCGCCGCATCCGCCGCCTGCTCCGCCGTCGCGGCCATCGCCCCATCACCGACGACGACGGCGTCCAGCGCCGCTTCCACGGCAGTTCGGCGCGTCTCCACCTCGGCCAGCACCGCAGCACCCTCCGGCGACACCCGCAGCAGGAAGGCGATGAAGGCCGAAGCAGCCGTCGTCGCCGTGCCGAAGCATCGAGACGCATCGGCGCCGGCGGCCTCCGCACGCTCCCGTGCTCGCCGTCCGGATTCGGCGAGACGCCCCACCTCCCCGACAGTGTCATAGGCCGAGATATCCATGTCGTACCGCACCATGGCCGCCCCCTCCCCTGTGGTCTGGTCTGCCTCGATGCGCCACAGACTACGCAGGCCCGAGCCGACTCGCAGGAGGATCGACGGTTCTGTGGAGAGAGGAAGGATCAAGCCCTGTGCAGGATGACGATCCTGTGCAGGAGAGCGAGACTGTGCAGGAATCGAGCCCTGTGCAGGACCGCGCCCCGCCTCACCGCTGCGGCCAGATCGAGCGCACCGCCATGACCTCGGCGAGCACCTCGGCGTCGTCGGTCATCAGCCCGTCGACGCCCATGTCCAGCAGCCGGTGCATCTGGGTGGGATCGTCGACCACCCACACGTGGACCTGCAGCCCCGCGCGGTGGCAGCGGCGGACGAAGGAGGGGCTGACCACCCGGATCGGCCCCTGGGAGACCGGCACCTGCACGCAGTCGATGGTGGCCGCCCGCTCCTGCACCCGGTGCATCAGCCCCAGCGGACCCAGCAGCACGATCAGCGCGGTGGAGAGCCAGCCGCCCGAGGTCGCCACCGTCCGGGTCAGCCGACGGGCCACGCGGTGCCGGCGGGCGTCGTTGAAGCTGGCCGCCAGCACCCGGTCATGGGCCTGATGCTCCTCGACCAGCCGGGCGAACTCGTCGACGGCCGCGGCGTCCTTCAGATCCACGTTGAGATGGACGTCGTCCCAGGCGGCCAGCAGATCCTCGAAGCGCACCAGCGGCTCGCGATCGGGTCCGACGCCGAGCTCGGCCAGCTGCTCCCAGGTGTGCTCGCTCAGCGCGCCGACGCCGTCGGTGGCCCGCTCCAGGGTCTCGTCGTGGAAGACCACCAGCGTGCCGCAGGCGGCGGTGCGCACGTCGATCTCCAGGTAGCGATACCCCAGCTCGACGGCGCGGCGGAAGGCGGCCATGGTGTTCTCCCGCCGCGGATCGGCCCCGCGATGGGCGAAGGCCAGCGGCCTGCCGTGCAGCGGTCCCGGCACGCTGTTCAGCAGATAGGGAACGGGCGGATGCTCAGGCCGACGTCGCGCCATGCCTCTGCCGCCTCGTCTCCCCCGCTCCGGTCCGGTTCTCGCAGTCCTCACGGCAGGCCTCCGTGCAGCCCGCGCCGCCGGCGAGCAGATCCTCGAGCACTTCGGCGACGCCGTCGTCGTCGCAGGTGCCGGCGACGTGGCCGGCGGCATCGCGCGCCAGCGGGTGCGCCGAGCCCACCGCCCAGGAGGTTCCGGCCCACTCCAGCATGCCGACGTCGTTGGGCATGTCGCCGAAGGCGATGACCTCCTCGCGTCCGACGGCGGCCTCGTCGGCCATCCGGCGCAGCGCCGAGGCCTTGTCCACCCCCGGCGCGGAGAGCTCCAGCAGGCTGACGCCGGGCGCGGAATGGGTGACGGTCACCAGGTGGCCGACATGGTCGCGGACGGTGGAGAGGAAGGCGTCGGGATCCATGGCGGTGGTCCTGACCAGCAGCTTCACCACGCGGGCGGCGGGCCGTCCGGCGGAGGGGCCTGAGGCGACCCCGACGTCGTGCCGGCCCAGGGTCTCGTCCAGCGGGCCGACGCGCAGCATGTCGGAGGTGACCCCGGCGGCGCGCATCCGCTCCTCCTCGAAGAACAGCGAATCCCGGGTGAAGCCCTCCTCCAGGTGGAAGGCCTCCAGAGTCTCCGCGGAGAAGGCGGCCTCGGGGTCGAGCTCCAGCAGCCGGTCCTTGGCCTCGAAGAGCGCCGACGGCGCCAGCGGATCCTGGCGCAGCAGCCGATCCTCGGCGAGGTCGTAGACCACTGCGCCGTTGGAGCAGATCACCGTGCCGAGATCGCCGAGCGCGTCGGCGACCGGCCGGATCCAGCGCACCGGACGTCCGGTCACCAGCACCACGCGGACGCCGGAGGCCGCGGCGGCGCGGAAGGCGCTGACGGTGCGCTCGGTGACGCGCCCGCCCCGGGCGTCGTCGTAGCTGAGGATCGTGCCGTCGATGTCGCTGGCGATCAGCCGGGTGCTGTCGAGCCGGCTGCGCGCCGGACGGATCGTCTCGGTCATCAGTCGGCCCGCTCCGCGGCGACGGCGACGTCGGCGGCGTCCAGCGCGGCGTCGAGCTCCTCGGCGGTGGGCGGCTGGGCGCCGAAGCGCGAGGAGGTGATCGCGGCGGCCTGGGCGGCGGCGGCCAGGACTTCTTCGACCTGTCCGCGGGTGATGGCGTGCAGCTCCTCGCGGCGCGCGGCGCCGAGCAGCCCCAGCCGGCGCAGCATCGACAGCGTGGCGGCCATGAAGGAGTCCCCGGCCCCGACGGTGTCGGCGACCTCGATCGGCACCGCCGGCTGGTCGACGGCGCCGGAGCCGGCCAGCGCCATCGCCCCGGAGGCGCCGCGGGTGATGACCACCAGCGCCGGGCCCATCTCGAGCCAGGCGCGCATGGTGTCCTCGTGGCTGCGCTCGGGGTAGAGCAGATCGAGGTCGTCGGTGGAGGCCTGGACGACGTCGGCCAGGCCGATGAAGACCTCGGCCTGCTCCCGGGCGGCGTCGCGGTCCGGGATGATCGAGGGTCGGTAGTTGGGGTCGTAGCTGATCGTCGCGTCCTCGCGGGAGTCGCGGATCAGCTGCTTGACCGTCTCGGCGCCGGGCTGGAGCATCGCGCCGATCGAGCCGGTGTGCAGCAGCTCCACCGGCGGGTGCTCGCCCGGATGGGCCTGCTCGGCCAGCCGGCGGCAGGCGGCCTCCAGCTCCTCGGCCGAGGGCAGGGACCAGTCGAGGGTGAACTCGTAGCTGGCCTGGCCGGTGGGGTCGAGGGTCGCCTCGGCCACCGAGGTCGGCTGGGCGTCGGGCTCGAGCACCGAGGTGATCCCCTGGGCGCGCAGACTGCGCGAGATCATCCGGCCGTGCTCGTCCTCGCCGTGGCGGCCGACGAAGAGCACCTCATGCTCCAGGCGTGCGAGCCCGACGGCGACGTTGAACGGACTGCCCCCGACATGCGCCTTCGGGGCGGACGTCTCCGACTGGACGACGTCCACCAGACATTCGCCGATGACTGTCAGGTATGCGCTCACCCCTCCAAACTACCGCAGTCATGCGCAGAGTGCGGAGGACCGTCCGCGATCCGGACCCCATGGACCTCAGGCGGTCGTCGCGGGATCCGACGCCGACGGCGCCGCCCCGGCGGCCTTCACCTGGTGATAGCCGCCCACCAGGTTGCGCAGCGGGGCCTCGGGAGTGCGACTGCGGATGATCTCCATGGCCTGCCGCGAGCGCACGCCCATCTTGCAGTAGACCACCACCGGCCGCTCCTCGGAGGCCTCGTCCAGCCCGGGAATGCCGGCGCCGTCATGGGCGATCGACTCCAGCGGGACGTTCACCGCGCCCTCGACGTGGCCCATGGCGTACTCCCAGGGCTGGCGGACGTCGACCACCGAGGTCAGCCGGCCGGCGGCGGCGTCGCGCTCCAGCTGGCGGACGCCGACGTCGTCGGGCTCGTAGGGGGTGCCGGTGTAGGGGTTGATCTCGCCGACCACCGGAGTCAGCGCCGGGTCCTCCGGCTCGCTCGCGTCGGAGGATTCCTCGACGTCCGCCGAGCCGTCGACCGCGCAGGCCGCCGCGCTGTCCGGGCCCGAACCGCCCAGCCCGGCGGCCGAGCCACCGCCCAGCCCGGCGACGTCGGCGCCGATGGTGGTCACCGGCTCGCGGTCCGGATCCGGGCGCAGCGCGATCTCGCGGAAGCGGGCCTCGAGCGCATCGTAGGTCAGCACCCGGCCCAGCAGCGAGCGGCCGACGCCGGCGAGGAACTTGATCGCCTCGGTGGCCATCAGCGTGCCGATCACCCCGGGCAGCACGCCCAGCACGCCGGCCTCCGCGCAGGTGGGGACCTCGCCGGGGTCCGGGGCCTCCGGGTAGAGGTCGCGGTAGGTCGGGCCGCGCCCGCCCTCGGGCTGGTGGGCGGCGTCGGGGGTCGACCAGAACAGCGAGACCTGCCCGTCGAAGCGCAGGATCGAGCCGGAGATCAGCGGCTTGCCGGTGATCTCGCAGGCATCGGAGACCACGTAGCGGGTGGCGAAGTTGTCCGAGCCGTCGATGACCAGATCCGCCGGTTCGACCAGCTCCCGCGCGTTGTCGGGGGTGACCGGCTCGCGGTGCTCGTGCACCACGATCTCCGGGTGCAGCCCGCGCATCACCTCGGCGGCCGAGGCGGTCTTGGCCTCGCCGAGGCCGGCCTCGGAGTGGATGACCTGCCGGTGCAGGTTGGAGCGGTCGACGACGTCGTGGTCGACCAGATCCACGGTGCCCACCCCGGCGGCGGCCAGATAGGTCAGGATCGGGGCGCCGAGGCCGCCGGCGCCGACGACGAGCACGCGGGCGTCGAGCAGCCGCAGCTGCGCCTCCGGGCCGAAGCCGGCCAGCGAGAGGTGGCGCTGGAACCGCTCGAGCTGGGTGGTGGAGAGCTGGGACAGATCGGTCATGTGCGGTCCTCGATCGAAGCGATGCGGCCCTCCATGGCGGAGGAGGCCTGGGCGTGGCGCCGGCGCGGGATGCGGCCGGCCTCGGCGGAGAGGTGTCCGGCGGAGACGGCCAGACGCATCGCCCGGGCCATCGCGTCGGGGTTCTGCGCGCGGGTGACCGCCGAGGCGACCAGCACCGCGTCGCAGCCGAGCTCCATCGCCTGTGCGGCCTCGGAGGCGGCGCCGACGCCGGCGTCGAGGACGACCGGCACCTGCGCGCGGGAGGCGATGAGCTCGATGTTGTGCGGGTTCAGGATCCCCAGCCCGGTGCCGATGGGAGAGCCCAGCGGCATCACGGCCGCCGCACCGGCCTGCTCCATGCGCACCGCCGCGGCCGGGTCGTCGCTGGTGTAGACCATCGGGATGAAGCCGCGGTCGGCCAGCTGCTCGGTGGCCTCGAGGGTCTCGACGACGTCGGGCAGCAACGTGTGCTCGTCGGCGATGACCTCGACCTTGATCAGGTTCGTCTCCAGGGCCTCGCGGGCGAGCTCGGCGGTGAGCACCGTGTCCTTGACCGTGTAGCAGCCGGCGGTGTTGGGCAGCACGTCGATGCCCAGCCGCTCCAGCAGCGAGAAGACGCTGGTCTTGGTCTCCGGGCTGTAGCGGCGCATCGCCACCGTGGTCAGCGTGGTGCCCGAGGCGACGAGCGCCTGCTCCAGCGCCGCCAGGTCGGTGATGCCGCCGGTGCCCATGATCAGCCGGTTGTCCAGCGTGTAGTCGCCGACCGACAGCGGAGCGGGCGCGACGTCGTCGGCGTGGTGGACGCCGCGGCCGCCGACGGCAGGAGCCGGCGTCGTCGGCTGCTCGGCGGGCTGCTCGGCAGGGTGCTCGGTCGGGCGCGGGGTGTCGGAGGTGAGTGCGGTCATCGCAGGAGTCCTCTCAGCCGCCCTGGACGGCGGTGACGATCTCCACCTGCTCGCCGTGGGCGAGCTCGGTGCCGGCCCAGGCGCTGCGCGGCACGACGGCGGAGTTGATGGCCACGGCGACGCCGAGACGGCGGCCGTCGGCGGGGGTGCCGTCGGTGTTCAGCTCGCGCCCGGTGGTGCGGGCGACGGCGTCGACGACGGTCGCCCCGTCGGGAAGCTTGGTGTCCTCGTCATTGATGGTCACGGTGGGCATGAGGTCTCACCCCTTCTGTGCAGGTGTGGGAGGAACAGGTGTCGGGTCCGGTGACATTCCCGCCGCGGCGGGCTCGCCGCATGCGCCCGGAACGCCGACGGCATGGTCGTCGGAGGGGTCGCCGGAGGGATCGTCGGGGGTCGCGCGGGTCGGGTCCATCGAGGCCAGCAGCTGCGCGTCGGCGGCGGAGAGCTCCGCGTCGACGGCGCGTCCCGCATCCGGCGTCGGCGGGCCCACCAGCGCGGCGGCCAGCCGGGCGCCGATCGGCGCCAGCAGGATGCCGTGGCGGGAGTATCCGGTGGAGACCACGACGCCGGGCTCGTCGTCGAGGAGGCCCAGCAGCGGGATGTCGTCGGGGGTGCCGGGCCGGGCCCGGGTGGCGATCTCCTCGAGCTCCATGTCCTTGACCGCCGGCAGGATCGCCGCGGCGTCGTCGAGCAGCTCCTGGACCGATCCGGCTCGGGTGCCGGCCAGTCCGTCCTCGCGGGAGGAGGCGCCGACGACGAGCCCGCCGTCGCCGCGCGGAACCAGGTAGACGCTGCGGCCGCGGACCTTCGCCCGGATCGTCGCGGTGACCAGGTGCTCCTCGCCGGGAGCCAGTCGGCCGGGGTGGACCCGCAGGCGCAGCACGTCGCCGTGGACCGGGCGCAGCGGCAGCGGGTGCCGCCGCGGGATGCCCTCGATCCGCCCGTACCCCAGCCCCGGAGCCAGCACGACCCGCTCGTCGACGAGCTCCTCGCCGGAGGCCAGGGTGAGCCGGTACTGCCGCCGATCGTCGTCCGTGCCGTCGTGGGCGCCGTCGTGGGCGCCGTCGCGCTCCAGTCGGACGACGGTCCCGCGGACCTGTTGCGCGGCCGGGCCGGCCTCGGGGAAGGCCGCCGGATCCAGCGGGGCCGCCAGCGCCTCGGCGAGCGCGGCGGTGAGCAGCCGCGGGTCCACCTGATGGTCGGAGGGCACGTCCCAGCCCTTGGAGACGCCCGGCGCCAGCGCGGGCTCGCGGCGACGCAGCCGGGAGGACGTCATCGGCTCGACCTCCATGCCGTGGGCCTGCTGGACGCCGACCAGGTCGGCGACGGCGTCGCGGTCGGAGCGGTCGGCGGCGAGCAGCACCGTGCCGTTCTCGCGCCAGCCGGTCGGCGCGTCGACGGCGCGGGCCAGCTCGGCGAGGAGGTCCGGGTACTCGGCGCGGGAGGCGGTCATGATCGGATAGAGCCGGTCCTGGCCGTACTGGACCTCGCTGATCGGGGCCAGCATCCCGGCCGCGGCGTAGGAGGCGTCGCCGCCGACGTCGGGGGCGACGAGGGTGACGGCATGGCCCTCGCGGCGCAGCCTCCAGGCGGTGAGCAGGCCCACGAGCCCTGCTCCGACGACGGTGACGCCCACTGATCTCCTCCTCACGACGGCATGATCCGCATCGAGTCCGAGTGGTCGGCGGCGTCGCCCTCTCAGCCCGGCCGGCCCGGGCTCCCACGGATGTCGCCTCCCAGTGTAGTCCTCCGCAGGCCGTTCCCCCACGACTCAGTACAGCGAATCGTGTATCGTCGCCGCCATGGAGACTCTGACGACGTCGGATCCGTCGACGCCGGCGAGCCCGGCCCCCGCGGAGCCTGCAGACGCTGCGGGGTCCGCAGAGACTGCGACACTGACCCACTCGGCCGCCCTGGCCCGCTTCGGCCACGCTCTCTCCGACCCCACGCGCGCCCGCATCCTGCTGGCGCTGCGCCGCGGGCCGGCCTGCCCCTCGGACCTCGCCGAGACGCTCGGGGTCTCACGACAGGTGATGTCCAACCAGCTGTCCTGCCTGCGCGGCTGCGGCGTCGTCGCGGCCGCCCCGGAAGGACGGCGGACCTGGTATCGGCTGGCCGACGCGCGGCTGACCGCCGCGCTGTCCGATCTGCTCGACCTCACCCTGGCCGTCGACCCCGAGTGCTGCTGCGCCGGCGGCGAGTGCACCTGCTGATGAGCGAGAGCCCGCCGCCCCTCACCCCCCGCACGAACCCGGCCGGCACCGCGCGGAGGACCTCCTCGGCGCCCGCGCCGGCGCGCCGGACCCAGCTGGAGCGCCGACTGCGCCTCATCGTGGCCGCGACGATCACCTACAACGTCGTCGAGGCGATCATCGCGATCACCGCCGGCCGGCTGGCCTCCTCCGCCGCGCTGATCGGCTTCGGTCTGGATTCGACGGTGGAGGTCCTCTCCGCCGCCGCGGTGGCCTGGCAGTTCGCCGCCGCCGACCCCCGCCGCCGCGAGCGCACCGCCATGCGACTCATCGCCCTGTCGTTCTTCGGGCTGGCGCTCGTCGTCGGCGTCGACGCGGTGCGCACGCTGCTGGGTGCCGCCGATCCGGAGCACTCGACCGTCGGCATCGTGCTGGCCGCGCTGAGCCTGGCGATCATGCCGCTGCTCTCCTGGCTGGAACGGCGCACCGGCCGCGAGATGGGCTCGGCCTCCGCCGTGGCGGACTCGAAGCAGACGCTGATCTGCAGCTATCTCTCGGCAGTGCTGCTGGTCGGTCTGGTGCTCAACTCCACGCTGGGATGGAGCTGGGCGGACCCGCTGGCCGCGCTGGTCATCGCCGTCGTCGCGCTCCGCGAGGGTGTGGAGGCCTGGCGCGGCGACGCCTGCTGCACGCCGCTGGGCGCGATGCTCGAGCACGACGACGGCGCCAAGGACGACGGCCCGGGCGAGGCCGGCTGCGAGGGCGGCTGCTGCGGGCCGCCGGCGCCCCGGGGTCGACGCGGCTGATCCGGCCCGCAGGGGCGACTCAGTCGCCGTCGGGGTCGAGCAGCGCCGCCGCGGCGCTGCGATGGTGAGCGTCGCCGGTCTGCAGGGCGAACTTCGCATACCCCACCGGCCCGGCGGCCCAGAGCTCGTGGCAGTGCTCGGACAACCGCGGCCAGACGGCTCCGCCGGCGGCCTCGTAGGCGGCGACGGTCTCGGCGAAGACGTCCTGGCCGGCCAGGGCGAACTGGTGCATGAAGTCACGGCCCGGGTCGTCGACGCGGGCGGTGGTCCAGTCGAGCACCCCGGTGACCTCGCCGGAATCGCCCATCAGCGTGTGGGCGGGATAGAGCTCGCCGTGGGTCATCACCGAGCGCTGCGGCCAGAGGGAGTCATCGTCGAGCCAGGTGCGCCAGCGGCGCAGCAGGGCCCGATCCACGGAGAACTCCTCGGCCACGGTCTCGACGTCCTGCCACCAGCGGCGGCGGACCTCGCCGGGGTCGCAGACCTCCACGCCGGCGGCCTCGACCTCCGCGCGCGGGACGGCGTGCAGTTCGGCGAGCAGCCGGCCCAGCGACCGCGCATAGCTCAGCGACTCCGGGTCCATATGCCACTGCGGCTCACCCTCGATGACGCTGAGCCCGGGGCGGCCCGGCAGCGCGCGGTAGGCCAGCAGCTCCGGCTCGCGGATCTCCCAGCGCGGCACCTCGGCGGTCAGGTGGTCGCGGACGAGCTCCAGCACCGCGGCCTCGGCGTCCAGGCCGGCGACGACGTCGTCGCGCCGCGGGATGCGCAGCACCCAGCGCTCCCCGGCGGCGTCGTCGGCCAGCGCGACACGGAAGTCCAGGCCCGAGTCGATGATCTCGACGCTGTCCTGCTGCAGGGCGAGGCCGTGCCACACGGCCCGCTCGATCACGGCGTCGACAGCTGTGGAATCCATCACTTCACGCTATCGACCAGGGCCGATGGTGACAACGGGAAGCGTCGGGCCCGGGCGACGCCGCGCTGGCCGGTGCTGGACGCGGCGACGCGGCGACACGACGAAGGCCCCGCAGCACGATCGCTGCGGGGCCTCGACTCGATGGAGCGGATGACGGGAATCGAACCCGCGTCGTCGGCTTGGGAAGCCGAAGCTTTACCATTAAGCTACATCCGCGCTGAGCCCGGACTCGGAGGTCCGTGGAACTCTGCAGACAGATTATCACTCCTCCCGGCGGGGTCCGCCAATCGCCGCCTCCACCCCGCCCGACGGCACCCCGACCTGCGGTGATGCACCTCACTGTTTCAAACTTTCCGGAACACCCCTGCGCCTCGACGCGTTGGCGCAGGACGGACACGGCCGCCGCCCGGCCGGCCCCACCGGACCCCGATCCCGCAGGAGGACGCATGACGTCGACCAGCACCGAGACTGCCCAGAGCCCCGTGATGGACCGCGAGGCCGTGGACCGCCTCTTCGCCGAGTCCCGGACCACCAACCACTTCACCGACGAGCCCGTCGACGTCGACGTCGTGCGTCGCGCCTACGAGGACCTCCGCTGGGCGCCGACCGCGTTCAACAACCAGCCGCTGCGCCTCACCCTGGCCTCCGGCGAGGAGTCCCGCCGCGCCGTCGTCGAGCACCTGATGGGCGGCAACCAGGAGAAGACCCTGGCCGCGCCGCTGACGATCATCGCCGCCTACGACCCGCGGTGGCACGAGCACATGCCTTTCCTGACCCCGGGCATGCCGGGCCTGAAGGAGAACTTCGCCGAGCAGGAGGAGGCCCGCCACGGCCTCGCCCGCGACAATGCCTTCATCCAGCTCGGATACCTGCTGCTGGCGCTGCGGGCCCACGGCCTGCAGGTCGGTCCGATGACCGGCCTGGACCCCGCCGGCGTCGACTCGGCGGTGCACGCGGAGACCGGCTGGAAGACCATCGCAGTGGTCAACGTCGGCCACGCCCCGCACCCGGAGCACGACGACGCCCAGCGTCCGCGCGGCGGCCGCTTCGAGTTCGAGCAGGCCAGCCAGGTCCTCTGAGCCTCGGCGACTCGGACGCCCGCCCCTCCGACGACGGCGGCCGACACGGTTCGTCGAGCACGCCGCGCGCGGTGCCCCGGCCGCCTTCCCGGCCGGGGCACCCTGCCGGGGACGTGACCCGCACGGGCCGGGGGTGTAGGGTAGTGCGGATTCTCGCCATGCTCGCCCCGCCGAGCGGCCGCCCGGTGCCCGTCGGACCGTCCTTCCAGCACCGTGGTGCCCCGGCCGGCGGCAGTCCGCCGCAGACGTCTCCTCACCTGCGCGCCGACCACGGCGATCCTCCCTCCCCGACGAACGGACCGTCTCCATGCCGCAGGACCACCCTGCTGGGCCGCACCCACGCGCCGCCGAGCACTCTTCTCCGGACCATCCCGACTCCGACGACCCCGACTCCGCGACCGGCGGAGCCGCCGTCGTCGACCGGCCCCGCCGCGACACCGCCGAGCGCTTCCCCGCCGAGCCGCAGACCCCCGGCCGGGCTCTCAACGGAGTCTTCTTCACCGCGGTCACCCTGATCGTCGCCCTGCTGGCCGTCGCCGGCTTCTGGCCGGAGCGGATGAGCACCGCCGCCGACGCGGCGATGAACTGGGTGACCTCCTCGGCCGGCTGGTCGCTGATGCTGATCCCGCTGGGCCTCATCGGCCTGCTGCTCGTGCTCGCGTGCTCGCGCTTCGGCCGCATCCGGCTCGGCGGCGACGACTCGCGGCCGGAGTACCCCACCTACGCCTGGATCGCGATGCTGCTGGGCGCAGTGATGGGCATCGGGCTGATCACCTACGGCGTGGCCGAGCCGGTCACCCACCTCTTCGACCCGCCGCACGGCCTCTCCGAGCCGGGAAGCCAGCAGGCCGTCGTCGACTCGCTGCGCTTCACCTTCCTCGACTGGGGAATCCACGCCTGGGCGGTCTTCGCCACCTTCGGCCTGGCCATCGGCTACTCGACCCACCGCCTCGGCAACAAGGGTCTGGTCTCGCCGATCCTGCGCCCGCTGATCGGACGGCACGCCGACGGGCTCGTCGGCAAGGCCGTCGACGTCCTGGTGATCCTCTCCACGCTCTTCGGCACGACGACGTCGCTGGGCCTGGGCGCCGCCCAGATCAGCCAGGGCCTGAGCCAGGTCACCGGACTCGAGCTGACCCGCACCGGCGTGCAGGTCTCGGTCATCGCGCTGATCACCGTGCTGTTCACCGCCTCGGCGATGAGCGGCGTGGGCCGCGGCATCCGGATGATCAGCCAGACCACCATGGTGCTGGCCGCCGCGCTGCTGGCCTTCGTGCTGGTCACCGGCCCGACGAGCTGGCTGATCAACCTCTTCCTCCGCTCCCTGGGCAGCTACGCCGGCGGCTTCGTCGAGATCAGCCTGATGCTGCCCGCCGACGGCGACGACCTCGCCTGGATGCAGTGGTGGACCTACTTCATGATGGCCTGGTGGATCTCCTGGGGCGCCTTCGTCGGGATCTTCCTGGCCCGGATCTCCCGCGGCCGGACGATCCGGCAGTTCGTGCTCGTCGTCCTGGGAGTGCCGTCGCTGATCTTCTCCGCCTGGTTCACCGTCTTCGGCGGCTCGGCGATGTTCATGGACCTGGAGCGCGGCACCGCCATCGGCGAGGCCGCCGCCGCGGACATCAACACCGCCTTCTTCGGCCTGCTCGAGCAGCTGCCGCTGACGATGCTGACCTCGGTGGTCGCCGTCGTGCTGGTGGTGCTGTACTTCATCACCGGCGCCGACTCGAACACCTATGTCCTCTCGGTGATCTCCTCCGACGGGCGCATGCACCCATCACGTCCGGTGATGGGCGTCTGGGGCGTGCTCACCGGCGCGACGGCGGCGGTGCTGCTCTACGCCGGCGGGCTTCAGGCGCTGCAGACGGCGGTGATGCTCTCGGCCGCGCCGTTCATCTTCGTCATCCTCGCCCTGGCGGTCTCGCTCGTGATGCTGCTGCGCCGGGATCCGCTGATCGCCTCGCCGGGGGCGGGATCGACGTCGACGACGTCGGCCGCGGCCGACGCCCGCTGACGCCGGGGTCGCGGGATTCGTCGGCGGTCCCTCAGCTGCCCGGAGCTCATTCTTGTCGCAGGGTTGCGAGATGTCGCCGGACTATTGCGCTGCGGTATCTCACAGCCCTGCGATACGAGATCCCGCAGCCGTCGACTGAAGCAGTCGGTCCGCCGCCTCCCGCGCCTCGGCCGCCGTCCGGGCGACCGCCCGGGCGTCGCCGACGATCCCGCCGGTGACCAGGAGACCCTCGGCGAGCAGGTGGATCGCGTCGGCCGTGGCGGTCGAGGCCCCCGCTTCGGCGACCAGGACGCCGAGGTCCCGCCGGAAGGACGCCTTGTGCCGCCGGACGGCCTCGGCGACCGGCTCCGACGTGCCGCCGAGCTCGCCGAAGGCGTTGATCCAGGCGCACCCCCGATGGCCCGGACCGACGAGCCGCTCCTCCAGCCAGTCGTAGACGGCGAGCACTCGGCGGTGAGGGTCCTCGTGTCGGCGCACATGGGTGTCCAGCGCACCTCGCCACCGAGCGTCGCGGCGGTCGAGCATCGCCACGGCCACCGCCTCCTTCCCGGGGAAGAGTCCGTAGATGCGCTTCAGGGGCACACCCGACGCAGTGCGCAGGCGATCCATGCCGACCGCCTGGTACCCCTCCTCGTAGAACAGCTCCTCGGCGGCGTCGAGCAGGGCCGCTTCCTGGGACGACGGCGGCATGCGGCGCGCGGAGGCCTGTCCGGTCGCCGAGCCCTCGACTCTCGTCGGGTCCCTCGCATCGGCTGCGTCCATGAGTGCACCTCGCTCCTGCCTCGACGGCTCTGTTGACTGGAGAACGTTCGTTCTCTAGTCTAGTCGACACCGAAGAGAACGATCGTTCTCATCATCGATGAGAGGACTCCGCATGTCGAGCGCACTGCCTGCCCCCGTGTCGACGGCCTGGTCGTCGATCCGGGCCGGCCACGCTCCGGCGCGCCCGCCGATCGCCACGATCATCGTCGCCACGCTGGCGTCGACCGGCGCCCTGACAGCCCTGGTGCTGCTCGGCCTGCTGAGCGGCCACCTGCTGCTCATCCCGCCGATGGCGGCGAGCATGGCTCTGGTGGCCGGCGCCCCGACGCTCCCGCTCTCCCAGCCGCGGCACGTGATCGGCGGCCAGGTGATCTCCGCAGTCGTGGGCGTGCTCGTCGGGCTGGCGAGCCACTCCCTCTGGGCGGCGGCGCTGGCCGGCGGACTTGCGCTGGGGGCGATGCTCGTCACTCGCACGTCTCATTCGCCCGCGGCGGCGACGGCGGTCATCGGCGCCATGACCGTCGACGAGCCGCTGTCCTTCATCGTCTGCGCCGGGGCGGCCGCCGCAGTCCTCGTGCTCGCCGGTGTGCTGCGCGCCCGGACGGGCGGTGCGGCCTACCCTGCTTATTGGTGGTGAGGTCGTGGTCCACAGAGTCGTACCGGCCTGTCAGCGATGCCAGGAGGGCCCTGTCGCAGGCGCCCCAGGAACGACGAGCCGCCCTCACCCCGCCCGGCGACCCCAGAGCGAGGCCAGCAGCCCGCCGGAGATGTTGTGCCAGACGGAGAAGATCGCCCCGGGCAGCGCGGCCTCTGCGGAGAAGTACTGTCCGCCCAGCCCGGCGGCCAGCCCGGAGTTCTGCATGCCGACTTCGACGGCGATCGCGCGCCGGGTCGCCGTGGAGGCTCTGGTCAGCGTCCCGGCCAGGTAGCCGATGCCGTACCCGAGCACGTTGTGCAGCACCACGCCGAGCATCAGCAGTGCGCCGGCGGAGGCGATGACGTCGTGCGAGGTGGCCACCACGGCCACCACCACGAAGGTGATGCCGAGCGTCGAGACCCAAGGCAGCACCGGCTGGACGCGGGCGACGGCCCGGGGCAGCAGCAGACGCAGCACGATGCCGCCGACCACCGGGATCAGCACGATCTGCACGATCGTGGTCGCCATGTCCGTCGCCGCCACCGGCAGGTACTGGCCGGCCAGCCAGAGGGTCAGCACCGGGGTCAGCAGCGGGGCGAGCAGCGTGGAGACCGCGGTCATCGTCACCGAGAGCGCGACGTCGCCGCGGGCCAGATAGGTGACCACGTTCGACGACGTCCCGCCGGGCACGCAGCCGACCAGCACCATGCCGGCGGCCAGCGCCGGCGGCAGCTGCAGCAGCGTCGCGATCCCCAGGGCCAGCAGCGGCATGATCGCGAACTGGAAGACCACGCCGAGCAGCACCGGCAGCGGGCGCTTCAGCACCAGGGCGAAGTCCGGCACGGTCAGCGTCAGCCCCATGCCGAACATGATCACCATCAGCCCCGGGGTGATGCCGGCGCTCAGCGGCTCGAAGGTCGACGGCATCAGCAGCGCCAGCGCCGCCCCGCCGAGGATGAGCAGCGGGAAGACCGTGACCGCCAGGCGGGCGCCGCGCGAGGCCCGCGCGTCGGAGGCCGGCGCCGTCGCCCGCCGCGCCTCGGAAGCGGAAGGAGGTGTGTGCGTCATGACTGAGAAGACTGCTCCTCACCCGACCCTCGGTCAACGACGCTCGGGCGGCTCTCACAGTCTGGACCGCCCGATCCCGGCCTCCGCCGTCCTTCGCCGGCCGACTCAGCCCGAGAGGTGCGCCAGCTGCTCGGCCAGCGACGGAAGATCCGGCGCCCGCAGGTCAGGCGCGGCGAAATGGCCCGGATAGCGGGATCCCTCCCGATCGATCCAGGCGGTGCGCAGACCGGCGCGGTGCGCGCCGTGGACGTCCCAGGGATGGACCGCCACCAGCATCATCCGTCCGGGATCCGCGCCGCAGCGGGCGACGGCGTGCTCATAGGCCGAGCGCGCCGGCTTCCACGCCGGAGCATCCTCGACGCTCAGCAGCCGGGAGAACGACTCGCGCAGCCCCGCACGCTCCAGCAGCCGCTCGGCGACGCGCGCGGTCCCGTTGCTGAGGGTGACCAGCTCGGCCGACGGCGCCAGGGCCCGGACGCCGGCGACGACGTCGGGATGCACGTCCAGATCCTTGAACGTCCCCATCAGCCGCTCGGCCGCAGTCTCCGGGGCCTCCAGACGAGCCTGCTCGCCCAGGCGGACCAGCCCATCCCGGGCGATCTCGGCGAAAGGGGCGGCCCCGCCGGCGGCGGTCACGGCGAATCCGTCGCGCAGCGCCTCGGAGAACCAGGTCCTCGCCACGTGCTCCGGCAGGCCCTCCGCGACGAACGCCCGCCCCATCGGAGCCATGTCGGAGAGCGTCTCGTTGACGTCGAACACGATCACGTCCGGCGCGGCCACGTCCTGCCCCGTCATCCCATGCATCGCTCGTCTCCCGTCGTCCGGTGTCGTCGGGGTCTCCGACGGCGCCCCTCCATCCTGCCTCCGCTCGCCCGGATCCGCACCCGCACCGCTGGTCCGGCCGCCGTCCGAGGGTAGTCTGGAGGCATGAACACTGCGGCGCCCGACCACGAGCCCTCCCACGGCCAGCACACCATCGGCCAGCTGCGCCGCGGACGCCTGATGGCCTCGCGGCTCTATGCCTGCACCGACCTGCAGCGCTTCATCACCGCGCCCGACGCCGGTCCGGTGGACGAGCTGGACTTCGACGCGCTGCAGGCCTTCTTCGAGGCCGCCTACAGCGGCGGCGTCGACATCATCCAGGTCCGCGACAAGCACGTCGCGGTGCAGACGGAGATCGCCGCGCTGAACCTGCTGCGCCAGGTCGCCGACTCTCACGGCTGCCTCTCCGCGGCCAACGACCGCGCCGACGTCGCCGCAGTGACCGGCGTCGACGTCTTCCACATCGGCCAGGAGGACCTCACCGCCGATCAGGCCCGGCAGGTCCTCGGCGACGATGTGATCGTCGGGCTGTCCTGCCGCACCCCGGAGCAGGTCGACGACGCGGCGGCCGATCCGGCGCTGGACTACTTCTGCACCGGCCCGGTCTGGGAGACTCCGACGAAGCCCGGCCGCGCCGCCGTCGGGCTGGAGCTGCCACGTCATGCCGCGCAGCTGGAGAGCTCGAAGCCGTTCTTCGCCATCGGCGGCATCGACGAGACCACGATCGACGAGGTCAGCGCTTCGGGCGCCTACCGCGTGGTGGTCGTCCGCGCCGTGACCCAGGCCGAGGACCCCCACCGGGCCGCGGCCGCCCTCCGCGAGCGCCTGCCGGCGTAGCCCGGCCCGAGCGCCCGGAGGAGCCGGAGCCCCCGGACTTCTGAGACTTCTGAGACTTCTCAGCCTTCGCGGACTTCGCGCTCCGGCCCGAGGACTCGGAGATGCCGGCCGAGCGCACCGATCCGGCACGTCGTCCGCGGGCGACGCCGATCAACTCCTGGACCGCCTCGTCGTCGGCGCTGCGCAGCCAGCACAGCCCGACCGCATAGCCCGGCCGGTCCTCGAGCCGGCGGATGACCACGTCCTTGCGGGAGAGCATGCGGGCCACCGAGTTCGGCAGGACCAGCAGTCCGGCTCCGGAGGCGACGACCTCCATCGCCAGCCGCTCGGCGCGGGCCAGCTCGACGCCGGCGCGCGGGGCGTGGACGTCGAGGCTCGCGGGATCGACCATGCCCGCCGGGTCCAGCAGCGATTCCTCGGCGATGTCCTCGGCGGTCACCGACTCCTCGGCCGCTGCGATCCAGTGGTCGCGCGAGGCGCAGACCACCGGCTCCTCGCGGTAGAGCAGCACGCGGTGGAAGGTCTCGGGATCGTCGACGAGGGCATCGAGATCCTCGCCCTCGGGCAGCCGCAGATAGCCGACGTCGACGGTGCCGGCACGCAGCCGCTTCAACTGGCCGGCGTCGTCGAAGTACTCGACCTGCAGCCGGACCTCCGGGAAGCGGGCATGCCAGCGGGCGGCCCATTTGTCCGGAGTGGCCCCGGGGATCGCGCCGAGGCGGAGCACCTCGCGCGGCGGGCCGGCGGCGTCGTCAGTCACGCCCCCAGCCTATCTCTCCTCACCGCGCCCGGAGCAGGGCGCCCTCGTGGACGCTGATCACTGCAGAGCGGTCTCCATCTCGCCCACCATGGTCTCGGCCGCCTCGGACGGATCCTGCCGGTCGAAGGCCACCTCGTCCTGAGCACGGATCACGATGTTCATGAACTGGCCGAAGCCGGACGGCGGCACCGGCACTCCGGAGGTCACCTGCTCCTCGACCTCGGAGATGAACTCCGCGGCCTTCTGCTCCGGGCCGTCGGCATCCTCCAGGACCGCTTCGCGAACCTCGAGGTTGGCGGGCAGACCGCGCTCCATGCCGTTGATCTCGCCGGCCTCCTGGGAATTGGCGAAGAACTCGATGAACTGCTTCGCCTCCTCCGGGTGATCGGTGTCAGCACTGGCCGAGAGGAACATGGCTCCCTTGATCCAGGAACCGTTCTCCGCGGCGCCTCCCGCACTGCTGGGCATGTGCAGCGGTTCCAGGGCCGCCCCGGAGGCGCCGCTCAGCGCGGAGAGTTGGGTGGCCCACCACGTCTGCATCGCCGATTCGCCGGCGCCCATCGGACCGTCCTCCGGGCCCAGTCCGCGGGTCTCCGAGATGAAGTCGGACGAGGGGAACCCCTCGCCCTCCACGAGCCCCTGGGTGAACTCCAGATATTCGGCCGCCTGGTCCACGGTCAGCGCAAGCTCGCCGCCCTCGGTGAACAGCTCCGCTCCCTGCTGACGCAGCCAGAGCTGCAGCCCCATCGGCTCGCCGAGGTTCGTGGCGCCATAGACGCCGTCCTCCGTCCCTTCACCGAGCTCGGCGGCGGCCTCCTGGTAGTCCTCCCAGGTCCAGGTGCTGTCGTCGGGCAGGTCCACGCCGGCCTCGTCGTAGAGGTCGGTGTTGGCCACCATGGAGAAGGCGACCACGCCGAGGCTGACCGCCATCAGACCGTCCTCGGTCTGTCCGCCCTCGACCGCCGCATCCTGGAACTCGGAGGTGTCGACGTCGGAGAGATCCAGCAGCGCGCCGCGCTCGGCGTACTCCCGGATGTACTGCTCGTCCATCTGCATGATGTCCGGGGCGTCGCCGCCGGCCGACTGGGTGGCCAGCCTGTCCCAGTAGCCCGACCAGTCGCCGTACTCGGCCTCCACCGTGATGCCGGGGTTCTCCTCCTCGAAGACCTCGATGATCTCCTCGGTGTTCTCGTGGCGGGTGTCGGATCCCCACCAGGTGAAACGCAGGGTGACGTCACCGTCGCCCTCGCCACCGCCGCCTCCGCCGCAGGCGGTCAGCGCCACAGCGCCGACCGAGAGCAGCGCGGCAGAGCGGATGCCTCGTGAACTCCACGTCATGGTGTTCCTCCCTCATGTCGAGTGACCGTTCACTCATCGCGCCGTGCGCCTTTCCGTCGATCGATGCGAGAGACCGGGAGAGGCGCCGGGGCGGCGAGGAACCGTACAGCCCCAGCATCGCGTGATTGCACTCACATGTCAACAGGCGCGATCACGAATCAACACCGTCTCGGGCTCGAGCCGCGACGACCGCGCGGACCGGCCCACATCCTGCACAGGGCCGGCCCGGCGCGCCGTCGCGGCGAACACCAGGCGTCAGCAGGCGTCAGGCCGCCCTCAGGCCACCTTCGCCGTCAGGAAGTCCACTGCGCGACCCCAGGCCAGCGCGGCCTTCTCGGCGTCGTAGGTGCCGATCAGGTTCTCGTCGTTGTGGAAGGCGTGGCCGGCGTCGTAATAGTGGAACTCCACCTGCGCGCCTGACTCGTCGCGGATCTGCTGCTCCTGCTCACGGGCCTTCTCCACCGGGTACATCGCGTCCTGCTCGGCATAGTGGCCCTGCACTGCGGCGGTCAGTCCGGTGTAGGCCTCCGGCACGGCCTGGCCGACGCCGTAGAACGGGACGGCCGCCGAGACCTTCTCGCCCTGCTGGGCGGCCAGGGCCAGCACGAAGCCGCCGCCCATGCAGAAGCCGATCGCCCCGACGGTCTTCGAGGTGACGGACTCATGGCCGAGCAGGAAGTCGGTGGCGCCGGCGAGCTGGCGCGCGCCCTCCTCGGCGGGCAGCTTGGACATCATCTCGCCGGCCTCCTCGCCGTCGTGGGTGATCCACCCGCCGTAGAGGTCCGGGGCCAGCGCCACGAAGCCCGCGGAGGCCAGCCGGTCGGCGACGTCCTTGATGTGGTCGGTCAGCCCCCACCACTCCTGGATGACGACCACCGCCGGCCCGGAGCCCGACGCCGGCAGCGCCAGATAGCCGTGGGCGGTGCCGCCCTCGATGTCGAAGGTGACGTTCTGGTGCGGAGTCTTCTCTGCCATGGATCCTCCTGGGGATGATCGGCGTCGGTCGGAACGGCGTCCGGCGCCCAGCCTAATCCTCCCGGGCCGACGACCCCACCGCCCGGCGGACCGCAGGTGAAACACCCGCGGTGTCGCCCGCCGCACCATATAGGCTCGCCCCAGCATCCGCCGTCGTCCGGACTGCTGGAAAGGCACATCGTGGCTCCGCACACCGCGCACATCTCCTCCGTCTTCGAGCAGATCACCGGGCGCAATCCCGGCGAGACGGAGTTCCACCAGGCCGTCCGCGAAGTCTTCGACTCGCTGCACCACGTGCTGGCCAAGCATCCGCAGTACATGGAGGCCTCCGTCCTCGAGCGGATGTGCGAGCCCGAGCGGCAGATCATCTTCCGCGTCCCCTGGGTCGACGACTCCGGCCGGGCGCGCATCAATCGCGGATTCCGCGTGCAGTTCAACTCGGCGCTGGGTCCGTACAAGGGCGGCCTGCGCTTCCACCCCGAGGTGCTGCTGGGCACGATGAAGTTCCTCAGCTTCGAGCAGGTCTTCAAAAACAGCCTCACCGGCCTGCCCATCGGCGGAGCGAAGGGCGGCAGCGACTTCGACCCCAAGGGCCGCAGCGACGGCGAGATCATGCGCTTCTGCCAGTCGTTCATGACCGAGGCCTGGCGGCACCTGGGCGAGGAGGTCGACGTCCCGGCCGGAGACATCGGCGTCGGCCAGCGCGAGATCGGCTACCTCTTCGGGCAGTACAAGCGGCTGAGCAACCGCTTCGAGGCCGGCGTCATCACCGGCAAGGGCCTGACCTGGGGCGGATCGACGCTGCGGCCGGAGGCCACCGGCTACGGCACGGCGTACTTCACCGAGCGGATGCTCGCGAACCACGGACAGAGCCTCGACGGCAGGACGGTGCTGGTCTCCGGCTCCGGCAACGTCGCCACCTATGCCGTGGAGAAGGTCCACGAGATGGGCGGACGGGTGGTCGGCGCCTCCGATTCGAGCGGGGCCGTGCACGACCCCGACGGGATCGACGCGACGCTGCTCCGGGAGATCAAGGAGATCCGTCGCGAGCGGATCTCGGTCTACGCGCAGGAGCGCCCGCGGGCCGAGTTCATCCCCGGCCGGAACGTCTGGACCCTGGCGGAGAAGGTCGCCGTCGACGTCGCCCTGCCCTGTGCGACGCAGAACGAGATCTCCGGCGACGACGCCGGGACGCTGCTGCGCGGCGGACTCATGGCCGCCGCCGAAGGGGCGAACATGCCGACGACGCCGGAGGCCATCCGCCGGTTCCGCGACGCCGGGGTGCTCTTCGCCCCGGGCAAGGCCGCCAACGCCGGCGGCGTGGCCGTCTCGGCGCTGGAGATGCAGCAGAACGCCACCCGGGACACCTGGACCCACGAGCACACCGATGCCCGGCTGTCGGAGATCATGACCACCGTCCACGACGAGTGCGCGGCCACCAGCGAGGAGTACGGCGTGCCGGGAGACTACGTGGTCGGGGCCAACATCGCCGGCTTCGCCCGCGTGGCGGACGCGATGATCGCCCAGGGCGTCATCTGAGCGGCGCCGCCGCCGGCTCGGGATGCGGGCGGAGGCGGCGGGGTCAGCGCACCATGCGGAGCTCACGGGGGCCGAAGCTCTCGTCGAGCTCCGCCCCGCCGTCGAGGGCGAATCCGTGCCGACGATAGAAGCCCAGCGCCCGCGTGTTCCCCTCGGCCACCCAGAGCTGCGCCGGCCGGCCGCCGAGCACCGCCTCCAGCAGGGCGCCTCCGAGACCCCGCCCCTGGTGGGCGGCGAGGACGTAAAGGATGAACAGCTGCTCGTCACGAGCGGCGTGCGCCTCCGTGCACGGCCCGGAGAGCGCGACGCCGACCGGCGCGCCGTCGACGGCGGCCACGCGGGCGATCCGCCGCCCCTCGGCGAGCTCCGAGGACGCCAGCAGCCCCTCCCACATGCCCCGACGGCGCTCCCGAGCGGCCTCGTCGTAGAAGCTCTCCGGCACTCGACCGGCGTAGGTCTCGGCCCAGGCGGTGTTCTGCACGCCGGCGATCGCGTCGGCCTCGCCGGGCAGCGGCTCGCGGATGCTGAGCGCGGCTCCGGCGGCGGGTCCGACGGCGGGTCCGGCGGCGGGTCCGGCGGCGGAAGGATGCTCCATGCGCCCAGCGTAGGGGGCCGGCCGGGCCCGAGAGACGAACGGCGTCCCGCTCCTGGATGCATCTCCGGCGCATGACGCGCGAGATACGTCCAGAAACGGGACGCCGATGCCGGCCAGCTGCGAAGCCGGCCGCCGGGTCAGCCTTGGAGCAGGTCGAGGCTTCGGCCGATCACTCGCCCTGGTCGAGGACGAAGGCGACCTCCAGATCGATGGCGACCTTGTCGCCGACGAGCACGCCGCCGGCCTCCAGCGGAGCGTTCCAGGTCAGACCGAAGTCCTTGCGGGAGATCGCCGCGGAGGCGGAGAAGCCGGCGCGGGTGGCGCCGAACGGGTCCACCGCCTGGCCGCCGAACTCGGCTTCGAAGGTGACCTTCCGGGTCTCGCCGCGGATGGTCAGCTCGCCGGCGACCTCGAACTCCTCGCCCGAGGCCTTCACATCGGTCGCGCGGAAGGTCAGCTCCGGGTGGTTCTCGGCGTCCAGGAAGTCGCCGCCGCGGACGTGGGCGTCACGGTCGGCGCTCTTGGAGTCGAAGGAGGACGCACGGACGGTCGCCTCGACCGAGGCGGTGCCGTCCTCGCCGACGGTCAGCGTGCCGTCGGCCTCGCCGAAGGTGGCGCGCACCTTGGAGATGCCGGCGTGACGCACGGTCATGCCGATCTCCGAGTGGTGGGTGTCGAGCTTCCAGGTTCCGGGGGTCAGCTGAGCCATGGGGTGGTCTCCTCACATCGTGGATGGGGCCGCAGACCGGGTCGGCCGGTCGACGGTCGGCCGGTCGGGCCGATCTGTCCGTGCACAACCGCGGTCGCCTCGCGTTTATTTCAAATCTGAATAACAATCCGGCCACGAGTTCCCGTGGCATCTCTCACAGTACCGCCCGCGGCGCGGCGCGCACCGCCCCCGAGACCCGCGACCGCCGGATCGGCTCCTCGCCGGGGCCCTGCCGCCGATCCCGTCCCCGGCCGACGGTGGTCGGGCCCCGAACCTCGGTGGGTGCGTCCCGGACGCCGCCCGGACGCTCCCTGGACGATGCCCCGGAGAGAGCCCCGGGAGGGTCCGATCCCGTTCGCGGACGCGGAGAGAAGCCTGCAGAATGGGCTGAGCCAGTAGACTCTTCGAAGACGCCCTGATGAGAACCCTCGACGACGGCGCCGCCGTCGCACAGGAGATGAAGGAGGTGCCGGTGGGCCTGCTCGACACGTTGGAGCGTGGCATCGAGAAAGCCGTCCGCGGCGCCTTCTCCGGACGCGGAGGGAGCCTCGGCCCCGTGGAGATCGCCACAGCTGTCAGACGGCACATGGACCGCGAGTCCTTCACCATGAGCCAGGGACGCAGCTTCGTCCCGAACATCTACCGGATCCGCCTCTCCGCCGAGGACTTCGCCGAGGCGCGCCGCTACGGCGTCGCCCTCGCCGAGGAGCTCTGCGAGGAGATCATCCGGCACGCCGACTCGCAGGGATACACCCTGCTGGGACCGGTCAAGGCCACCTTCGTGAAGAACCTCGACCTCAAGCGCGGCCAGCTGGGCATCGAGTCGCAGACCGACCAGGACGCCGACGACGCCGGCCAGGAGTCCGACGCCGGCTCCGTCGGCGGCTCGCGGCCCGCTCCCCCGGCACCGGCCCCGGCCGCGCCCCAGCCGTCCCAGCCGGCGGCCCGACCGGCGCCGTCTCCCCAGGACGACCTGGCGCCGACGATGGCCCAGCCCGCCGTGGGCGCGCCCGCCGTGGTCGGCGTCCTCGAGCTCGACGGCCGCCAGCACCGGCTGACGGCGGACAGCACGGTGATCGGCCGCTCCTCCGGCGCCGACATCACCGTCGAGGACACCGGCGTCTCCCGTCGCCACGCCGAAGTCGTGGTCGAGGGCCGGCGCCACGTGGTCCGCGACCTCGGCTCGACCAACGGCACCTACGTCGACGGCACCCTGCTGCAGGGCGCCGGCAGCAGCGCCGAGCTGGCCGACGGCGCGCTGGTCTCGCTGGGCGGCGCGCGACTGCGCTTCCGCCTGACGCCGGGGGCCCGCTGAGATGAGCGAACTCGCCGTCACCGTCCTGCAGTTCGGGCTGCTCCTGCTGCTCTGGATCCTGATCCTGTCGATCGTCGGAGCCCAGGGCCGCGACCTCATGGTCTCCAAGAAGTCCCGCGCCTCCACCGCCGCGGCACGCTCTGCGCGGGCCTCCTCCGCCCCCGCCGAGGAGCGCGGCTCCACCAGCACGCCGCACGCCGGGGTCCAGCGACCGCGCCCCCGCACGCTGGCGGTCACCGACGGCCCGCTCGCCGGCACCACCCTGGAACTGGGGTCGGCGCCGATCATGATGGGCCGCGCCCAGGAGTGCACGCTGGTGCTCGACGACGACTACGCCTCCGGCAAGCACGCCCGGCTCTTCCCGCAGGGCTCGCGCTGGTTCCTGGAGGATCTGGGCTCGACCAACGGCACCTGGCTGGCCGAGGAGCAGCTCACCCGCGCCTCCACCGTCGAGCCGGGCGACCCGATCCGCATCGGCAAGACCGTCCTGGAGCTGAGGACGTAGCCCCGTGTCCCTGGTCTTCCGCTTCGCCGCCCGGTCCGACGCCGGCGCCGTGCGCCCCAAGAACGACGACTCCGGCTATGCGGGCCGGTACTTCGCCGTGGTCGCCGACGGGATGGGCGGCCATGCCGGAGGCGACGTCGCCAGCGCCTCGACGGTGCTGGACCTCGCCCATCTGGACACCCACGGCTTCGCCGACCCGGACACCGTGCTGCCCGACGAGATCCAGACCGCCAACGCGTTCCTCTCCAAGCTCGTCGGGGAGAACCCGAAGCTCGCCGGGATGGGCACCACGATCACCTCGCTGCTGGTCACCGGGGACCGGCTGCAGTTCGCCCACATCGGCGATTCACGGGCCTACCGGCTGAAGAAGGGCCGGTTCCGCCAGGTCAGCAAGGACCACACCTTCGTCCAGCGGCTCGTCGACGAGGGGCGGCTGAACCCCGACGAGGCCGAGTTCCATCCGCACAAGAACGTGCTGATGCGCGTGCTCGGCGACGTCGACGCCTCGCCGGAGCTGGACATCACCAGCTTCCCGCTGGAGGCCGGCGAGCGCTGGCTGCTCTGCTCCGACGGGCTCAACGCCGTGGTCTCCGACCGGCTGATCGAGCAGAAGCTGCGCTCTCCGCAGTCGCTGGAGTCGATCGTCGAGGAGCTGGTCGACCTCACCATCGAGGGCGGCGCCCCGGACAACGTCACCGTCCTCTGCGTGGAGGTCGTCGAGGCCGGCGAGGGCGACCTGACGCCCAGCCGCGGCCTGCCGCTGAGCCGCCGCGCCGTCGCCGCGGCCGGACGCGCCCCGGGCGAGGAGGAGGCCGACGTCGGCCTGGCGAGCTCCGGGCTCGACGACATGGACGATGCGCACGACGCGGACGATGTGGACGACGACGCCGCACGCCCCGCCGCGGAGTCGACGGCGGCAGGCGGCGACGAGGCCGGCGGCGAGGCCGGCAGCGAGACCATGGAGCTGGTTCCGGTGGTCAACGCCGGAGCCCTGGCCGGCCACGCCCCCGACGCCGACGACGAGCTCTCCCCGCTCTCGGCGGCGATGCTCGACCAGTCGCACCGAGCCCGACCGCACCTGCTGGTCGGTGCGGCCGCCCAGGCCACCGAGACCGGCATGATCCCGGTGGTCCCGCGCAACGTCGACGAGCACCCGATGGCGGTGCTGCTCAACGGACAGCCGCTGATCCCGGTGCGCCACACCTATTCCGAGATGCTCGACGAGCACCGCACCGGGGCGGGATCCCGGGCCGCGGCCGAGGGCGGGTCCGGCGCAGGTGCCGGCGCAGGTGCCGGCGCAGAGTCAGACGCAGGGTCCGACGACGACGGCGACGTCGCCTCCGACGCGTCCTCGGACGACTCCGACGGCGCCTCGGTGGGAGCGGCCGCACCGGCCCGGGAGTCCTCGCCCGACGCGGGGGAGACGACCGGCGCCGACGAGCGCAGTGCGGAGCGCCGGCCCGACGACGCCGACCGGATCGATGACCTCGACGACCTCGACGAGGAGGAGATGGCGCTGGCCGCCGGAGCGACGACCCAGCGCCGGCGCCGGGCCTGGTTCCTGCCCACCTTCGTGACCCTTCTCACCCTGCTGCTGGCGGCGGTGCTCTTCCTGGGGTACGTCTGGACCCAGACGCAGTACTACGTCGGCGAGGAGGACGGCGAGGTGGCCGTGTTCAACGGCGTCTCGCAGTCGCTGGGACCGATCCGCCTCTCGGAGGCCGACGAGCACGTCGACATCGCCGTCGACGACCTCAGCCCATACCACCAGGAGCGCGTCCGCCGCGGCATCCCGGCCGACGACCGGCGCCACGCCGAGAGCATCGTCACGCAGCTGCGCGGCACCCTCCCGGAGGACGCGCCCGGCGCCGACGATCCCGACCGGCGGCAGGACGGGGACCGGGACGCCGGGGAGTCGGACTCGGGCGGTGCGGACGGCTCGGACAGTCCGCAGCCCTCGGAGGAGAGCACCCGAGGCGCCTCGGGCAGCACGTCGGATTCGCAGGACGGACGGACATCGGCACAGGGCGCGGACTCGCGCGACGGAGGTGATCAGGGATGACGCAGGTGGACCAGGTGGACACCGCTCCGCGGCCGCGCCGCGGCGTCGAGCTGGTGCTCCTGCTGCTCGCCCTGATCATCGGCGTCGGGGCCAAGTTCATGGTCGCGGTGACCATGGAGGAGCCGATCACGCCGGCGTACTACGTGGCCACCGGCGTCTTCGCCGCCGTGGCGCTGGCCTTCCACGTGGTGCTGCGACTGCGGGCGAAGTACGCCGACCCCTTCGTGCTGCCGATCGTCGTCACCCTCAACGGCCTGGGGATCGCGATGATCCACCGCCTGGACCTCTCCTCCGGCGGGGACCCGGTCGAACCCCGGCAGCTGCTCTGGACGGTGGTCTCGGCGGTCGCGGCCATGGTGCTGCTGTGGCTGCTCCGCGACCACCGCCGGCTGCGCCAGCTGACCTACATCTCGCTGGTGGTCAGCCTGATCCTGCTGGTGCTGCCGCTGATCCCCGGGCTGGGGATGAGCGTCAACGGAGCCCGCATCTGGGTCAACCTCGGCTTCGCCTCCTTCCAGCCGGCCGAGATCGGCAAGATCACCCTGGCGGTCTTCTTCGCCGGCTTCCTGGCCAACAGCCGGGATCTGATCCTGCTGGCCGGCCGGAGGATCGGCCCGATGCAGCTGCCCCGCGCCCGCGACCTCGGACCGCTGTTCATCGCCTGGATCCTGGCCATCGGCGTGCTGGTGGTGCAGAACGACCTGGGCAACTCGATCATGTTCTTCGGGCTGTTCATGGCCACGCTCTATGTGGCGACCTCCCGGCTCTCCTGGATCCTCATCGGGCTGGCGCTGGTCGCCGTGGGCGGCGTGCTCGCCGTGGTGACCGTCCCGCATGTCGGCCAGCGCGTCGACGTCTGGCTGCACGCCTTCGACCCCGAGATCTACAACCGCGAGTTCGGCGGTTCGCTGCAGATCGTCCAGGGGCTCTTCGGCCTGGCCAACGGCGGACTGGCCGGCACCGGCCTCGGCGGCGGCATGCCGGACCGCGTGCCGCTGGCCAACTCGGACATGATCTTCGCGTCCTTCGGCGAGGAGCTGGGAATGGTCGGGCTCGGAGCGATCCTGATGCTCTATCTGCTGCTCTTCTCCCGGTTCATGCGGGCCGGCCTCGGCACCCGCGACGCCTTCGGCAAGCTGCTGGCGGTCGGCTTCGCGATGGTGCTGGTGCTGCAGGTCTTCGTGGTCCTCGGCGGCATCACCCGGGTGATCCCGATGACCGGCCTGGCCACGCCGTTCCTCGCCGCCGGCGGGTCGGCGCTGCTGGCCAACTGGCTGATCGTCGCGCTGGTGCTGCTGGTCTCCCACGCGGCCCGCCGGCCGATCGTCGTCGGCCCGATGGTCAACGCCACCGGCGAGTCCGCCGCCGGCACGGAGAGTCCGGCCCGCCAGGCGCCCACGCACACCGCGCCCCGCCCGACCGCCCCGACCGACGACGCCGCAGGAGGTGCCCGGTGAACAACGCCATCCGCCATACCTGGGTGTTCTCGGTGGGCCTGTTCCTGGTCCTCTTCGCGGCGCTGAGCGTCATCCAGGTCGGAGTGACCGACCAGCTCGAGGCGCATCCGCAGAACGTGCGCGAGCTCTACCAGGACCGCGGGGCCTCCCGCGGAGCGATCACCGTCGACGGCACGGCCATCGCCGACTCGGTGCCCTCCCCCGACACTCCGTTCGACTACCAGCGCGTCTACCGCGACTCCGAGCTGTACTCCGGACTGACCGGCTTCTACTCGATCGTCGAGCAGCCCACCGGGCTGGAGAGCGCGATGAACGAGTACCTCTCCGGCAAATCGGACAGCCAGTTCTTCGACCGCATCACGTCGCTCTTCACCGGCGACACGACCGAGGGCGCCCAGGTCGAGCTGACCGTCGACCCGGAGCTGCAGCGACTGGCCCACGACACCATCGCCGACGGCACCCAGGGCTCGATCGTGGTCACCGACGTCGAGACCGGCGAGGTGAAGGCGATGACCTCGAAGCCGAGCTTCGACGCGAACCAGCTGGCCACGCACTCGAGCTCGCAGTTCGTCTCGACCAAGGAGGAGCTGCAGAACCAGGGCGCGCCCATCTACGGCGATCCCGCGATCAAGGACCGGTTCTTCCCGGGCTCGACCTTCAAGCTCATCGACACCGCCGCCATGCTGGAGTCCGGCGACTACGCGGCCGACGAGGAGCTCGAGGTCCCCGATGAGCTCGACCTGCCGAACTCGAACACGCCGATCAGCAACTTCGGCGGCGGCATCTGCGCGCAGCGCGACGAGGCGGAGCTCTCCTGGATCTTCGCCCAGTCCTGCAACACGCCCTTCGCCGCCGCCGCCATGGACCTCGGCGAGGACGAGATCCGCAGCACCGCGGAGGCCTTCGGCTTCAACGAGGGGCTGCAGATTCCGATGACGGTCACCGAGTCGGTCTTCCCCGAGGACCTCACACAGGCCAGCCTGGCCCAGTCGGCCATCGGCGGGTTCGAGGTCCAGGCCACTCCGCTGCAGATGAACATGGTCGCCGCGGCCATCGCCAACGACGGCACCATGATGAAGCCGAACCTCGTCGAGTCGGTGCGCGGCCCCGATCTGCAGGTCCTCGAGCAGCCCGAGCCGGAGGAGCTCGGCGAGCCGATCTCCTCGTCGACGGCCGAGGAGCTCTCCGAGCTGATGAAGGGCCCGATCGAGTCGGGCACCGCCATCGGCGCGCAGAGCGACGTCGTCGACATCCACGCCAAGACCGGGACGGCGGACTTCGGCGAGACGAACGAGAACGGCGACCCGATCGTGAACTCCTGGATCACCGGCTTCGCCGACGTCGGCGACTCCACCTATGCGGTGACGGTGGCCTATCAGGACATTCCCTATGAGGACGGCCACGCCCTCACCGTGTCGAACCTCAAGACCATGTTCGAGGGGGCGGTGGACCAGTGAGACCGACTGTCGGCATCCTGATGGGCGACCGGTACAAGCTGACCGAGCGTCTGGCGATCGGCGGAATGGGGGAGGTCTGGAAGGCCCATGACGAGGTCCTCGGCCGCACGGTGGCCATCAAGATCCTCAAGGAGGAGTACACCGGCGACGAGGCCTTCCTGCGCCGTTTCCGAGCCGAGGCGCGTCACACTGCGCTGCTGAATCACCCCGGCATCGCCGACATCTACGACTACGGCGAGCAGGCCGGCTCCGGCTACCTGGTCATGGAGCTGGTCCCGGGACGACCGCTGTCGGTGCTCCTCGAGCGCGACCGCACGCTCTCCTGGGAGAAGACGCTGTCGATCATCGCCCAGACCGCCCGCGCGCTGCAGGTCGCCCACGACCAGGGGCTGGTCCATCGCGATGTGAAGCCCGGGAACCTGCTGATCACCCCCACCCGCCGGGTGAAGATCACCGACTTCGGCATCGCCCGACTCGCCGATCAGGTGCCGTTGACCGCCACCGGCCAGGTGATGGGCACCGTGCAGTACCTGTCCCCGGAACAGGCCACCGGTCAGAACGCCACCGGATCCTCCGATCTCTACGCGCTGGGCGTCATCGGCTTCGAGGCGCTAGCCGGGCACCGTCCGTTCACCGGCGAGTCGCAGATCGCGATCGCGCTGAAGCAGGTCAACGAACGGCCGCCCGGGCTGCCCGACTCGGTCCCCGAGCCGGTGCGGGCGCTGATCATGTCCCTGCTCGCCAAGGACCCGGGCGACCGGCCGATGAACGCCACCAAGCTCGCCGAGGCCGCCGACGCGCTGCTGCGCCACGACCTCGACTCCGCCGTCGAGGCCGTCCCGTCCCTGCTGAACCACATGGATCGTCCGGACGGGGGAGACGAACAGACCACGGAGGAGGTGCCGACGGCCACCCGGCCGACGGCGGCTGTGCCGCGCCCCACGACCGACGGCGCCGCAGGTGCCGCAGGTGCCGCAGGTGCCGCAGGTGCCGCAGGTGCCGCAGGTGCGGCCGGAGCCGCGGCCGCGCCGACGGCGCGCACCCCCGAGCAGCCGGCCGACGAACCGCTGAGCGGACAGGCGGCCTCGGCCGCCGGCGTCGGGCCGCTGGCCAGCTCCGCGACCCCGGCGGAGTCCGTCGGACGCCGGGAAACGGCCGGCGGATCCGGCCGGTCCTCCTCGTCCGCCTCCGACGGCGACCGCCGACTGCGCTGGGTGCTGATCGGGCTGATCATCGTGCTCGCGCTGGCGCTGGCCGCCGCCCTGCTGGTGCCGATGGTCACCTCCGACGACGAGTCGGAGCCCTCCTCGCAGCCCACGGTCACCCGCACCGAGACCACGGAGGCCGAGACCGTCGGCGTCCTGGAGTCGGAGTTCGTCGGTCTCACGGTCGATGCCGCCGTCGCCGAGCTGGAGGCTCTCGGGCTGGAGGCCCTCACCGACGAGGTCGCCTCCGACAGCCCGGCCGGCACCGTGGTCGCGCTGCACCCCACCGGGCAGCTCGCCCCCGGCACCGCGGTGACGCTGCAGGTCTCGGCCGGTCCGACGACCCGGCCCGACGACGGCGGCGACGCCTCCGCCGACGAGCCCTCCGGCCGCCCCGACGAGGACGCGGAGGAGACCCCGTCGTCCGAGCAGCCCTCGCGGTCCGGGGAACCGAGCTCCGAGGACACCTCCGCCGACTCCGCAGACCCCGGCGACGAGCCGACGAGCGACCCCGGCGACTCCTCCTCGCCGACCGAGGGGGCCACCGGCGACGCCGACGACACCGCCTCGGAGTCGACGTCGAGTCCCGACGGCGAGTCCGAGCAGACCACGCCGGAGAGCTCCCCCACCACGAGCTCCGAGGCCCGTGACGGGCGGTCGACGACGCCCTCCGACGATGCCGCCGACGGCGGCGCGGAGTCAGGCTCCGCCGACGACGACGCCACCACGGAGCCCGACGCCGCCCCGACGTCGTCAGCCGGCTCGACGACCCGACTCGCGATCGCCGCGGCCGCACTGGCCGCAGGAACGGGGATGACACGATGACCGAGACCCCCCGCCTGGTGCTCAACGGGCGCTACCGGATCGAATCGCTGATCGGACGCGGCGGCATGGCCGACGTGTATCTGGGCCATGATCTCTCGCTGGACCGTCAGGTCGCGGTGAAGATGCTGCGCCCGGATCTGGCCCGCGACCCGCAGTTCCAGGGGCGCTTCCGGCGCGAGGCCCAATCCTCGGCGTCGCTGAACCATCCCAACATCGTCGGCGTCTTCGACACCGGCCGGGCCGACGTCGAGGACTCCCAGCACGATTCAGTGCACAGTCCCTACATCGTCATGGAGTATGTCGAGGGGGTGACGCTGCGGCATCTGATGCACGGCACCCCGAAGCAGACCACCGGCCAGAACGAGGCGACCGACGCCGAGGACGCCCGCACCGAAGTGCGCCCGTCCGCCGACGACGAGGCGACCGCCGTCCACGATCCCGCGTCCGAGGAGGACTCCCAGGGACACGACGTGCTGGACCTGGGCGACGAGTCCCCGCAAGCCGACGCCGGCTCCCCCGAGGACCTCGACGAGCCGCTGCGCCGGCGCATCGACGAGGCCCTGGGACGTCCCATCGACGAGCAGGAGGCCGCCGACTACCTCTCCGGGGTGCTCGGGGCGCTGAGCTACAGCCACACCAAGGGCATCGTCCACCGCGACATCAAACCCTCCAACGTGATGGTCGGCCAGAACGGCGAGATCAAGGTGATGGACTTCGGCATCGCCCGGGCGCTGGCGGACTCGGCCTCGACGATGACCCAGACGTCCTCGGTGGTGGGCACCGCCCAGTACCTCTCGCCCGAGCAGGCCCGAGGCGAGGTCGTCGATCACCGCTCGGACCTGTACTCGGCCGGCTGCGTGCTCTTCGAGCTGCTGGCCAATCGTCCGCCGTTCCAGGGCGAGTCCCCGGTCTCGGTGGCCTATCAGCACGTCCGCGAGGAGCCGCCGCGGCTCTCCGATCTGAACCCGAAGGTCTCCCCGGCCATGGAGTCGGTGGTCGCCAAGTCTCTGGCCAAGGACGCCTCCGCCCGCTTCCAGACGGCCGAGGAGTTCGACCAGGCCATCACCGAGGCGCTGCGCGGTGTGCCGGTGGAGGACGCCACTGCGGCGCTGCCCGCCGTCGGCGCCGCCGGGACCCGCGGCTTCGACGACGTCGTCGCCCCCGCCGCGGCGACCACCGGCGGCCCGCTCTCGGCACGGACGCCGGAGGACCCGGTGCAGCACGCCGCACCGGCCGAGCCGCCGCGGCGTCGGCGCCGCGGCCTCGCCTGGCTGTGGGTGGTGATCCTGGTGGTGCTCGTCGCCGGAGGCTCCTGGGCCCTGGTGCGCGCACTGGACACCGCGCAGACCGAGATCCCCGCCGTGGCCGAGATGCCGCGCGAGGAGGCGGTCTCCACGCTGGAGGACGCCGACCTGGAGGCCGCGGTCGAGGAAGTCCCCCACGGGGAGATCTCCGCCGACCATGCGGTGCGCACTGATCCCGCCGCGGGCGAGCGCATCCGCCAGGGCGAGGAGATCACGCTCTACATCTCCACCGGGCCGGAGGAGCTGACCATCCCCGAGGATCTGCAGGGTCGCGAGCAGGACGAGGTGGTCCGGCAGCTGGAAGAGCTGGGGCTGACCGTCGGCGAGGTCGAGGAGGTCCCCCACCCCTCGGTGGAGGAGGGCTCCGTGGTCGCCACCGACCCGGGAGCCGGCGAGCAGGTCTCCGGCGGCGACGAGGTCGATCTGCAGGTCTCGAACGGCATGGTCGAAGTGCCCGACGTCGGGCTGATGGACGAGGGCGAGGCCACTCGGCTGCTCGAGTCCGACCAGCACGGGCTGAGCGTCGGGTCAGCGCTGCCGTGGAGCGACAGCGGATACTCCGCCGGCACCGTCGGAGCAGTCTTCTACCAGGGCGAACAGCTCTCGCCCGGCGCCACCGTGCCCCAGGACGCGACGGTCCGGCTGTCGGTCGCCACAGGATCACCGGACAGTTCCGAGGACTCCGACGACTCCGAGGACTCCGAGAACTCCGAAAACTCCGAGGGATCCGGCGGCTCCGACGAATCGGACGCCGAGGAGTCCGGGGACGGCGAGAACTCCGGCTCGCCCGACGAGGGGGAGGACTCCACCTCGCCCGATGACGAGGAATCTCCCTCCGACACCGCCTCCCCGGACGAGGGCTCCGAGTCCCCGACGGATGACGCCTCGGACTCCCCCGACGACCAGGGCTCCGCGACGGAGTCCCAGGGCGACGGCGGCGACTCCAGCCCGACCTCCGAGGCCTCCCCGACCGGGGACGCCTCGACGCCGACGCAGGACTCCTGAGCGCGGGACGGCCGGCTGCCGCACACTCGCCGGAGGAGGCCGCGCCGGGCCCGTCGACGGATCGGCTCGGCGGGTCAGTTCAGCGGATCGGGTGCAGGCGCGCTCCGCGCTCGGCGGCGCCGCCCTGTCCCAGCATCTCCAGCCAGTTGCCCAGCACCCGATAGCCGCCCTCGGTGAGCACCGACTCCGGGTGGTACTGCACCGCCCACAACGGCGCACGCCGGTGGACGAGCGCCATCACCACGCCGTCGTCGGTGGTGGCGGTGACCTCCAGGTCCTCCGGCACGGACTCCGGGCTGACCACCAGCGAGTGGTAGCGGGTGGCGGTGAAGGTCTCCGGCAGCCCCGCGAAGAGGGCATGGCCGGTGTGGGTGATGCGGCTGGTCTTGCCGTGCATCAGCTGCTCGGCGTGGCCGACGGTGCCGCCGAACGCCTCGCCCAGGCCCTGCAGGCCCAGGCAGACCCCCAGCATCGGGGTGGAGGACTCGACGCACCAGCGGGTCAACGGCACCGAGACGCCGGCTCCCCGCGGGGTGCCGGGACCCGGGGAGATGAGCACCCCGTCGTGGGCGGCGGCCAGCTCCTGCGCCTCGGCCAGCGTGAGGTCGTCGTTGCGCACCACGGTGGTCTCGGCGCCGAGCTCGCGCAGATAGCCGACCAGCGTGTAGACGAAGCTGTCGTAGTTGTCGACCACCAGGATCCGGGCATGCTCGACGGGGGCGTCGTCGGCATCCGCGGGGCGGGTCGGGGTCTCAGTCATGGTCACCGTCCGGATCGCATCGTGGCTGTCACGTCTGTCCTGCGCGGAGCCGGCGAGGTCATCCGGCCCCGTCGGGCGTCGGTCCGCCCGCTGCGCCGGCGTCTCCGATGGTCGAGTCGTTGAGCAGGTTGAACTGGTCGACCCAGGGGAAGACCACCTCCATCAGCAGCAGCACGACGGCGGCCAGCAGCCCCAGGGCGATCAGGATGCGGACCCACAGCGGGCCCGGCAGACTGCGGAATATCCAGGCATACATCCTAGCGCCCCTCCTCTCGATCGGTCTCGGCGTCGCCGGAGGCGAAGGGACTCGTCCCGTCGGCGCGGGCGAGCTCGTCGACCTGGTCGGCGATCGCCTCCGGAGCGCCCGCCTCGAGGCTCCGGTGGTCGACCAGCTCGGCGTGGGTGACCATCCGCTGCAGCGTCGTGTACGGCGGATGGCAGGTGGTCAGCGTGAGCCAGGAGGTGTCATCGTTGGTCTCCTCCGGCGATCCCGGCACCTCGGCCAGCACCTCGGAGTCGCCGGGATCGACGATCTCGGTGCTCCGGACCGCGTAGGTGTAGAAGCCGTCCGGGCTCTGCACGTAGATCCGGTCGTCGGCCTGCAGCTCGTCCTGGTCCCAGAGCACGTGGCCATAGGTCTGGCGATGACCGGCCATCGCGAAGTTGCCGGGCTCGCCGGGCAGCTGGGTGCTGGGGTAGTGCCCGAGCCCGGTGGTGTTCAGCTGGGCGTCCCCGATGCCTTCACGGACCGGTGCGGCCCAGTCTGACCCCAGGCGCGGACTGTAGACCATCGCCATGACCTGACCGTCCTCGATGAAGCGGCGCATGTTCTCCGGCTCCGGGACGACGGAGCCGTCGCCGTCTCCCCCGCCGTCGCCGGAGTCGCCGTCGGAGTCATCGTCGGATCCTGCAGAATCCCCGGAGTCTCCCAGGGTCACGCCGGTGCCCTCTCCCGGAGCGTGCGGCTCGATCTGCTCCAGATTCGAGAAGAGCTCGTCGGTCGCGTCGTCGCGGTCGCGCTCGGCGTCGAGTCCGGTCCACCACAGCTCCCAGGCCAGGAAGAGCAGGCCCAGCACGCCGACGGTGATCAGCAGTTCGCCGGCCACGGAGACGATGCGCGCGAGCATCGATGGACGCGGTCGGACAGGCTCCGCGGCGGCGACGCCGCCGCGGGCGCGGCGCGGGCGGGGCCTCCTCGCGGACGGAGGGCGGGCTGACGAGCGGGACGACATCGAGCGGGACCCAGTCCTTCCTGACGCGGGGCGACGATCGGCCGCGACCCCCGGTCGCGGTCGAGCCGTTAGAATGGCGCGCAGACACTGTGTCCGCCGATCTTCGGCGGAGACGCGTTCAGGATACCGAAGTCGACCCGAGTGCGCGTCGACGAGGCCGTCGGGCCCGTCGAGCACGCGGCCACCGAAGTGAGGAACAGCTCGCCGTGCCAGAGTCAAAGCGTCGCAAGAACCGCGGAGCCGTCAAGCGCAGCCGGACGAACCGCGGCGGTCTGCCCCAGGCCGAAGAGTCCATGCTGTCGAAGGCCAGCCCGCTGGACGATTCGGACCCGATCACCGAGGGCTTCGACGACCTCGAGGAGGAGACCCTGCCCCTGTGGTATCGGGTCACCATGTTCGGGCTGATGATCCTGGGCCTGCTGTGGCTGGTCGTCTGGTACATCTCCGGCACCATGCTGCCGATCGAGGCCATCGGCGGCTGGAACATCGCCGTCGGCTTCGGCATCGCCATGGTCGGCTTCTTCATGACGATGCGCTGGAAGTGAGCCGGCGACGTCGCCGACGCGCGACGTCCTGCACACACAGCACAGCCCACCACAGCCCCCGGACACGCGAAGGCCCCGACCGTCGGTCGGGGCCTTCTGTCGTGCCGAGAGTGCGACTCAGGTGGCGGGCTTGGGCTGCGGGACCGCCGCCCCGTCGGATCCGCCCTCCTGCGAGTCGTCGGCGGAGGAGCTCGTCTCCTGCGCCGGCTGCTTCTGCGCGGTCACCGGCGTCTCGGCCTTCGCATCCCCGGAGGTGGTCGGCCCGGCCGGCTTCACCACCTGCGAGGCGGAGGAGCGCGGCGTGACGGGCTCCGGCTTCTTCCACGGATCCTGCACCGGCTGCGAGGCGCGCCAGGCGGCCACGCCGGCCGCCGCACCGGCGGCGACGAGGCCGAAGACCAGCAGGCCCTTCTTCAGGCCCGAGCGCTGTGCCTTCTTCGCCGCCTTCTCCGCGGCCTTCTGCTGCTTCTTCAGCGTCTCGGAGGCCTGCTTGGCGTACTGCTCGGAGCCCTTGCGGAGCTTCTTGACGATCTTCTCGTCCCCGGTGGCCCGGATCAGCGCCTTCTCCACACGCGGGTCCACCTCGGCCCGGTGGATCAGCTTCGCCGTCTTGTCCGCGTAGCCGCTGAGCTTGGCCGAGGCGGCGGGCACGTAGTTCTGCTGCACGGTGGTCTTGGTGTCCTGGTACTTCGCCAGGACCTTGTCCACCTCGGACTGTGCCTCGGCGGGCAGCCGCCCGTACTGCGCGGCCAGGCCGTCGGAGGCCCGCGCCGACAGGTCCCGGGCGCGTCGACCGAGGTCCGCGGCGCCGCTGCCGGCCGTCTGCAGGGCGCGGGTGGAAGCGGCCTGGACCTTCGGAGCCTTCTCGCGGTAGATCTCCTCCGCCCGGTCGGCGGCGGAGCCGAGCTTCGGAGCGGACCAGTCGCGGGCCGTGTCCAGCCCGGCGAGCACCGTGCGCTCCCAGCTGCGGCTCGGTTTCTTCTTCTTCCCGAACATGCGTGTCCTCCGATTCAGGCTCGTGTGCTCTCCACAGCTTACGACCTTCACCCCTCCGCCTGCCATGATGCGCCGCGACCTGATCAGCCCCGAGGACCGACGACGGCGACGACCCCGGTTCCGCCGTCGGCTCCGACGCCGACCGGGACCTTCCCGGACGGGCCGGGATTCCGCCGTGAGCGTGCCCGCCTGACGTCGAGCACCTCCCCGGGGGACAATGGGAGGCATGAACGCCATCGCAACGCATACTGCAGTCATCCGCACCTCCCTCGGCGAGATCCGCGTGGACCTCTTCGGCAACCACGCGCCGAAGACCGTGGACAACTTCGTCGGCCTGGCCACCGGCTCGATCACCTGGCGCCACCCCGAGACCGGCGAGGAGAAGGTCGACACCCCGCTCTACGACGGCACCGTCTTCCACCGCATCATCTCCGACTTCATGATCCAGGGCGGCGACCCGCTCGGCCTGGGCGTCGGGGGCCCGGGCTACCAGTTCGACGACGAGATCCACCCCGAGCTGGACTTCACCTCCGCGTACAAGCTGGCCATGGCCAACGCCGGCCCCGGCACCAACGGCTCGCAGTTCTTCATCACTGCGGCGCCGACCACCTGGCTGCAGGGCAAGCACACCATCTTCGGCGAGGTCGCCGACGAGGACTCGAAGAAGGTCGTGGACCAGCTGAACACTGTGAAGACCGACATGCGCGACCGTCCGGTCGAGGACGTCGTCGTCGAGTCGGTCACCGTCGAGTCCCTCTGAGCGGCTCGTGAACGGCCCGACGATCGCCCGGGAGCCCGCCTCGTGACCGACGAGTCGTCCCGCTCCACCGCCGGCCGGCCTGTCCCCGCCTGCGCACGGCACCCGGACAGGCCGGCCGCGGCCGGCTGCCGCGGCTGCGGCCGACCGGTCTGCGCCGCCTGCCTCTCCGCGGGCGACGCGGCGCCCCTCTCTGCCCGGACTGCACCGGCGCCGCGCCGGGATCTGCGCTGGGATCTGCGCCGGGACCCGCCTCGAGCCCCGGCCCGGCCCCGCACTCCGCGCCGCCCGGCGCCTCGCCCGGCGGCTCCCCGGGGGCCGTATCGGGCGCCGCCTACGGCGCCCGATACGGCGCCTTCCGCGCGCCCGGCGCTTCATCCGGCTCCCCCACCGGCTCCCCCACCGGCTCCCCGCCCGACTCTCCGGGTCGCCCCGTCGCGGCCCCCGCCGTCCGCCGGCGCCGCGGACCGCGCCGACCGGTGGTCACCATCGGCTTCATCGCACTGTGCGTGCTGATGTACCTCGCCCAGCTGGGCCTGCCGAGGCTGGCCGGCGTCGACCTCACCTCCGCACTGGGCTATGCCCCGCTGCACACCTCGCCGTGGATCCTCGAGCCGTGGCGGATGCTGACCTCGGCGGTGCTGCACTCCCCCTCCAGCGTCATGCACATCGCCTTCAACATGATGGCGCTGTGGGTCGTCGGCCGGACCATCGAGCCCGCCGTCGGGACATGGCGATACCTGAGCCTGCTCGTCCTCTCGGCCTTCGGCGCCTCCGTGGCGGTGCTCTTCCTCTCCGAACCCGGCACGCTGACCGTCGGGGCCTCCGGCGCCGTCTTCGGCCTCTTCGGGGCGCTCTTCGTGCTGCTGCGCTCCACCGGCGCGCAGACCGGAGGCATCATCGCCCTGGTGGGGATCAATATGGCCGTCAGCTTCCTGGTGCCCGGCATCTCCTGGCAGGGGCACCTGGGCGGACTGGTCACCGGGCTGCTGACGGCGCTGATCATCGCCCGGGCGCCACGGGGTCCGCGCGGCGCGCCGCGTGATCTGTGGCAGATCCTCGGATTGATCGGACTGGCCGCGCTGCTGGTGGTGCTCACGCTGGGGGGCATGACTCTGGTCAGCCTTCCGGGCTCCTAGTCCACAGCCGCCATCCACAGTGTGGATAAACGACAGTGTTGTATTTCCCCAGGTCAGGACGATTTCCACAGGAACCTGTGAAGTGTGGGGAAAACATGGTCCACTTCTTCACAGCCCTGTCCTCCACAGGGTGCGCAGCTGTATGGACACCGCCGCCTCACAGGAGACGAGCCCGGGCGCCGACCGGCCGCAGCGGCGTACGCTGGAGACTATGGACATCGGGCCGAGGAGCACCACCAGCACCCCCTTCCGCCAGGTCGACGTCTTCGGCGAAGTCCCCTTCTCCGGGAATCCGGTGGCCGTCGTCGGCGGCTCGCAGGAGCTGACCACCGAGCAGATGCAGGCCATCTCGCGGTGGACGAACCTCTCCGAGTGCACCTTCCTGCTGCCGCCGCAGGACGACGGCACCGATGCGGTCGCCGACTACCGGGTGCGGATCTTCTCGCTCGACGAGGAGCTGTCCTTCGCCGGTCATCCCACGCTGGGCACTGCCCGCGCCTGGCTGGACATGGGCGGCGTGCCGGCCCGGGAGGACGTCATCATCCAGGAGTGCGGCGTCGGGATGGTGGAGATCCGCCGTGACGGCGACGACGGCGAGCGGCTGGCCTTCGCCGCTCCGGACCTGCTGCGCTCGGGCGCGGTCGACGACGCGCAGCTCGAGCAGATCCTCGCCGCCCTCGGCATCTCCCGCGACGTCGTCGTCGGGGCCGCCTGGGCGGACAACGGTCCGGGCTGGGTCGGGCTGCTGCTCGACTCACCGGAGACGGTGCTGTCCCTGCGTCCCAACTACGGCCGCACGCCGGAGCTGTCCACGCCGTACATCGGTGTCGCCGCCGTGCGCGAAGACGGCTCCGCGACCGATCTGGAGGTCCGCGCCTTCTTCCCCGACGACGCCGGCGCAGTCCGCGAGGATCCGGTCACCGGCAGCCTCAACGCCTCGCTGGGCCAGTGGCTGACCGACGCGGGGCATCTCACCACGCCCTACACCGCCGCCCAGGGCACTGTGCTCGACCGCCGCGGACGGGTGCACCTCACCGTGGCGGACGGCCGACTCTGGGTCGGCGGGAGCACCCACGTCGCCGTCGCGGGCGGCATCGACCTCGGTCTGGACTGAACGGTTCGCCGCAGGATCCTCGTGCGGCCGGCGTGAAGAGGCTTCTCAGGAGTCCTCGCCGGCGTCTCCCGTGCTCTCAGCCTCGTCCAGGTCGATGTCCTCGCGGTAGGGCGAGTCGGTCGGCACCCCGTTGACGTCCTGCCGACCCTCGGGCGCGTCGGGCCGCTGGGCGGTGAAGTCTCGGGGGACGAGGTCGAAGCCCTGCCAATGCATCTCCATCGGAGACTGCTCCTCGTCCCGAGGGACGTGGTGGAAGCCGACGGCGACCCAGGAGACGACGTCCTCCAGGGGCTCTCCGGCGGCGTCCTCCACATACTCCGGGACGCCGGAGCCGCAGTCGCCCTCGCGGTTCTGGGTCGCGAACTTCTCGCAGTCGTCGTGCGGCGTGAAGGCGACGTCGTAGCCCAGGTCTCCATGCTCGTGGTCATGACCGTTGTCGCCGTCGTCGCCGTCGCCGTCCTCGGACTCCTCCCGGGCGGCCTGCTGGTCGTGGACGAAGGTGAAGCTGTCGGTCGCGCCCAGGGAGATCTCGTAGGAGATCGGATGGTCGTCGGCGTTGGTCAGCTCCGGGGCCATCACGCGCCACCAGCGCCGGTCCTCGGCGCGGGCGAGCGTCGGTTCGTCGATGGTCGTGGTTCCGCCGTCGAGCACAGGTGATTCCTCGCCCCACTCGCCGGTGGGCTCGGCGTCGTACTGCTCGACCTGCATCGGCTCGTCCTCTCCCAGCCCCCAGCGGATCCTCCACACCGCGTTGTGGGAGTGGCTGGCGGCGTAGTCGGCCTCTCCCTCGCCGATCGGCCAGCCGTGGGCCTCGTCGGTGAAGTCCACCGGCGAGAGGTCGCCGGTGGCTCCCAGGGCGGGCCGGATGCTTCCGTCGGATCCGAAGGTGTACCGGCTGATGTACTCGTACCAGCCGACCTTGGAGACGGTGGACAGCGACCACTGCTCGCCGCGGTCGCTGTAGACCTCGCCGCGCTCTCGCAGTCGGTAGGCCGGACCGGAGTCCTCGCCGGCGGAGCAGAGGACCTCGCGGTCGCGGGTCTCTCCGTGGGTGCCGTCGCCGATGTCGGGCACCGGGTGGCTGATCAGCGCGCCGGCGCACTCCTGGGAGGTCAGCGTGTGCATCTTGGTGCCGCCGAAGCCGGAGCGGGTGATGTCCGAGGTCAGCCGCTCGCCGGAATCGTAGGGGACCTCGAGCTGGGAGACGGCCATCGAGCGGATCAGCCGCACCGGCTCCTCGCCGGGGGCGGCGAAGTGCACGTCGTGCAGCACCATGCCCATCTCGGGGTCGACGGCGAAGCACATCGACCATTCAGCACCGTTGTCCATCGCATGGGAGAGCGGCTGCTGGCCGTCGGCGCAGTCCAGGGACGCCGCGGCCCGCTCGCCGGTGTCGGCGGCGTGCAGCGCGGCAGGTGACTCGTCCGCATCCGCCGTCTGCTGCGCGTCCTGGCCGTCGCCGCAGCCGCTGAGCACCAGAGCGCTCAGCCCCAGCATCCCGACCGCGCCGCGCAGCAGGCCGCCCAGCATCCTGCGCCCTCCTCCCCGGCCGGCGGAGGTGGCGGTGCGGCGGTGCGTCTCGGCGGGAGGGAGCTTCGGCATGGGGACAGTCCTGTCGATCCGGGGCGGCCGGGGTCGGAGAAGGGGGACGTTCGGGTCAGCGGACGTCTGTGATCATCTCAGTCATCGTGCGTATCCGGGGGCGGACACGACGGCGGCCGCCCGGTCCCGGAGGACCGGACGGCCACCTGCGTCATGCGACGCCGGGATCACTCAGCGGTGATCATGCGGCGTTCCGGCGGTGCCGGACGAACGCCACGGCGCCTGCACCGGCGATCAGGGCCAACGAGGCCAGGACCGCCAGGGCGATGACACCGTTCGCACCGGTGTCGGCGAGGTCGCCGGTGTCACCGGAGGCGTCGGACGAATCCGAGTCGCCGGAGCCGGAGTCACCGGAACCGGAGGTGCCGGAACCGGAGGTGCCGAACCCGATCGTGCCCGAGCCGTCCTCACCGGAGCCGGACTCGTCGGAGCCGCTGCCGGAGGTGACGACCTCGAAGCCGACCGACTGATCCTCATACCCCTCGGCGGAGGTGGAGAAGGTGTGGTCGGCGACCTCGGCCTCGGCCGGGATCTCCCACTCGAAGGTCACGGTGCCCTCGTCGTCGGCGGTCTGCGTGCCGAGCTCGAGGCTGGGCGTGCTGTTCATGAAGCCCGAGACCTCTTCACCCGGCTCGTAGCCGGAGGCGTGACCGACCTGAGTCTCACCGTGGGTGATGACCTCGTGCTCGATGGAGATCGACAGCTCCGAGGATGCCTCCTCGACGCAGAGCACGCTCGTGGCCGAGTTGCCCTCGCTGTCGGTGGCCGTCAGGACCACGACGTCGCAGGCGCTCGGGTCGATGCCCTCCGGCACCTCCCACTCGTGGGTGAACGTGCCGTCGTCGCCGACCTGCACGTCCTCGATGGTGTCGAGAACGTTGCCGTCGATGTCCTCGACGTCGACGGTGACGGTCGTGCCCGGAGCGAACTGCTCGCCGTCGATGGTCACGGTGTCACCGGGAGCCGCCTGGTTCGGGTCGACCGTGAGGATCGGGTCCTCCGTCTCGGTCGACTGACCCGGGGGAACAGACACCGCCGTGCGACTGCTGATGTTCGGGTCGGACTCGTCGGTCGCAGTGATGAACAGCGCCGACGGCTGCACGCCCTCGACCGTCCAGGTGACCTCGAATGTGCCGTCCTCCGACACGTCGACGCCCTCGAGGGTCTCGTAGACCTCGTCCTGGCTCTCCGGAGCGGCGAACTCGACCTTCACCGTGGAGCCCGGCACGTAGCCCTCGCCCATCACGGTCACGTCCTCACCGTTCGGGACGGACTGCGGCTCGGCCGACAGCGACGGAGCGAACTCGACGACAACCAGCGGAGCCTCGGCCGACTCATCGGTCTCGTCGTCGGTGACGACGACGGTGTAGTCGCCCGGCTCAGTGCCCTCCGGCACCGGCAGCTCCTCGGTGAAGTTGCCGTTCTCGTCCGTCGGCGCCTCGATCGACTCGCCCACCGGGTTGCCCTCGTCGTCGACGAGCTCGATGGTCACCGTGTTGTCCGGGGTGTAGTCCGATCCCTCGACCGTGGTCGAGTCGCCCGGAGTCACCTCAGTCGGGTCGACGGTCACCGAAGGATCGGTCTCTGCACCGTCCTCACCGTCACCCTCGGTCACCGTCAGCGACGTCTGAGCCGACTCGTCCGTGGTGTCGTCGGTGACCACGATCGTGTAGTCGCCCGGAGTCGCATCGGCCGGAACCGGCAGCTCCTCCGTCAGGGCGCCCTCGGGATCGGTGGCCACGCCCTCGATCGGGTCGCCCACCGGGTTGCCGTCGGCATCCTGCAGCTGGATCGTGGCCGTGCTGTCCGGGGTGTAGCCGGTGCCGTCGACCGTGGTCGAGTCACCAGCCGGCACCTCGGCCGGGTCGGCCGTGACGGCCGGGTCGATGGTCGCGTCCGGCTCAGTGACCGTCAGCGCCGTGTTCGACGACTCGCCGGTCTCGTCGTCAGTGACGACGACGGTGTAGTCACCCGGGGTGGTGCCCTCCGGCACCGGCAGCTCCTGGGTGAAGTTGCCGTCGGCGTCAGTGGCCACACCCTCAATCGGGTCGCCCACCGCGTTGCCGTCGGCGTCCTGCAGCTGGATCGTGGCCGTGCTGTCCGGGGTGTAGCCGGTGCCGTCGACCGTGGTCGAGTCACCAGCCGGCACCTCAGCCGGGTCCACCGTCACCGCCGGGTCGATCGCGGAGAACTCCCCGCAGGCATCGATGCGCGCACCGGCGGAGCCGATGTTCAGCCGCGCACCGTCGACCGCGGAGGCCAGGCCCAGGCTGAGCGCCGAGACCTCCAGGCTGCCGGTGGTCTCGGTGCCGTCCGGCAGCGTGCACTGCGTGGTCTCCTGGTGGTTCAGCTGCAGCGAGACCACGTTGGTCAGCGCCTCGATGAACGGCTCCAGCGCCTCACGGATCGGGACCGTGATGCTGTCGGTCTTGATGTCGCCGATGGCCGTGTCGAAGAGCTGCTGCCCGGCGTCACCGATCAGGAAGTCGCGCACCGGAGCCAGCACGCCGTCGATCAGCGGGCTCAGCGTGGAGTACGCAGTCTGCAGCGTCGCACAGGCGACCTCCCCGTCGACACCTTCAGCGGTGCACTCGAAGGGCTGGACCTCTTCATCCATGAGGTTCACGGCCCACGAAGCAGTCGCCGAGCCGCCCAGCGGGCTGTCGGCGGTGGCCTCGAAGTTCACCGTGATGCTGCCCAGCGCACCCTCGACCGCTCCGATCGCGATGTTGGTGACTTCCTCCATGAGGTCGTGCACCGTCTCGGCGATCATCGGGTAGAGCTCGTCATCGATGAGCTCGGTGTTCGGGTTCTGGTTGTTCATCCCCGTCGGCTGGTCCGGACGGAGCTCGCCGGAGAGCAGCTGGTCCAGGTGCACCTGGGCCTGACCGGTGGAGAAGTCCACCGTCAGCACCTCGTTGTTCGTGGTGATCGGCTCAGCCACGATCGCCTGGAAGATCTCCTCCTGCATGTTGGAGTCGATCGTCACGTCCAGAGAGGTGTCGCCGGGCAGGGCATCGGTCAGCGCGCTGATGTCGAGCTGGTCGTTGACGATGCTCTCAGCCGTGGCATCCAGCTCGCCGACGGTGTCATAGATCATGTCGGCGGCCTCGGAGACCTGGGGAGACGTCACCAGGGCCGTGGCCTCGCCGACGCGGTACTGGCCCGCGCCGCCGACGCCGTCCTGGTCGAGGAACTGGCCGTCCTCGGCGATGACCTCGGCGCCGCCGGCACCGAGGCGCAGCGTGGCCTCGCTGATCAGGTCCTCGGTCACCGAGTCCACACCTGCTTCGCTGAACAACGACAGCAGGTCGACCTCGGCCGCGCCGAAGTCGGCATCGGCGCCGTCCAGGGTCACCGAGCCGTCGCCGGAGGCCAGCCCGGACACCGCATAGGCGTCCATCGGGCTCGAGGCTCCCGACTCCGACTGCAGGGCGCCCATCTGACCGAAGTCGATCAGGTCGGTCGCCGGCAGCTCGATGTTGCCGAGCTGGATCAGTTCGGAGCCGAGGACGTCGACGTTCAGAGCTTCATTGTTCGGACCCGGATTCGCGTCCCAGGTCGCCTCGGACCGGCCGCCGCCGGCGATCCCGGTGTCCAGCAGGCTCGCGTCGACGACGCTCGCCGCGGACTCGGCCGGCTGGTCCGGATAGTTGTCCACGGATGCTGCCGCGGGAAGGGCGTAGGCGCCCACGGAGATCGACGACGCCGCGCCGACCGCCAGTGCCCGCTTCAGCACCCCCTTCCATGGTGATCGGCGCGCACCTGCGCGCTCGTGGTGGTGCATGGGTTCCCCTTGCATGTCTGCCTCTCCATCGAATGGTTGGCGAGTCGGTGCGCACGCACGACGTGATCGCGCGCACGGACCATCGACCAGTCCACTCAACGTCCAGCTTCATGCCAAGGGTTTCCTCAGGAAAATCTTGATCTCCTCAAATCTGGAAGATTCAGGCGGCGTCCATGAATGATCCCCTCGTGGACCCCGAATGTAGACGAAAGTATATACCGGATCACCAAGTCCGCCCTCGTGCCGTGCCGCGCGACGGCGGGCACGCAGAAGGACCCCCAATCCCTGGAATGACAGGGATCGAGGGTCCTCGTCGGCGCATCGCCCAAGGCTCAGAGACTCCTCATCGACCTCGACCACGGCCCCGCGATGAGCCGAGGGCTCATCACATCGATCGAGGAATCTCGGAAGGAATGAGACTACATCCGGACTCTGCAGTCCGATGAATTCTCGACGGGAATCGTGTCGTGCGGTTGAACAGCAGGTGGACGCGGAGAAGCCGTCGCCCCGGCTTCTGCAGGGCGACGGCTCATGCCGCCACGGCGGCGCTCAGTTCCGTTCGGCACCTTCCGACGCGCGGCCGGAGTGCACCACGACCTGGCTGTGCAGCGGCACCGAGAGCCCCTGACGATCCAGCTGACGCTTCAGCTCCGCACGGAAGGCGCGGGTCACGGCCCACTGGGCCGCCGGACGCGTGGCGACCACGGTGCGGATGGTCAGTCCGTCGCCGTCGAGCTCCTCCACGCCCCAGACCTCGGGCTCGCCGAGCAGATCCCCGGCGATGCCGGCATCCTCGGACAGCGCCCGAGAGGCTTCGGCGATGACCTGCTGCACGGCGTCCTCGTCGGCCGCATAGGGGACCCGCAGGTCGATGATCGCCCGGGCCCAGCCCTGCGAGTGGTTCGCCACGCGCAGGATCTCACCGTTGCGCACATGCCACAGCGCGCCGTCGACGCTGCGGATCCGGGTGGTGCGCAGCGCCATGTCCTCCACCGTGCCCACGGCCTCGCCGACGTCGACGATGTCGCCGATGCCGTACTGGTCGTCGACGACGATGAAGAACCCGGCCAGATAGTCCTTGATCAGCGACTGGGCGCCGAAGCCGACGGCCAGGCCGATCACGCCGGCCGAGGCCAGCACGGGGGCGAGGTTGAAGCCCAGCTCGGCGAGCACCATCATGATCGCCACGGCGAAGATCACCGTGGTGGCCAGCGAACCGAGCATGGAGCCGACCGTCGTGGCGCGCTGTTCGCGCCGGGCGCGGGAGATGGCGTCCGTCGTCGCCGGGCTCTGGTCGCGGGAGCCCCGGCCCGAGCCCTTCGCCAGTGTGCGGGCGAAGCGGTTGATGAAGGCTCGGGCGATCAGGTTGATGATGATCGCGACGACGATGATCGTCGCCGCGCGCAGCGGCTCGCCCAGCAGGTCCTGCCACTGGAATCCGTCGGAGAAGTCCATGCGTCGGTCATCCTCACGTCTCGGGCTGGAGGGGTGTCAGCCGTGTCGGCATCGTCGGTCCGAGGGCGCCCGGCGGACGCGCCTCCTCAGCCTGTCACTATGACACACCGGCCTCCACGGCGGAGACTCCCGCGCCGGACCTCGGGATCAGGCGGCCCTGCAGAGGCGCGGGCCGGCACTCGACGCGTCCTGCAGGTCCCGGCCGACGCAGCCTGCACCGTTCGCAGATGATGGACGTGCGCACTGGCCAGCGCTTCACCTCGCGCGATTCGGAACACAGGTGGCCTTCCGTCGAGGCTTCCCGACCACATCACCGATCTGTGGACGACCGGGGGGGGCGACGGCGTGCGGGAATCGCCGAGCACGGAGTGACGGTCACGGCCAGGCCCCGGGTTCGGCAGTCGCCAACACCGTCCCGTCCGCACCGAGCGCCTCCACGGCGATGTACGCCTCGTCCGGCATCTCCGCCGAACTCTCGAAGCCGTCGGCGTCGACGGTCTCGACCTCCGCGGCGGTCTGTTCATCGGGTCCGGCGATGAATCGCCACTGCTCGACCTCGGTGGCGCCGTTCCAGCTCACGTATCCGCGGCCCCCGTCCAGCGTCATCTTCGGCGGTTCCACCGGGCTGCCATGCCACTCCTGGAGGTAGGCCCGGTAGCTGATCCCGCCGGCGAGCTCGGCATCCTGCAGCAGCGTCCCGTCCATGGCGTAGCGCGAGTACTGCGGCTCCGATCCCCAGCCGATGAACACGGTGCCATCCTCGAGCACCTCCATGTTCCCCTGGCTGTCGGCAAGACGTCCGTCCGGCGGAAGATACTCGGCGGCCACCTCGACCGTCGCCTCCTCGGTGTCCGCCTCCAAGGTCAGACCGCGCGACTCCTCGCCGATCTGTGGCGCCGCCTGGTTGTCGAACAGCGTGATCGTGCCGTCGCTCTGGCGCTCGGCGTCGTGCTGCCAGGCGAAGGAGGAGTTGCCGACCATCTCGAAGTCGCTGCTCTTGCCACCGAGGATCCAGTCGAGCTCCCCGCTCGTGCGCTCCACCCGATAGACCGCGTGCGTGTTCCGCGCAGAGACCAGGAGCGCATCCGAACCGTCCTCGGTGACCGAGTTGACGTGATAGGGGTCGAACGGCGCTTCTTCGGTGCCGTCCTCGGTGCCGTCTTCGTCAGCGTCCGGATCGAACTCGGCCTCGGAGTCCGACAGCGGAATGTCCTCCAGCGCATCCCACTCGAAGAGCACCTCCCCGGTCTCCACATCGACCTCGTGCACCACGGAGCTGCGAATATATCCGTCCTCGGGTCCGCCGAACGCGGACAGATCCTCCTCCACCACCGGATAGCTGATCAACAGCGCCGTGCCGTCATCGGTCAGGGTCATGTCATGGAAGTCGGCGTGCGTCTCCGGCGTCGTGACAGCGGCGATCTCCTGGTACGACTCGTCCATCACCACGAACTCGCCCTCGCCGTATCCGAATTCGGAGGTGTCGCCCCGCCACCAGGTCAACACCGGCTCTCGTTCGTACTCCTGCACGCGTACGTCATAGACCCACCGAGTGTCGCCCTGCGGATGGACCCACACCGGGTCGCCTTCGGCATCGACGATGACCGGGCCGTTCATCGGTGCATTGTTCTCCTCTTTGTCCTTCACCCCGAGCATCACCAGGTCCTCACCGCCGTCGACCCCGGCGGAAGCGCCCTCTTCGGTGGTCGTCACCTCGATCCGAGGAGGCGTCAGATCCGGTCGGGTGTGGAATTCCCACGCGACCTGCGCGTCCTCGTCGTCCGACGCCGAGTCGCTGGTGCACCCGGCTGCGGAGACCATGACGACGCAGGCGCTCGTCGCAAGCGCGTTCGATGATCGGAGATGCTTCATGGCTTCGCATCGTAGCCCGTGCACGCAGACCTGGGGCACTGCCGGCCGTCTCCGGAGCGGATTCATCGGCATGGCCAGCGCTGGGAGCGGCGCTCGTCTCCCCGGCGATCACCGGACCCGTGCGTCACGGGGAGTGACACACAGGAAGGGCCCCTCGAGCGGGGAATGCTCGAAGGGCCCTTCACCGACGGTCATCCGTCGGATCACACGGTGGAGGCAAGGGGACTCGAACCCCTAACCCTCTGCTTGCAAAGCAGATGCGCTACCAATTGCGCCATGCCCCCGTGAGGCGTTCAGCCGTCCTGCAGGGTGTCCGTGGCCTCGCGCCAGACGCGGCGGTCGTCCTCGGCCTGCCGCCACCGACGATAGCCGACGACCCCCAGGACTGCGAGAGCGGCGAGAGCGATGCGTCGCATCAGAACCTCCTCACGGAGTGCGACGGCCAGCGGGAGGGAGCCTGTGCGGCTCGCTCGTCCCTGAACCAGGAGTGGGCGTACGAGGACTTGAACCTCGGACCTCATCGTTATCAGCGATGCGCTCTAACCGTCTGAGCTATACGCCCTGGAACGTCGACTTGGAGGAGGACTCACCCGAAGGGGTCGTCCACCTCGCCGACGACCACTCTAATCTACATCGCTCGACTCGGCGTCGACAAATCGGGGCCTCAGTCGTCGGTCAACGTCACACCGATGCCGCCGACCAGCGAGGCGGAGATGTTGTAGAGCACCGCTGAGAGCATCGAGATCACCGTCAGCAGCACCACGTTGATCACCGCGATGATCGTCGCGAAGGAAGCCACCTGACCCAGCGTGACCATCTCCTCGACGGTGTAGCCGGATTCGTCGCCCAGCACTTGAGCGAGCAGCGTGTCCACCCGCTCGAAGATGCCGCTGAGGTCCATCACCGACCAGAGCATCACCGCGCAGACCACGGTCATGATGCCGAGCGCCACCGAGAGCAGGAAGCTCATCTTCAGCACCGACCACGGGTCGACCCGGGAGACCAGCAGCCGCGCCTTGCGCACCTTGGCCTTCGGCGTCGGACGCACCAGACCCTGCTGGCGGCCTCCGCGCGGCGGCGCGGCGGCCGCGGAGCCGCTCCGGCCCGAGGCCGGCCGCGGCGCCGTCGGACGCGTCGGCTTCGCCGCCGGACGCGAGGCCGTCAGCGTCGCGGTCTCGTCAGAGCCGGAACCGCTCTGCGCGCGGGGGCGCGGCGCGGGGAACCGGCTCCCCGATCCGTGGGAGGAGGAGCCGGATCGGCTCTCGGGGTTCGTCGCGCTCACTGAAGACCTCCATCAGACATCATCCCGGTCCACCGCGGGCCGGCCTCCGTCGGTGCGGCGCCCGCGATGCTCATGCCGGCTCCTCCGGCGATCTCGCATCCTCCGCGGGCTCGGACCGCTCGTCAGAGTCATACGGTACTGCATCACTCCGGACAGGCTCTCCAGGCTTCTCCGAGTCGTCGGCGACCGCTCGGCCGGCTTCGACGGCACCGGCTTCGGCACCGGCTTCAGCACCGCCCTCATCCTCCGCACCGGCGGCGGCCAGCGCGGCGCCGGAGCTGCGGGCGACCTTGAGGATGTGGTCCTTCTTCCGCGGCTTGGCGAAGATCACACCCATCGTGTCGCGACCGCGTGCCGGCACGCCGGAGACCGGCGAGCGGACGACGTTGCCGGAGGCCATGACCACCAGCACCTCGTCGTCCTCCTCGACCACCATGGCGCCGACCAGATCACCGCGGCCCTCGGCGAACTTGGCCACCTTGATGCCCAGTCCGCCGCGGCCCTGCACGCGGTACTCGTCGATATGGGTGCGCTTGGCGTATCCGGCCTGGGTGACCACGAAGACGTAGGAGTCCGGGGTGATCACGTCCGCGGTGAGCAGCTCGTCGTCCTCGCGGAACTTCATGCCGGTCACGCCCGAGGTCGCGCGGCCCATCGGCCGCAGCGCGTCGTCGGAGGCGGTGAAGCGCAGCGACTGCCCATGCTTGGAGACCAGCATCAGGTCGTCCTCGGCGGAGACCAGCTTCGCCGAGACCAGCTCGTCCTCCTCGCGCAGGTTGATCGCGATGACCCCGGCCTGGCGCGGCGAGTCGTAGTCGCTCAGCAGGGTCTTCTTCACCATCCCGGACCGGGTGGCCAGCACCAGGTACGGAGCATCGTCATAGCTGCGCAGCGGCAGGACGCCGGCGATGTGCTCATCCGGCTGGAAGGCGACGATGTTGGCCACGTGCTGGCCCTTCGAGTCCCGGCCGGACTCCATGAGGTCGTAGCACTTGGTGCGGTAGACCCGACCGAGGTTGGTGAAGAACAGGATCCAATGATGAGTCGTGGTGACGAAGAAGTGCTCGACGACGTCGTCAGCCCGCAGCTGAGCCCCGCGCACTCCCTTCCCGCCGCGGTGCTGGGCGCGGTAGTTGTCGATCCGGGTGCGCTTCACGTAGCCGTCGCGGGTGATGGAGACGACCACGTCCTCCTCGGGGATGAGGTCTTCCATCGACATGTCGCCGTCGTAGCCGCGCACCACGTGCGTGCGCCGCTCGTCGCCGTGCTTGGCGACGATGGCGGCCAGCTCCTCGGAGATGATCGTCCGCTGCCGGAACTCGGAGGCCAGGATGTCCTTGTAGTCGGCGATCTGGCGCATCAGATCGTCGTACTCCTCCTGGAGCCGCTGCCGCTCGAGCGCGGCGAGCTTGCGCAGCTGCATGTCCAGGATCGCCTGGGCCTGGTCGTCGTCGATGTCCAGCAGCGCCTTCAGGTTCTGTCGGGCGGCCTCGACGGTGGAGGACTCGCGGATCGTGGAGATCACCCGGTCGAGGTCGTCGAGGGCCTTCAGCAGGCCCACCTTGATGTGGGCCTCCTTCTCCGCCTTGGCCAGCCGGAACTGGGTGCGCCGGACGATCACGTCGATCTGGTGGGTGACCCAGTGGTGGACGAAGGCGTCCAGGCTCAGCGTGCGCGGCACGCCGTCGACCAGGGCGAGCATGTTCGCCGAGAAGTTCGTCTGCAGGTCGGTGTGCTTATAGAGGTTGTTCAGCACCACCTTGGCGACGGCGTCGCGCTTGAGCACCACGACCAGCCGCTGGCCGGTGCGGCCGGAGGACTCGTCGCGCAGGTCCGCGATGCCGCCGACCTTGCCGTCCTTGACCAGCTGGGCGATCTTGATCGCCAGACTGTCCGGGTTGGCGTGGTACGGCAGCTCGGTGATCACCAGGCAGGTGCGGCCCTGGATCTCCTCGACCTCGACGACTGCGCGCATGGTGATCGAGCCGCGACCGGTGCGGTAGGTCTCCTCGATGCCGCGGGTGCCCAGCACCTGCGCGCCGGTGGGGAAGTCGGGCCCCTTGATCCGCTGCATCAGCGCCTCGAGGAGCTCCTCGCGGGAGGCCTGCGGATTCTGCAGATACCACTCGACGCCGTCGGCGACCTCGCGGAGATTGTGCGGCGGGATGTTGGTGGCCATGCCGACGGCGATGCCCGAGGAACCGTTGACCAGCAGGTTCGGGATCCGCGCCGGCAGCACGACGGGCTCCTGCTGCTTGCCGTCGTAGTTGTCCTGATGGTCGACGGTGTTCTCGTGGATGTCGCGGACCATCTCCATGGCCAGCGGCGCCATCTTCGTCTCGGTGTACCGCGGCGCGGCGGGGCCGTCGTTGCCCGGGCTGCCGAAGTTCCCCTGACCGGCCACCAGCGGGTAGCGCATCACCCAGTCCTGGATGAGCCGGGCCAGGGCGTCGTAGATGGCCGAGTCGCCGTGCGGGTGGTAGTTGCCCATCACGTCGCCGACGACGCGCGAGCACTTGTTGAAGCTGCGCTCGGGCCGGTAGCCGCCGTCGTACATCGCGTAGAGCACGCGCCGGTGGACCGGCTTGAGGCCGTCGCGGACGTCGGGCAGCGCGCGGCCGACGATCACGGCCATGGCGTAGTCCAGGTACGACCGCTTCATCTCCGTCTGCAGGTCGATCTGCCGGATGCGGTCGGTCAGCACGTCGCCCTCGGCGACCGGCTCGCCGGTCGCGTCGGTCTGCGGCTGATCGGGGGTGTCGGTGGTGTCACTCACGGGCGGTTGTTCTCCCTTGGATGGCTGGAGCCTCGTCGGCGGACGGTCCGGATCGCGGCGGCGTCTGCGCCGATCAGATGTCGAGGAAGCGGACGTCCTTGGCGTTCTGCTGGATGAAGCCGCGGCGGGACTCGACGTCCTCGCCCATCAGCACCGAGAACACCTCGTCGGCCGCGGCGGCGTCCTCCATGGACACCTGCAGCAGCGTGCGGTGGTCGGGGTCCATCGTGGTGTCCCACAGCTCGCTGTAGTCCATCTCGCCCAGACCCTTGTAGCGCTGGATGCCCAGCTCCTTGGGCAGCTTGCGGCCGGCGGCCAGCCCCTCCTGCAGCGCCTGGTCCCGCTCGGCATCGGTGAAGACGTAGTCGTGCGGAGCGTTGGACCACTTCAGCCGGTACAGCGGCGGCTGGGCCAGGAAGACGTGCCCGCCCTCGATCAGCGGTCGCATATAGCGGAACAGCAGGGTCAGCAGCAGCGTGGTGATGTGCTGGCCGTCGACGTCGGCGTCGGCCATCAGCACGATCTTGTGGTACCGCAGCTTCGCGAGGTCGAAGTCCTCCCCCACGCCGGTGCCGAAGGCGGTGATCATCGACTGCACCTCCTGGTTGCCCAGCGCCTTGTCCAGCCGGGCCCGCTCGACGTTGAGGATCTTGCCGCGCAGCGGCAGGATCGCCTGCGTCTCCGGGTTCCGGCCGCGCTTGGCCGAGCCGCCGGCCGAGTCGCCCTCCACCAGGTAGACCTCGCAGCGCGAGGGGTCCTTCGAGGAGCAGTCGGAGAGCTTGCCGGGCATGCCCAGCGTCTCCAGCGGGGACTTGCGCCGCGCATTCTCCCGAGCCTTCCGCGCGGCCACGCGAGCCTGGGCGGCCGACTGCGCCTTGCGCACGATGTCGCGGGCGGCGGCGGGATTGCGCTCCAGCCAGGCGCCGAGGTGGTCGGTGACCACGCGCTGCACGAAGCCGCGGGCCTCGGTGTTGCCCAGCTTCGTCTTGGTCTGGCCCTCGAACTGCGGCTCGGAGAGCTTCACCGAGATCACCGCGGTCAAGCCCTCGCGGATGTCCTCGCCGGCGAGGTTGTCGTCCTTCTCGCGCAGCAGCTTGTTCTCCCGCGCGTAGCGGTTCATCAGGCTGGTCATCGCCGCGCGGAAGCCCTCCTCGTGGGTTCCGCCCTCATGCGTGTTGATGGTGTTGGCGTAGGTGTGGACCGACTCGGAGTAGGTCATCGTCCACTGCATCGCCAGCTCGGCGGTGATGCCGCGCTCGTCGTCGTCGGCCTCGAAGGCGATGATGTCCTCGTGGACGTTCTCGGCGCGCTTGGCCTTGTTCAGGTGCTCGACGTAGTCCAGCAGGCCGGCGTCGTACTGGTAGACCACCACTCGGCCGGTCTGCTCGGCCGCCGCGGCCTCGTCGTCGTCCTCACCCTCGGCGATCTCGTCGCCCTCGACCGCGTTGGCGGCGATGCGGCGCTCGTCCGCCAGCGTGATGCGCAGCCCCTTGTTGAGGAAGGCCATCTGCTGGAACCGGGCCCGCAGCGTCTCGAAGTCGAACTCCGTCGACTCGAAGATGTCCGGATCCGGGTAGAAGATCTGGGTCGTGCCGGTCTCGTCGGCGGGCCCGCCCTCGGTCAGCGGCTGGACCACCTTGCCGCCGTCGGCGAAGTGCACCGACCAGGTCTTCCCGTCGCGGCGGACGATGGTCTCCACCCGGGTGGAGAGCGCGTTGACCACGGAGATGCCCACGCCGTGCAGACCGCCGGAGACGGCGTAGCCGCCGCCGCCGAACTTGCCGCCGGCGTGCAGGATGGTCATCACGACTTCGACCGTCGGGCGCCCTTCGGTGGGGTGCATGGCGACCGGGATGCCGCGGCCGTCGTCGGAGACGCGCACGCCGCCGTCGTCCTGCAGGGTGATCTCGATGTGGCTGCAGTGGCCGGCCAGCGCCTCGTCGACCGAGTTGTCCACCACCTCGTAGACCAGGTGGTGCAGGCCGCGTTCGCCGGTGGAGCCGATGTACATGCCCGGGCGCTTCCGGACGGCCTCGAGGCCTTCCAGGACCGTGATGTCCGAGGCGCCGTACTCTCCGGCCTGGGCGCGGTGGCGCTCGGCTGCGGCCTGGGCGTCGTCGGACGGGAGGGGGGTGTCTTCCGAGGTCACGGGCTCTGCCGTCTCCTTCGTCGCCGGTCGTCAGGCCGCCGGCAGGCGACCTGGTCATGACATGGACCGACCCGTCGACGCAGAGCGTCCGGGTCAGGCCACCATTCTACCGCGTCATGGCCGTTTCTCCCGTCTTCTCAACGGGTCCGGATGCGGGAAGGTGGCCGCTGCAGGCCGTCGACGGCGTCCAGGAGCGGTTCGGAGAGCGGCCGATGAGGCCCAGTTCGTGCCCCGCGCCGCGATCGACGCAGGGACGCATCTGCGCGCTCCGGCGTCGCGGCGGAAGGTTCCCCGAGGCGGGATCACCCGTAGGTGTCCCGCGGTCCGGGGCCGCGGACCGAGAAGCGGCCCTTCTTCCAGCTGGGGGCCTGCGGCCCGCGGATCCGCAGTCCGGTGACGATGCCGCGGCCCAGCTCCCGGGTGAAGACGTCCATCAGCTGGGGCTGCATCAGCTTCAGATTCGTCGCCCAGGCGGTGGAGTCGCAGACGACGTCGACGACGCCGTCCTCGAAACGTTCCGGCACGCAGTGGGCGGCGACCTCGGGCCCGACCAGCTGCTCCCAGCGGGCGATCACCGAGCCCACGGCCACCGGCGAGGTCCAGCCGCGGGTGGAGATCAGCCCGTCGACCACCGATCCGAGCAGGCTGGGGTCTCGCCGATTCGTCCCCGACCCGGGCCGGCCGGCCTCTGAGGAGCCGCGCCGGGCGGCGGCCCGGGGATCGCCGGAGAGCGAGCCCTTCCGCGGCATCCCGCGCATCCGATGCTCGCCGCGGGACTCCGCGGCCCGACGCATCCGGGCGAGCACCAGCGCGGCGGCGTCCTCCGACTCCGCCGCCGAGATCCCGTCGGGGCTGGGCTCGACCTCCGGGTGCTCCGCGGAGGCGGGGGTCATCGCTCGGCCTCCGTCGGCTCCATCGGCTCCGTCGGAACCACGCGGGAGAGCTGGTCCACCGACTCCACGCGCTGGGCATGGACCATCAGCGACTCGGGCACGTCGTCGTCGACCGCGGCGGTGACGATCAGCTGTTCGGCCTCGCCGGCGAGCTCGGCCAGCCGGCGCCGGCGCCTGGCGTCGAGCTCGGCGAAGACGTCGTCGAGGATGAGGATGGGCCGGGCGCTGGGATCAGGATCGTCGTCGACCATCGCGCGGTAGGAGCCCAGCCGCAGAGCCAGAGCCACCGACCAGGTCTCGCCGTGGGAAGCGAATCCCTTGACCGGAACCTCGTCCAGGGCGAGGAAGATGTCGTCACGATGCGGGCCCACGAGCGTCAGACCGCGGTCGATCTCCTGCTCCCGGGAATCCTGCATCGCCTGGTGCAGCATCTGGGCGAGTTCGCCGCGGGAGGCCTGCTCCAGCGTGGAGGCGTCGCCGGCCTCGCCGGCGGTCTCGTCGGTCCCCGGAGTCGTCCCGCCGCCGATTCCGCCGGCGTCTCTGCGGACTCCCCCGGGCCCCTCGGTCTGCTCGGCCAGCGAGCTGACATAGCGCAGCCGAGCCGAGCGCACGCTGCCGGAGAGCTCCCGGTAGGCGGCCTCGACGTGCGGGCGCATCGTGGCGAGCATGTCCAGCCGTGCGCGCAGCAGCCGGGCGCCGGCGTCGGCGAGCTGCTGGTCCCAGACCGCCAGCGTGGACTCATGCGTGGCGGTGAAGCCCTCGTGCCGGATGGACTTCAGCAGCGCGTTGCGCTGGCGCAGCACCTTCTCGTGGTCGAGCCGGACGCTGCCCAGCGCCGGGCGCAGCTGCATGGCGAGGTCGTCGAAGAGTCGACGGCGCACCTCCGGCGGTCCCTTGATCAGCTCGAGATCCTCCGGAGCGAAGAGCACGGTGCGCAGGATGCCCAGGGCCTCCGTGGCCCGGACCGAAGCGCCGCGATTGATCCGCACGCGATTGCTGCGGCGCGGATTGATCTCGATCTCGAGCGTGGCCTCCTGGCTCCCGCGATGCGCGGTGGCGCGGACGAAGGCCTGGTCGGCGCCGTGACGGACCAGCGGCGCGTCCTGGGGCACCCGGTGGGAGCCGAGCGTGGCCAGATAGCCGACGGCTTCGGCGATGTTCGTCTTGCCGACGCCGTTGTACCCCAGCAGCACGTTCGGCCCGGGGACGAGCCGCAGCTGTGCGGCGGCATAGCTGCGGTAATCGGCGAGGGAGAGGGTCGACAGCCGCATCGGCGCAGCCGGGGCTACTGGTTCAGCAGCCGGACCGGCATGAGCAGGTAGCGGAAGTCGGTGGAGTTGCCGCCGTCCGGAGTGTCCTGCCCGGTGATCATGGCCGGCTTGGGGGCGGAGACGAAGGAGAAGCGCAGATACTCGCTGCCGATGACGTTCAGCCCTTCATTGAGGTAGCTGGGGTTGAAGCCCACGGTGATCGCCTCGCCGGTGAGGTCGGCGTCGACGACCTCGGTGGCCGCGGCGTTGTCGTCGGCTCCGGCGTCGAGGATGACCTGCCCCTCGTCGGTGAACTGCAGGCGCACGTGCGAATTGCGCTCGGCCACCAGCGAGACGCGGCGCGAGGCCTCGATGAGGTCCGAGGTGCGCACGACGGCGTGGATCGGAGTGTCCTCCGGGAAGAGCTGGCGGATCTTGGGGTAGTCGCCGTCGACGAGCACGCTGGTGGTCCGACGTCCGGCGGAGGAGAATCCGACCATCTCGGCGGATTCGCCGAGGGCGATGGACAGCTCGCCGCCGCCGGCGAGCGACTTGGCGACGTCGTTGAGCGTCTTGGCCTTGATCAGCGCCGACGTCGAGAGATCCGGCCGGGCCGGAGCCCAGGTGATCTCTCGCATGGCCAGCCGATAGCGGTCAGTGGCCAGGAACGTGATGGTGTCGCCCTCGAACTCCACCTTCACCCCGGTGAGGATCGGCAGCGTGTCGTCCTTCGAGGCGGCGGTGATGACCTGGGAGACCGCGCGGGCGAAGGCCGCACCGTCGACGGTGCCGGCCAGCTCGGGCATCTCGGGAAGCTCCGGGTACTCGTCCACCGGCATCGTCGCCAGGCTGAACTTCGACGAGCGGCAGGTGACCAGCACCTTGGACTCGTCCAGCTCGACGACCACCGGAGCATCCGGCAGAGACTTGACGATGTCGTTGAGCAGCCGTCCGGAGACCAGGATCGTGCCGGGGGTCTCGACCTCGGCCTCGATCTCCAGCCGTGCGGAGATCTCGTGGTCGAAGCTGGCGATGGAGACGGTCTGGCCCTCGGCGGTGATGAGCAGACCGGAGAGCACCGGTGCCGGCGGTCGAGGTGACAGAGACCGGGCGGTCCAGGAGACCGCCTCGGCGAGGACATCACGCGCCGCCGTGAACTTCACTGAAATCCGCCTTTCAGGCCGTTGACTGGTGACGAGCCGTGCTGTCCCCGGCTGACGCGGTGGAACGCATCGGCAGCGACTGCAGAGGATCTGCAGCGTCTGCCGCAGAGCCGATGTCAAGCATCACGGCTGCTGTGTCGGGAATCGAGCTTACCCGTCGGTGCTGCCCCGGGGCCAGCGCCGACGATGTCCACCACGATATGTGGTCTCGAGGGTCCCGTCGACCGGCACATCTAGTGCACGCCGCGTCGCGGCGTGGGATCCGAGGACGGCGACGTGGTCGAAAGCCCGGCTGTTGTCTGTCGAAGGTTCTTGGAAGGGTCAGCAGTGTTAACAAGTGCTGTGGATTCTGTGGATAACCCAGTCCTGCCCGCCGTTGCGCCGGAAGTGGCTGTGCACGGCGAGGTGAAGTTCTCTCGCTTGGACTGTGCACGTCCGGTGGACGACGAAACCCGCCATCATGCGGTTCTCCGCAGAACAGGCCCGTTCGTCCACAGGCTGGAGGGTGAACTTCACCGCCTTCTCCACCGGTTCGTCCACAGGTGTGGGAACTGCTGGGTCAACACTTCACCGCCACCTGTGGATATGTGGGGAAAACTGTGGAGGAGGCTCTGTGGACAACGTGTGGATCGCGGTCATGCCGGGGAATTACACAGGTGTGAGTTGTGCACAGGACCGTCCTCCACAGGAGTGGACCATGGACTTGACTTCGACCTCCCTGCATGCAGCGGGATCTTCCCCGGACGTCGCAGAGTATGACGAGAATCACGAAACTTCCGGTGCGGGGTGCAGGAGGAGGGACGGTCAACGCGTGGACGGAGGGACCGAGTCCCTCAGCGCTGCTGCTTGATCTTGTTCGTGAGTTCGGTGACCTGGTTGAAGACCGCGCGGCGCTCGGCCATCAGCTCGCGGATCTTGCGCTCGGCATAGATCACGGTGGTGTGATCGCGGCCGCCCAGGGCCTGGCCGATCTTCGGCAGCGACATCTCGGTCAGCTCGCGCAGCAGATACATCGCGATCTGTCGGGCGGTGACCAGGGTGCGGTTCCGCGACTTCGACATCAGATCGTCGACGGTGAAGGAGTAGTACTCCGCAGTGGCGTCGATGATCTGCTCGGCGGTGATCTCCTGGACGTGGTCGTCGGAGATCAGATCCCGCATCACCTGCTCGGCCAGCGGAAGGTCCACCGCCTGCTTGTTCAGCGAGGCATAGGCGGTCACGCGGATCAGCGCGCCCTCCAGCTCACGGATGTTGGTGGAGATCTTCGAAGCGATGTACTCCAGCACGTCGTCGGGGCAGGAGAAGTTCTCCGCGGTGGCCTTCTTGCGGAGGATCGCGATGCGGGTCTCCAGGTCCGGCGGCTGGATGTCGGTGATCAGCCCCCACTCGAAGCGCGACCGCAGCCGCTCCTCGAAGCCGGAGAGCTGCTTGGGCGGCAGGTCGGAGGTGATCACGACCTGCTTGTTGTTGTTGTAGAGCGTGTTGAAGGTGTGGAAGAACTCCTCGACCGTGCGCTCCTTGTCGGCGAGGAACTGGATGTCGTCCAGCAGCAGCACGTCGACGTTGCGATAGAGATGCTTGAAGCTCGCGCCCTCGTCGTCGCGGATGGAGTTGATGAAGTCGTTGGTGAACTCCTCGGAGTTCACATAGCGCACCCGGATGCCGCTGTAGAGCCGCTGGGCGTAATGCCCGATCGCGTGGAGCAGGTGGGTCTTCCCCAGTCCGGAGTCGCCGTAGATGAACAGCGGGTTGTAGGCCCTCGCCGGCGCTTCGGCCACGGCGTTCGCCGCGGCATGGGCGAAGCGGTTGGACGAGCCGATGACGAAGGTGTCGAAGGTGTAGCGCGGGTTCAGCCGGGAGGTCTCGAAGCTCTCCGAGGAGCTGCCGGCGGCCGCATTGGCCGGCGGGATCGTGCCGTTGTCGGCCAGGCCGGACGGCTGCACGGCCGGCCCCGGCCGGGCGTGCTCCGCCGGGGCCGGGGCCAGTCCCGGATGCGGCTGGGTGCCGCGCTCCACGTCGGTCGGCCTCGGTCCGCCGGGGGCGCTCGGCGCCGAGGGCGCGGGCGTGTAGCTCGGCTGCGGCCCCGGCGAGACGTCGTCGACCGCGGTGCTCGAGGCGGAGGATGCCGAGCCGGCCGACGGAGCCGCCTCCGAATCCGGGCCCGCGTCGAGGTCGGTGCCGTCGCCGGAGGCCAGGTCGGCCTTCTGCCGGGCGGCGAGGTTCGGGTCGATGACGTAGGCGCAGAGGATGTCTCGGCCGAAGACAGTGCGCAGCGCCTCGCTGAGCTGGGCCTGCAGCGTGGACTGCATCAGCTCGCGCACCCGCTCGTGCGGGACCGCCAGCAGCAGGGTGTCTCCGATGAGCTGATCGCCCTGCGGGGCCGCCCGGCCGACGTCGTTGAGCTTCAGTCCCGAGATCCCGTGATTCTCCCGCAGTTCGGCGAGCACCTGCTCCCATCGCTGCGACACATTGATCTCCGGCTCGGCTGACACTGAAGCTCCTCCTGGGTGGTGGACGGGCGTGCACGAGCCGTCTCGACTCGTCGGCTCCCCAGCGTCGAAGACCCTGTGGAGACATCGCCCCGACTCTACCCCCGGCCTGTGGATGTCGCCGCATGGACTCCGGTCTCCGCGGCTCGAGGGGCAGGGTGCGACGCGGTCGATTCTACGCGTCGCGCGAGGCCGTCGTCAGCCGGGTCATCCGCGCGAGGACGCCGATCCACCGGCATCGCGCTGACGGATCGGCGTGCTCGTCGCAGCGGGGGCGATCCTGCTCGCCTCCGGCGCAGGGGCGCTGTGCGGCCGCTGTGGAATTCGAGCGTCGAGCTGTGGAGAGCCCTGTGCACGCCTGGGGACGGGCGTGCCTGGTCAGCGGGGACCGGCCCGGTCAGCCGGCGGCGACCTCGCGGCGGTTCCAGCCGATCATCCCGAGCAGGATGCCGACGACGCCGATGCCGCTGAGCACCAGGAACGGCGCCCAGTCGACGCCCTCCACGGGAACCTGGGCCAGGTGACCGAAGACGTTCAGGTCCTCCATCACCGCGGGCAGCTCCAGGAGGCTGCCGAAGTTGGTCATCACCGCGGCATAGCCGAGGAGGAGCCAGCCGACGACGCCGGCCAGCCGGGGCAGCCAGCCGAACAGCGCCACGACGATGCCGAGGACCGCCAGCACAGGAGCGGCCTGGTGCAGGCTGGCGAGCACGAGGTCGTCGGCGTGCTGGACGCCGTCCTCGCCGAGCACCGCCAGCGCGCCCAGCGCAGTGCCCAGGCCGGTCAGCAGCAGCATCAGCCCCAGGCCCAGCAGCAGCACCGCCAGATGCGCGGCGAGCCATCGGGTCCGACTCATCGGCGTCGAGAGGCTCAGCTCGGCACGTCCACGAGCCTCCTCGCCGTGCAGCTGGGTCAGCCCGCTCACCCCGGCCGCGGCGACGAAGATGGCCAGGAACAGGGCGATGTAGGCCAGGTATCCCAGCATCATGGAGTCGCCGGAGAAGATCGCGGCGAACTCCTCGGGGAGGGCGTCGGCGGCGTCGATCATCGACTCGGCGTAGCTGCCGAACAGCAGCGCCGTCAGCACCAGGGCGATGGTCCAGCCGCGCAGACCGCCGCGCAGGATGCGATACGCCATGCCCATCGGGGTGCCCAGCGACGGCCGGGCCCGGGCCCGGCCCAGGCGGGAGGGCATCAGGCTCGCTTCGACGTCGCGCCGGGTGCTCAGCCAGTACCCCAGCCAGACGAATCCGACGGCGCAGCCGACCAGCGGCAGCAGCGGCCACCAGTGGTCGTGCACGTAGGGCGCGGTCTGCTGCGACCAGCCCAGCGGCGAGAACCAGGACAGCGTGCCGCCGCCCTGCTCGGCCATGTCCCCGCCCATGCGGATGAGATACGCCAGCCCGAGCAGCGCGCCGGCCATCGCCGAGGCGCCGCGGGAGGACTCGCTGAGCTGGGCGGTCACCGCCGCCGCCCCGGCGAAGAACATCCCGACGGCGACTGCGGCGGCGCCGACGAGCAGCGAGCCCGCCGTCGCGTAGCCGGCGGCCAGCGCCCCGGCGGAGACCAGCAGTCCGACGAGCACGTCGGCGAGCAGCACCAGCAGCAGGGCGGCCGTCAGCGTCGCATGCCGGCCGACCACATTCGCCCGGATCAGCTCGGCCCGGCCGGTCTGCTCCTCGGCGCGGGTGTGTCGCACCACGGTGAAGATGCTCATCAGTGCGGCCAGGATGAAGAGGAACAGGATGTAGCCGGTGGCGTAGAACCGTTCGAAGGTCGGCGCGTCCATGCCGTAGGCCGGGCCGGTCATCAGCCGCCCCACCGGGTCGGCGAACATGGTCGTCATCTGCGCCAGCTGGGCCCGGTCCTCGGCGACGACCTGGATGGCGCCGGCGAAGTAGAAGCCCATCAGCCCGATGCCCAGCACCCAGAGGCTGAGCCGCATCCGGTCCCGGCGGAGCATCAGGCGCAGCAGGGCGGGCGTGCCGGCCAGCGGCGACCGCGTCGCCCCCGGGCCGACGGCGGTGCTGGCCGCGGCCGCGCGCTCGGCGAGGGGCGTCGTCGTGGTGGTCGTCCGGGTGGTCTCGTTCGAGCCGCGCATTCAGGACACCGTCCTCTCCGCCGCGCGGTCATCGGTGCGACCGCCCCGGTCGTCTCCGTAGTGGCGCATGAGGAGCTGCTCCAGCGTCGGCGGGTGCGCCACCAGTGACCGCACGCCGAGCGGGGCCAGCTGCCGCATGAGGTCGTCGACGCGATCGCCGTCGACCTCGAGGATCGTCCGCTCGCCGTCGCGGCGCAGGTCATGGACGCCCTGCAGTCCCGCCAGCGACTCGGCGGGCTCGGTGGTCTCGACCTCGACGGTGGTGCGGGTCATGTGCCGCAGCTCGCTCAGTGAGCCGGACTCGACGATGGTCCCGTCGCGGATGATCGACAGGCGGTCGGAGAGCGCCTCCACCTGGGCGAGGATATGGCTGGAGAGCAGTACCGAGCGTCCCTCGCGCTGCTCCTCGGCGATGACGTCCTGGAAGACGACCTCCATCAGCGGGTCGAGGCCGGCGGTGGGCTCGTCGAGCAGGAGCAGATCGACGTCGGCGGCCAGCGCCGCGATCAGCGCGACCTTCTGCCGGTTGCCCTTCGAGTACGTGCGGGTCTTCTTCCGCGGGTCCAGGGCGAAGCGCTCGATGAGCTCGTCCCGGCGGCGGGGGTCGTGGGAGCCGCGCAGCCGCAGGAACATGTCGATGACCTCGCCGCCGGAGAGGGTGGGCCACAGCTCGACGTCGCCGGGCACGTAGGCCAGCCGTCGATGGAGGGCGACGGCGTCGTGCCAGGGGTCGCCGCCGAAGACGCTGACCTCGCCGGCGTCGCGGCGCAGCAGGCCGAGCAGGATGCGCATCGTGGTCGACTTCCCGGCGCCGTTGGGGCCGAGGAAGCCGTGGACCTCGCCCGGGGCGAGGTCGAGGTCCAGGCCGTCGAGGGCCGTGACCGGGCCGAAGGTCTTGCCGACTCCGCGGGCGCGGATCACCGGAGTCTCGCTCATCGGTCGTGTCCTTCCTGGGGGGAGCTCCCGGGGGAGCCGGTCGTCTGCTCCGCCGGAGCGTCGCGGAGGTCGGCCATCAGGCGGCGGTAGACCTCGGCGTCGAGCAGCGGGCGGGTGTAGAGCTCGAGGACCGCCGACATGTAGCGCGCCATGTCCTCCGGCCGGTCCTCCAGCGGGTCGACGCCGAACTGCCGCTTCATCTGGCGGTGCAGCACCAGGGCGCCGAAGGAGTGCAGCAGCATCACCGCCGCGCGGTCGCGCGGATTCTCGCTCGGGGTGACCAGGCCGAGCTCCTGGGCGCGGGAGGTGTACTCCAGCGAATCGTCGACCAGACGGTCGAAGAGGGCGTCGATCTCCTCGCCGCCGGCGAGGAAGGCCTGCAGCAGGTAGCGGATCAGCGGCCCGGACTCCTGGACCATCTCCATGACGTGGTTGCGCGGCAGTCCTTCGGCGGTGTCCTCGACGGCGGCGTCCTTGTAGTCGTGGAACAGGCGCGCGACGTGCTGGTCGCAGGCGCGGCGCAGCCCCGCCTTGGAGCCGAAGTGGTGGATGACCAGCGGCGCGGAGACTCCGGCGTGCGCGGCGATGGCCTTGAGGCTCGTCGCGGAGAAGCCGCGCCGGCCGAAGAGCTCGACGGCGGCGTCGAGGATGCGCTCGGCGCCCTCGCGATCCGTCGTCGAGCTCGTCGGGGCGTCCGGAGAGCCCTGGGACGCATCGGCGGCGGAACCGCGGTCTTCGCGGTCGTCGGCCGCAGTCGGCGGGGTGGGCGAAGTGCCGGTCATGATCACCTTCCGGGAGGGGCGGCGTGCGGGCTGAATGCCTGTTCAGCAGATGATGGCCTCAGGCTGACTTAACGTTCATTCAGCTGTCAAGACCCCGGCGCCGCGTCTGTCGACGGTCGTGCGACCGGATGGACACTTGACGACGCGCCGACGGGGCGTCTAGTGTTGACAGGTCAATCTGCGGGCGCAGGTGTACCACCGCGCGCTCGGAGCGGCCGACCGATGATCGGCGGCGTCCTCGGGACGACCGCTGCGGCAGGCCGCCGGAGTCGACCGCCCCCGGGCACGGCTCCCTTCCGGACTTCGCAACCATCCAGTGGGAGTACACAGTGAGCAAGCGGACTTTCCAGCCGAGCAATCGCCGTCGCAGCCGCAAGCACGGCTTCCGTTCCCGGATGCGCACCCGTGCCGGCCGGTCCATCATCTCGGCCCGCCGCAGCTCGGGCCGCAAGAACCTCTCGGCCTGACCCGACGCATCCGGCCGCCGCGACGGCGGCCCCGCGGCGTCGACGGGCAGCGCCCATCGAACGCCGCCCACACCACGGCCCGTCCCCGTTCCTCGGGTGCGGGCCGTCGGTGCATCCGGGAGCATCCGGGGCCGGGAGACGGTCCGGATCCGCGCATCCCGTCCCCGTCCGCCCAGACCCTGCAGGAGGTCGCATGCTGCCGCGTGAGCATCGGATCACCCGTTCGCAGGACTTCCGCGCCGTGATGCGCGGGGGCGCCCGGGCGGGCACCGACACCGTGGTCGTCAGCGTGCTCCTGCGGCCGGGCGGGGAGGCGGCGTCGGCATCATCGACGGCGACGCCCGCGGCGGATCCCTCCGACCCCTGGCGCTGCGGATTCATCGTCTCCAAGGCCGTCGGCAACGCGGTCGTCCGCCACCGCGTGCAGCGGCGGCTGCGGCATCTGGCCGCCGACCTCGTCCCCGCTCGTCTGCCGGCGTCGGACTCCCCCGCCGCGGCCGGTCCTGATGCCGGTCCTGACGTCGGCCCGGATGCCGCCGCCGACGTGCCGTCGGGGCCCGCTCTGGACGTCGTCGTGCGGACGCTGCCGGCCGCCGCGGAGGCCGATCACCCGACGCTGCGCGACGACTTCGCCTCCGGTCTGGAGCGTGCGCTGCGCCGTGCGCGGCGGGGTCGCCGGCGTCGTCCGGGAAACTCGGGAAGCTCGGGGAGTGCGGCCCGCGCGGGGAGCGAGGCATGACCACCGCCGCCTCCGGTGCGGAGGACGGCTCCGGGCGCGAGGCGCCTCGGGGATCCTCCGTCCAGGTCTGGATCAGGCACGCCGACTACTATGTGCCCGACGGCGGAACGCCGGGTCGGCCCGGGCCGCCGCCGACGGCCGAGGAGCTGCGCCGTCAGCGCTGGGGCTGGCTGCGTCGGGCGCCGTCGACGCTGCTGGCCGGGCTGATCATCGCCTATCGGACGGTGATCTCGCCCCTGTACGGTCAGGTGTGCAGCTACTATCCGAGCTGCTCGGCCTATGGGCTGGAGGCGGTGACCGCCCACGGGGTGCTGCGCGGAGTGCCGCTGACGGTCTGGAGGATCCTGCGCTGCAACCCCTTCGGGGCCGGCGGCGTCGACCACGTTCCGCCCGCGCGGAGGATTTGGCCCCTGGGCTCCGCACCGTCGATCATAGAGACAAACCACCCGCCGATCCCTCCGGACGACGACTGTGCTCCCGCGGAGCACGAGCAGTGACCCTGCCGAGCGCGGTTCCCGACGCCGGCAGGGCTCGCGTGTGCCGTCCGGGCCCGAGCACGACGCCGCGCCAGCCGGCGTCGGCCGCCACGACGACTTGAGAGACACATGGGCTTCTTCGACACACTCCTGACGCCGTTCACCTGGGCGGTCTCCTGGCTGCTGAGCATGTTCCACCAGCTGCTCACCCTGTTCAGCGACGACGCCGGGTGGGCCGCCTCGGGATGGAACTGGGCGCTGTCGATCGTCATGCTGGTGATCGTCATCCGCGTGATCCTGATCCCGCTGTTCGTCCGGCAGATCAAGTCGCAGCGCGGCATGCAGATCATCCAGCCGGAGATCCAGAAGCTCCAGGCCAAGTACAAGGGCAAGAAGGACCCGGTCTCGCGCCAGGCGATGGCCCAGGAGCAGCAGGCGCTCTTCCGCAAGCACAAGGTCAACCCGTTCATGACCTGCCTGCCGCTGCTCGCCCAGATGCCGGTGTTCATCGCGCTGTTCTGGATGCTCAACCGCATGCGCCAGGAGCAGTACCGCACCGACGGCTACGGCGCGCTGAGTCCCGAGGAGGTCCAGAGCTTCGACGCCTCGTCGATCTTCGGCGTCGGCACCTCGGACAGCTTCCTGCCGGCGTTCCAGGCGGATCCCACGCGCTGGGACGTGGTGCTGCTGACCTCGCTGATGATCATCACGATGGTGCTCACGCAGTTCTTCACGCAGAAGCAGCTGATGAGCAAGAACATGTCCGAGTCGGCCCTGCAGGGGCAGTTCGCCCAGACGCAGAAGATCATGCTCTACATGCTGCCGCTGGTCTTCGTCATCGGCGGTGTGAACTTCCCGGTCGGCGTGCTCATCTACTGGACCGCCACCAACTTCTGGACGATGGGCCAGCAGTGGTGGGTCATCCGCAACAACCCGACGCCCGGCTCGCAGGCGGAGAAGGAGCTCAACCTCCGCCGCGCCGCGAAGGGCCTTCCGCCCATGAACGAGAAGCCCCAGGCCGCTGAGGAGCAGAGGGAGAAGCCCACCGGGAAGCATCTCGGCCAGGGCGCCCAGCCCTCCAAGAAGAAGAGGAAGAAGAGCTGATGAGCCAGACCCGGACGGAGCACCCCGAGGACGCCGAGCAGGCTGAGCAGGCCGAACAGGCCGAACAGGAGCCGGCGGCCGCGCAGGAGGAGCCGCAGCAGGAGTTCACGGAGGACACGGCCGAGGACGGTCGGACGGACGACGACGCCGGCGCGGTCGATCAGGCCGAGGACGCCGAAGACTCCCAGGACGCCGAGGATCAGGACGGTCCGGACGAGGGCGACATCGCCGCGGACTACCTCGAGGAGCTGCTGGACATCGTCGACCTCGACGGCGACATCGACATCGAGGTGCGCGGGGAGCGGACCTATGTCTCGGTGGTGGCCGAGGAGGGCGAGGAGGAGCTCGACGACCTCGTCGGCCGCAAGGGGGAGGTCCTGGACGCGCTGCAGGAGCTCACCCGCCTGGCCGTGCTGACCGCCACCGGCGGGCGCACCCGGCTGGTCCTCGACATCGCCGGCCATCGCGAGACGCGTCGCGGCGAGCTCAAGGAGCAGGCCGACGACGCCGTCGCCAAGGTCCGTGAGAACGGCCAGGACGTCCACCTGGAGCCGATGAGCTCCTACGAGCGGAAGATCGTCCACGACTTCATCGCGGAGGCCGGACTGGTCAGCGAGTCCGAGGGCGAGGGGAAGCGGCGCCACGTCGTCGTCACCGCCGCGTGACTCGACGGACCGAGCGTCAGCCGTCCGAGCCGACCGACCCGACGGAGGGGACCGCATGACCGAGCAGGACCGAGGCGTTCAGGACGCCGACCGACCCCAGGGCGCGTCCATGGAGGACGCGGCCGTCGAGGGGCAGGAGGGCCAGCCTGAGCAGCAGGAGCGTCCACAGCTGACCGACTCCGAGCGGGCGGCGGCGGAGCAGCTCTTCGGGGATCGGCTGCCGCTGGCCGAGCGGTTCGTCGACCACCTGTGCTCCACCGGCATCGAGCACGGCCTGCTCGGCCCGCGGGAGGTGCCGCGGATGTGGTCCCGGCACGTGCTCAACTGCGCGGTGCTGGGGCCGGAGCTCCCTGCCGGGGGCGACGTCGCCGACGTCGGGTCCGGCGCCGGACTCCCCGGGATCGCGCTGGCCATCGCCCGCGAGGATGTCTACATCACGCTCATCGAGCCGATGGAGCGCCGTGTGGACTGGCTCGGCGAGGTGGTCGGGGACCTGGGCCTGGAGAACGTCACGCTCATCCGCGGCCGTGCTGAGGAGGTCGCCGACGAGGTGATGGCCGACGTCGTCACCGCCCGGGCGGTCTCGGCGCTGAAGAAGCTGGTCCCGCTGACGGTTCCGCTGCTGGCCGAGGACGGCCAGCTGATGCTCCTCAAGGGGCGCAGCGTCGATCAGGAGATCGAGGCCGCGTCGAAGGCGTTCTCCAAGCACCGGATGGAGCAGCCCGAAGTGCTGAGGCTGGGGGAGGCGCTCCTCGAGGAGCCGACGACCGTGGTGCGCTGCCGGCGTCGCTGACGGTCGGCGGGCTGATGCTCCCGGCGGCGGTGGCTTAGACTGCTCCAGGGGCGACACAGGGCGCCGACAGGGTGCCCGCCGAGGAATCCGACGGAGGGAAGGACACACGTGGCCAGCGAGGACGTTGCACGCGAGAGCCGGCCGAGCGCCGGCGCGGGCGAAGCGGCCCATCAGGCCGCCGAGGCGGCCCGCGGATCCTCCATCCTGGACAGCATGGACGGGTCGTCGCCGCTGGGCGCCGAGCTGGCCGACGAGCGGCGCCGGCGTCAGGCGCTCTCCGAGACGGAGCTCGAGCGCCCGGAGACGACGCGCACCATCACGGTGTCGAACCAGAAGGGCGGCGTCGGCAAGACCACCACGACGGTGAACATCGCCGCCGCGCTGGCCGCCCAGGGCTTCAACGTGCTGGTCATCGACATCGACCCGCAGGGCAACGCCTCCACGGGGCTGGGCGTGCCGCACTCGGCCGACGAGGAGTCGGTCTATGACGTGCTCATCGACGATCTGGCCTTCGCCGACGTCGTGGCCGACTGCCCGGACCTCGAGCGGCTGCAGGTCGTCCCGGCGACGATCCACCTGGCCGGTGCGGAGATCGAGCTGGTCTCGCTGGTCGCGCGCGAGCAGCGGCTGCAGCGTGCGCTGGACCAGTACCATCGGCACCGCGAGGAGCAGGGCGAGGAGCGTCTGGACTTCGTGTTCATCGACTGCCCGCCGAGCCTGGGGCTGCTGACGGTCAATGCCTTCGTCGCCGCCCAGGAGGTCCTCATCCCGATCCAGTGCGAGTACTACGCGCTGGAGGGGCTGAGCCAGCTGCTCAACAACATCCAGATGATCCAGAAGCATCTGAACCCGCCGCTGACGGTCTCGACGATCCTGCTGACGATGTACGACGGCCGGACCCGGCTGGCCGCGCAGGTCGCCGAAGAGGTGCGGGAGCACTTCCCGGATGCGGTGCTGGAGACGCTGATCCCGCGCAATGTACGGATCTCCGAGGCGCCGTCCTACCAGCAGAGCGTCATCAGCTATGACCGCGGCTCCACCGGAGCGCTGGCCTACCTGGAGGCCGCGGCCGAGATCGTCGCGCGCGGCGAGGAGGCCGGCCGCTGACCGGTGCGTCGGGTCCGCGTCCCTGCGGAGCCGACCCGTGAGAAGTGCACGCCCTCCCGTCTCCGTCGGTCCACCGACGGGGACGGGAGGGCGTTTCTCGCCTTTGGGGAGGCCATGCCCGCCTGTGCAGAACGTCCATGTCGGCTGATCGGGACGGGGCTCGCGGTACCGCGCATCGGCTTCTCGGGCGGGCCTCGGGCTGACGTGTTCTGAGGCGCCGGCGACGACGGCATCGGTGGGTATGACGGTCCTGCCGGCGCAGAGGCTGAGGGTCACGGACGAATCCCGCCGAGAGGATGAGATCGAGGAGCAGATGGGCGACTGACCTGGACTGATGAACACAATCGGCTTTGGCTCAGAGTGTGTTCATCGGAGACCTCATGTTCAGCGAGGCAGGGAATGTTCATGACCCTCCACTTGGGTAGAAAGTGACATCGAGCACGTGTGGCGGAGAGTGCTCCAGGCGCCTCGACGGAGGGCACTGCTGTGGATTCACTTTGTGGAGAACACCTGTGGATATCGGCTGTGGATAATCGATGTGGATGACGCGGCCGAGTGATGTGCGTTCGTGTGCGGAGTCGGCGACCGTGACGCCGGGACGGATGGTTGCGGTCTGTGTCCCGATCCTTCGAAGGCACAGGGAGCAACGTTTCATGGGAAACATCGCTGGCGTCGACGACGGGCCCGGCCGACTGTGTCCCCTGGCGGAGCCCCTCTTGTCCGGGCTGTCCACGATGACCCTGGCGTGCCTGTTCCAGCGGTCGACATGCGCCGTTGATCTCGCCGTCGTTTGGATCGATCCCCCGGCGTCCAGGAGCGGCGACGGTGTCGTTTCCCGTGAAACACACAGGGGTGCTGCGTTGCTCACTCCCGCTCCTCCCTGCAGCGCAGGGTGTGGTGTGGCCCGGATTCTGGGACAGGATTCCGGGGCGCAGATGGTGGATGGTGGCGTTGACGCCGGCCCATTGCCCCTCGCGGCGCGGACCCCGGGACCAGGAGCATCTGTCGTCGACGCTGAGGCGGACCGCTGCGGAGGACTGGAACTTGGGCTGGTCGGGGATGCGCCGGTGGGCCCCGCCGTCCGGACACTTGCCAGGCTGCAGCGTGCGTGGTGTCTATGACCTCGGGACACACGCTCCGGTGATGGAGTCGAAGCCCATAGTGGATCGATGTTTCCCGTGAAACGTCCGCCCCGCAGGAGAACGGGCACGACGGGCGCTTCGAAGCGTCAGGTGCGACGGACCTCGGAGGACTCGATCCGAGACGGAGAAGGGTTGATGGCGGAAGGGGGCCGGGGTCAGCAGCTGCGCTTTGGGGATACGTATACCCTGAGGCGGTGGGACGGGGCAGCCTGTTTCACGGGAAACATGGTGCGATCGACGGCCCAGGTGCCACGTGAGGTGCTGCGCTGGTCCGAGGTGTTGTGAAGGGTCCGTGGCGTCTGGTTGCCCTTCGTCGAACTGCTGATCGTGCTGAGATATCCCCGTGGTGGCGCCGGAGGGACGGCAGTGATCTTCGGCGTGCGCAGTCCCCCGCCGTGTCGGCGCGGTGGTGAGCCGACGGCGGATGGGGGTTCTGAGGGCTGCTGTTCCCGCTGCGCCTGGAGTGTGCAGAGGCAGCCTCGCATGTTCCTCATGAAACACCGGTGGATGGGCGCAGGCCTTGAGGCGGCGCCTCAATCGGGTCCTCGGGGCCGGTTGATGAGCAGCTCAGTGTGCCGTCATCCCGGTGCTTGGAGGTCGAATGCCGTGACGGCGCGAGGGCAGGCGATCGACGTTTCACGTGGAACAGACGAACAACCTCCGTCGCTGTCTGAGCGACGGAGCCTCCCCGCAGAAGTGCTCGGGCGGCACCGAGGACTTCCCACAACCGGCCCTTCATCTGGGACTGACCGGCCGTTGCGGTCCTCCAGCGGGGTGCCGTACTGCCGACCGGCTCTCTCCGGCGGGGATGTGCCTGCGGATGAGGCGGATGGGAGGCCAGGCCGCCGTCGAGGCGAGGTCGAGGGAAGCCACGTTCCACGGGAAACTGTCAGTCATCGCTGGATGAACTCCGGAGTCGTGTTTCCCGTGGAACATCGTGGATGGGAAGTGGGGGCCGTACAGCTTAGGTCTTTAGAATGGAGGAGTTGTCGACCGGGACGGTCGGTCTGGGCTCAGGAAGGTGGAGGGACTCCATGACAGAACGGAAGCGGCGAGGGCTGGGGCGCGGCCTCGGTGCGCTGATCAACAGCGACGGCCAGGAGACTGAGGCGTCCGGCGCGACGGCGCATGCTGTCGCGGAGCCGGAGGGCTCGGAGGATGTTTCCCGTGAAACTCCGGTCGATGGTGCAGGATCTCCTGAGGTTGGCTCCGACGAGGGCACGTCGGAAGCCCCATCATCGGATGCGTCCGGAGGCCAGACCGTCGCAGCGAAGGTTTCGACGGGTGGGGAATCCGCTCACATGACTGAGGACGACGAAGCGTCGGCACCCGATGAGCAGCCGGACCCGGAAGACCAGCTGGAGTCGGGGGCGCAGGCCGCGCGAGAAGAGTCGGACTCCCCCGCCGACGAGTCGAGCGACGGCGTCGTGGTGCCGGAACGTCCGATCGATGTCTTCTTCTCCGCGAAGTCGCATCTGGACACGCAGCGCGTTTCACGTGGAACGACCGGATCCACCACACGCACCACGAGCAGTCGCCGCGGCCGGGGAAACGGCCGGGTGGAGATGCCGGACGTTCTGGGCGATCGTGCACGCAGGAGCCCCCATTCCGCGGTGAGCACGGGATCCGCTCCCTCTGCCGCGTCGGCGGAGGACGTCGCGTCGAACGTCTACTCGGCCGACGCGACCGATGCGGCGGAGGCTCCGTCGTCTGCCCAGACGACGACGTCGCCCGCTGAGGGCACGGGCGGCGAATCTCCGACGAAGGATGCGCCCAGCACCTCGGCCACGTCACAGAAGTTCTCTGCGCCGAAGCGGAGCACGAAGAGCTCGACCACCGAGGGCGCCTCGACGACCGGCTCAGGACCGGCCGATTCCGCGTCTGCGGAGGCGAACGGTGTTTCGCCGGACGCTGAGGCACCTCCCGCTGTTGCGGATACCGATGGCGTTTCACGTGGAACGGCTGATGCGGTCGACGGCGCAGAGTTCCGATCGGTGTCCGTCGAAGCCATCGTGCCGAACCCCCGGCAGCCCCGGCAGGAGTTCGACGAGGAGGACATGGCCGAGCTGGTGCACTCCGTGCGCGAGATCGGGGTTCTGCAGCCGATCGTCGTCCGGCGGATCGCCGAGGATCAGTACGAGCTGGTGATGGGCGAGCGCCGGTGGCGCGCCTCGAAGGCGGCGGAGCGGTCGGAGATCCCTGCGATCATTCGGGCGACGGATGACATCGACCTGCTCCGCGATGCGCTGCTGGAGAATATCCACCGCTCCGAGCTCAATCCGTTGGAGGAGGCCGCGGCCTACCGGCAGCTGCTGGACGATTTCCAGTGCACCCAGGACGAGCTCGCCACGCGCATCGGGCGCTCCCGGCCGCAGATCAGCAACACCCTGCGTCTGATGAAGCTGCCGCCGGGGGTCCAACGTCGCGTGGCGGCCGGAGTCCTGTCCTCTGGCCATGCTCGGGCGCTGCTGGGTCTCTCCACGCAGGGGCAGATGGAGGAGCTCGCCGCACGCATCGTGGCGGAGGGACTCTCCGTCCGTGCGACGGAGGAAGCCGTGACGATGATGCAGCAGCCGCAGGATGAGGCTGACGTTTCACGTGAAACGGCCGATCGGCTCCCATCGAACACCCGATATCAACAGTTGGACGAGTACGCTGACGCGCTCACCGACCGACTCGACACTCAGGTGAAGATCACCCTCGGCGCGCGCAAGGGACGCATCGCGATCGACTTCGGCTCCATCGAGGATCTGCACCGTCTGATGGAGATGATCGGACAGTCGCAGAACAGCTGATCCGTCCTCGGGGTCGGTCGAACAGCCTCTGGGGAGGGGAGCAGCCCGAACGCATGAAGGCCCCGGGTCCGCCGTCGCGGATCCGGGGCCTTCGTCGTGTTCAGCGCTGGTGTTCCACGTGGAACACCAGGACGTGGGAGTCAGCCGAGGAAGTCGGCGAACTCCTGCTCGAGCGCCTGCTTCGGCTTGGCGCCGATCGAGGAGATGACGTGCTCGCCATCCTTGAATCCGTAGACGGCAGGGATGGAGGTGATGCCGAACTTGGCGGCGGTGCCGGGGTTCTCGTCGACGTTGAGCTTCACCACCTCGATGGACTCCGGGTTCTCGGTCGCCAGTTCCTCGAGGATCGGGGTGAGCATGCGGCACGGGCCGCACCACTCGGCCCAGAAGTCGACGATGACCGGCTTGTCAGCCTGGAGGACGTCCTGGTCGAAGCTTTCGTCGGTGACACTCTTGAGGTCTGCCATGGTGTCTGTCCTTTCGTGCGGTACGTGAGCGGGGGAGGAGTTCAGGCCGTCGGGGCGACGAGGTGGGCGGCGTCGGCCTCAGCGGAGTCTGCCGCGGAAGCGAGCCAGTGCTCGACGTCGATGGCGGCGACGCAGCCGGAGCCGGCCGCGGTGACCGCCTGGCGGTAGGTCGGGTCGAGGACGTCGCCCGCGGCGAAGACACCGGGCAGCGAGGTCCTCGACGACCGCCCCTCGACCTGGACGGTGCCGTCTGCGGTCAGGTCGAGCTGGTCAGCGAAGAGCTCGACTCGCGGGTCATGACCGATAGCCACGAAGAGTCCTGTCACATCCAGCGTCGACTCCTCGCCGGTGACAGTGTCTTTCAACGCGAGGGAGCTGACTTTGCCCTCGCCGCGGACCTCGGTCACCTCGGAGTTCCAGACGAAGTCGATCCGTTCGTTCGCCATGGCCCGGTCGACCATGATCTGCGAGGCGCGCAGGCTGTCCCGGCGGTGGACGACGGTGACCTTGGAGGCGAACTTGGTCAGGAAGAGGGCTTCCTCCATCGCAGAGTCGCCGCCGCCGACGACGGCGATGTTCTGCTCGCGGAAGAAGAAGCCGTCGCAGGTGGCGCACCAGGAGACTCCGTGGCCGGAGAGCTCCTTCTCTCCGGGAACTCCCAGCTCCCGGTAGGCCGAGCCGGTGGAGAGGATGACCGCCCGGGCCCGCACGACCTCGCCGGTTCCCAGGGTGATCTCCTTGATCGGCGCGTCCAGGCGCAGCGCCGTGGCGTCCTCGCGCCGGACGTCGGCGCCGAAGCGGGTGGCCTGCTCCTCCATCTTCATCATGAGGTCCGGGCCCATCACACCGTCGGGGAAGCCGGGGTAGTTCTCCACGTCGGTGGTGTTCATGAGCTCTCCGCCCGTGGTCACCGAGCCGGCCAGCATCACCGGCTGCAGGTTCGCGCGGGCGGTGTAGGTCGCGGCGGTGAAGCCGGCCGGGCCGGAGCCCACGATCACCACGTCATGCACCTGGTCGGGGATCTGTTCAGTCACGAGGTCGCGTCCTTCGAGGTCGAGGAGGAATGGACGGACGGCCGCTGTCGGAGCCGTCAGTGGTGAAACTATACGAGGCCGGAGGGTATTCCGTCCCCGATGACGCCGTGAGCGCCTCATGACCGGACGCCTCCGGACCTGTCCGACGACCTGAGCGGCTCGCGACCGTCTGAGGAGGGGGCAGGGTGCCGGCCGGGCGGGTCGAGGCCTGTGCGCGGCGCACAGGCGGTCCTCGGTGTCGGGGCGGAGGTCAGCGGCCTTCGACCGCGATCTCGCCGACGGTCAGCGAGTACGGCAGGTCCGCGTTGCCGGGGCTGGTCTGCAGGGGCAGCGCCGTGGTGCGGATGATGACGTACTGCCCCTCGGCGGGCTCCTCGAGCTCGACCGTGGTGTCGTTCCAGTTCCAGGTGCCGGTGCCCACGCTCGTCGCCCCCTCGCCGGAGGCGGAGTCGCCGACGAGCACCTCGAAAGAGCCGCCCTCGGTGTCGGTCTGCTGCGAGAGCGTCACCGCGGTGACCTCCGCGCTCTCCTCGAGCTCCACCACCAGGTCCAGCTGGGAGGCGAAGCCGCCGAACTCGGCGGAGCCGTAGTTGAAGGTGGTCCAGGTGCTGGACGGATCGTCGTCGATCAGGTTCGGCAGCTGTCCGTCGGTCTCGGCGTTCAGACCCGGGCTGTCCGGCACCTCGCGGGTGACGCCGCTGAGTGCCAGCGGCTCGGCCTCAGCGGGTTCGCTGGGCGAGGGGGAGTCCGACGGCGACTCCGCCGCGGACTCGGAGGACTGCTCCGACGGCGACACATCGCCGGATCCCTCCGTCGTCTCCTCGGCGGAGGAGTCCGCCCCGGCCTGGCTGTCGGGCGCCTCGGCGCCGCGCAGCTGCAGGAAGGCCGCGACGGCGCCGACCAGCACGAGGGCGGCCAGGGCGGCCAGCGCCACCCAGCGTCCGGCCCCGCCGGAGCGCTCGGAGTCCTCGGACGGCTCAGGTTCTTCGGCGTCCCCATCGGCTCCGGCCGATCCGCCGGCTGCCGCGGCGACGCCCGGGAAGCCGGCCGCGGCAGGCTCGTCGCGTGCGTCGTCGTCGCGGCCGATCGGTCTGATGAGACCGGTGAAGCTGGGGCGGTCCTGCTCGACCTGCGCGGCCGCGGGCACCGACTGCACATCAGCCGGCGGAGTCGTCGGCGGAGCAGCCGGCGGATCGTCGATGACCTCCTCGTCCCTGGCTTGCCGCTCCAGTGCGTCGAGGTCCGCGTCCGCGGCGTCGGGTGCGGAGCTCGCCGCGGCGGCCGCCGAGACGTCGCCGGCGGCGCCGTCGTCGGCGTCGTCACCCACGAAGGCTGCCGAATCGGTCGAGAGTCCGGCATCGGGGGTCGCGGGGCTCTCCTCCTCCGGGCCCCCGGGCGTCGCGGTCCCGGCGGTGAAGGCCTCGTCGGTGTCCGCCTCGGCGCGGGAGTCGACCACCTCGAGGTCGTCCAGCGCGCCGCCGGAGGAGCCGGCCAGGGCTCCCGCCGCCGCGGAGGCGGCCTCGGAGGTCTGCGCCCCGGCATGGTCCGGCGCCTCGGCGACGAGTCGGTCAGCGTCCCTGTCAGTTCTCAAGCGACGGTTGATGCTGTCGGAGACGCGGGAGAGGAAGGCCGGACGGCCGCGGCGGAAGCGTGTGCCGGCGTCCTCGGGCTCTTCCCCGGTCTCGCCGTCGGACTCGGCGAGGTGGTCCTGCAGCTCGGCGTAGTACTCCTCGTCGTCGGCGTAGGTCTCCGGCTCCATCACCCGGGACTGGCCGAAGAGCTCCTGGCCCAGCGAATCGGTGAAGAACGGCTCCACGAACGGCGCGGCGTCGGGGACGACCAGGTCGAGCAGCTCGTTGGGGTGGGTCAGCGTGGAGATCAGATAGGTGCGGTCCGCCGACAGGCCGAGGTCGAGCACCTGCACCTCGGACGTCCGGTCGCCGGTGGCCAGCTCGCGCGCCGAGGTCGCGACCTGCTTCGCATTGGCCGTCGAGGCGAGCAGCACGCTCACCTCGCGATTGAGCACCTGGTCGACGGCCTGGAAGACGATGTCCTGATCCGCAGAGGTCACCACATGATGGGTGATGCGATAGCGTCCGCCCACCACATCGCCGACGCCGAACGGCTGGGTCACGGGTCCTCCTGAGAATAGCCGGTCGATCTGCTCCCTGCCCGGCCACCTTACCGGACCGGCGGCGCCAACCTCCTCAGTGCGGGGAGGCGCCGGGAGAGCGTCTCGACGAGGTCGCCGAACTCCGGCACGCGCAGCGCCCGCAGCAGCACCAGGAACGCCGCGGCCATCGTCGCACCCACCGCCGCGCAGGTGATCACCGCGGTGCCGATGGACTGCCAGGCGAAGCCGAGATCGGCACCGGTGCGGTAGCCGCCGAGCAGCCAGAGCACCGCGACGCCGACGACGCCGGCGCCCGCCGCGGCCCAGCCGGCCCGGGCGTAGGAGGCCGCCACCGAGCCGACGTCGAAGGAGCCCCAGCGACGGACGACGCGCACATGGCAGATCACATACTGGACCACGTGCAGCGCGGAGAACATCCCCACCACGATGAACGGCAGCGCGGTGTTCGGCAGCACGGCGGCCAGGCTGTGCGAGATGGTCAGTCCGAGGCCGACGATGATCGTCTGCACCAGCATCGGGGTGCGCGCGTCCTCGGCGGAGTAGAAGACGCGCATCAGGTAGAAGTTCGCCGAGCGGAAGGGCATGCCCAGCGCCAGCAGCACCAGCAGCTGGGCGATCGCCGCGCCGGAGAGCACCGAGGCGCTCGAGGAGCCGCCGAAGAGCCGGCCCAGCGGACCGGCGAGCACCAGGATGGCGATCATGCAGAACATCACCGGCAGTGCGAACATCCGCAGCCCGCGGTTGATGATGTCGCGGACCTCGCCCAGCCGGCCGAGGTCCATCGAGCGGGCCAGCTGGTTGAACAGCACCGTGGCCATCGAGAGCACGAAGACCGAGTGCGGCAGCACGGCGATGAGCTGGGCGGCGTTGGCGGCGTACTCGCCGGGGATCGACGGATCCCCGCCGGCGTCCTGTCGGCTCGCCGTCGCTCCGGAGATCAGCCGCATGTAGAGCAGGTTGCCGATGTTGGAGATCAGCATGGTCACCAGCGTCCAGGCCGCGATCTGTCCGGTGGCGCGCAGCCCCAGGCCCCGCCAGCCGAAGCGCGGCCGCAGCGGGATCCCCAGCGTGCGCAGCGGCCACAGCAGGATCAGCGCCTGGGCGATGATGCCGATCGTGTGGCCCGCGCCCAGCCAGACGGTCTGCGCGGTGGTCCACTCGGCCAGCTGATCGCCGCCGGCGGCGTAGGCGCTGAACACCGCGATGTAGGAGCCGATCACCGTGATGGCGATGAGGTTGTTCAGCACCGGCGCCCACATGTACCAGCCGAACTTGGCATTGGCGTTGAGGACCTGGCCGATCACCGCGTAGAGGCCGTAGAAGAAGACCTGCGGCAGCGTCCAGACGGCGAAGGAGGTGCCCAGCGCGAGCATCGGCTCGGACCAGTCCTTGGTCAGCGCGGTCATCAGCGGATAGGCCAGCGCGGTGATCAGCAGCGTGGCCGCGGCCAGCACGATCGTCGCCAGGGTGAGCAGCCGCGAGGTGTAGTCGGCGCCGCCGTCGGAGCGTTTCGCCGCCTTGATCAGCTGCGGGACCAGCACGACGTTGAACATGCCGCCGGCCAGCAGCATGTAGATGACGTTCGGGACGGTGTTGGCCTTCTCGAAGACGTCGGCCACCAGGGCGGTGCCGCCCAGGGCGACTGCCAGCAGCATGGTGCGCACGAAGCCCAGCAGCCGCGAGATCAGCGTCCCGGAGGCCATCAGGGCACTGGCCCGGGCCATGCCGCCGGCGGGGACGTGGGAGTCCTCGACGGCGGGCGTCTCGCCGGTGGTCTCGACGGCGGCCTCGGCCGGGGCGCCCGCGTGCTGCGCGGAGGGCGCGGCGGGGGATTCTGCGGTGCGGGACGCGCCGGAATCGTCTCCGGAGGAGTTCCGGGCTGCGTCGCGGGGGGAAGTCGGCTGCATCGGCTGTGACTATAGCGCCTCCGCCGGTGCGACGGCTCGACGGGGCGCGCGACGGCGGACCCGGTGACCCGCCCGACGGTCAGAGCGTGTCGTCGATGACCTGCCGGGCGGCGGTGACGATGCGGCGCTCGTTCGGGAAGGACAGCCGGCGCTCGAGGTCGTCCAGGGCGACCCAGGCGACGTCGACGGCCTCATGGTCCGGATCGTTCTCCGTGGTCAGCTCCCCGCCGACGGCCTCCAGCAGGAAGTGGTGGACTGTCTTGTGCACCCGGTGCGTCGGCACGGTGAACCAGTACTCGATGCTGCCCAGCGTGGTGAGCACGCTGCCGGAGATGCCGGTCTCCTCCTCGACTTCGCGCACGGCCGCGGACGCGTGGTCCTCGGGTCCCTCCGGGTGGCCCTTGGGCAGGCACCATTCGAGCCGGCCGCCGCGGTTGTAGCGGGCGATGATCGCGACCTCGAAGCCGGAGACGGCCGGGCGGATCACCACGCCGCCGGCGCTGACCTCCTCGACGGTCGGCAGGCCTCCGGCGTGCCGACCGGGCCGGTCCGCCGACGCGCGTCGCGCGCCCACTGACGCAGTCAGCGGGGTGCAGCGTTCGCCGCCGGCTCCGGTTCCTGTCATGAACACCACTCTAGCGCTCGCAGGTCGTGGACCCGCGCCGGCGTCGCCGGGGTCCGCCCCGACCGGCGCGCTGGTGGGCGACCCGCCGACGTCGCGGCGTCGACGGGAGCGTCGGGGCCGGCGGCGGAGGGGGGTTCCGGAGGGGGTTCGGGAGGGGTGCGGAGAGGCTGTGCGAAACTGTCTGACGTCATGCCTTATCTTCCCGCTGGATTCCCCGACGGCGCCTGGGTGCCGGACGTCGTCATCGCGCTCGGAGAACAGTTCACCGCCCACGGCCACGAACTCTCGCTGGTCGGCGGGCCGGTCCGCGACCTCTTTCTGGGGCGCAGCTCGCCGGACCTGGACTTCACCACCGACGCCGACCCGGATCAGATCATCGCCGCGGTCTCCGGCTTCGCCGACGCCCACTGGGACATCGGCCGCGACTTCGGCACCATCGGGATCCGCAAGGGCGACGACATCCTCGAGGTCACCACCTACCGCGCCGAGGCCTACGACCCGGAGTCCCGCAAGCCGCAGGTGAGCTTCGGCTCGCGGCTGGAGGACGACCTCGTGCGCCGCGACTTCACCGTCAATGCGATGGCGCTGCGGCTGCCGAGCCTCACCCTGGTCGACCCGCACGGCGGGGTGAAGGACCTGGTGGCGAAGCATCTGCGCACCCCGGGCGCGCCGGAGGACTCCTTCTCCGACGACCCGCTGCGGATGATGCGCGCCGCGCGCTTCGCCGCCCAGCTGGGCCTCGACGTCGCCGTCGAGGTCCGCGCGGCGATGAGCGCGATGGCCGACCGGCTGGAGATCGTCTCCGCCGAGCGTGTCCGCGAGGAGCTGGTCAAGCTGATCACCGGGGCGCACCCGCGGCAGGGCGTGGACCTGATGGTAGAGACCGGCCTGGCCGACGTCGTCCTCCCCGAGATCCCGGCGCTGCGGCTGGCCGACGACGAGCACCACCGGCACAAGGACGTCTACCAGCACTCGCTGCAGGTGCTCGAGCAGGCGGCGGACCTGGAGACCGACGCCGACGGCCCGGTGCCCGGCCCCGACTTCGTCCTGCGCTTCGCGGCGCTGATGCACGACGTCGGCAAGCCGCGGACCCGGCGCTTCGAGCCCGGTGGAGCGGTGAGCTTCCGCCACCACGACGTCGTCGGGGCGAAGATGACGCGCAGGCGCATGCAGGCGCTGCGCTTCGACAAGGACTCCATCAAGGCGGTCAGCCGGCTGGTGGAGCTGCACATGCGCTTCTACGGCTACGGTGACGCCGGCTGGAGCGACTCGGCGGTGCGGCGCTACGTCACCGACGCCGGGGACCAGCTCGAGCGGCTGCACCGGCTGACCCGCTCGGACGTGACCACCCGCAACCGGAAGAAGGCCGCGCGGCTCGACCGGGCCTACGACGACCTCGAGCAGCGCATCGCCGAGCTCGCCGAACAGGAGGAGCTGGCCAGGATCCGCCCGCATCTCGACGGCGAGCAGATCATGGAGATCCTCGGGATCTCCCCGGGCCCGGACGTGGGGAAGGCGTACCGCTTCCTGCTGGAGCACCGGATGGACCACGGCCCGATCCCCGAGGACGAGGCCGAGCAGCTGCTGCGTCAGTGGTGGGCCGAGCAGGAGTGAGCGGCGGCGCCGGGTCCCGACCCGTCCGCACCACATCCTGCTCCGGGCGCATCATGTCGCGGACGACGACGGCCATGATCCACACCGTCGCGGCCACATGACCCAGCACTGCGGCGACGTAGACGACGTCGTCCATGGTGTGCCGGGTCTCGAAGTCGGAGGTGTTCGCGGCCAGGTGCATCCAGATGGCCCAGAAGTGCGCCACCTCCAATGCCTGCCAGATGATCGCGTCCCGCCAGCGCGGGGCGGCCAGCGCGATCAGCGGCACCAGCCAGATCATGAACTGCGGCGAGTAGACCTTGCTGACCAGCAGGAAGGCCGCGACGATCAGCAGCATCAGCTGGGCGGCGCGCGGGGTGCGCGGGGCGACGAGGCCGAGCACCAGCACACCGGCGCAGGCGGCGACGAACAGCCCCAGGGCCGCCAGGCTGACCAGCTCGGCCGAGGGCCCGGAACCGCCGTTCGCCTCGGCGATGAGCTGCCAGACGTACCAGGGCGAGGAGTAGCCGACGCCGCGCTCGGCGGAGAAGACGAAGAACTCGCTCCAGTTCTCCCAGCTGATCAGCATCGCCGGGATGTTCAGCCCCAGCCAGACCACCGCCGTCGCCGCCAGCGTGCGGCCGAAGCGGCGCAGCCCCATCCCGTCGGGCCGCAGCGCCAGCACCAGCAGCGCACCCAGCAGGAACAGCGGGAAGAGTTTGAAGGAGACGCCGACGGCGATGAGCGCCCCGGCGGCCAGTTCGCGGCCGCGCAGGTGACAGAGCAGCGCCAGGACCATCGCCGTCGTCGCCCAGAGATCCCAGTTGATCCCGGCGCCGAGGATGATCGCCGGCGAGGTCGCCACGATGGCGGCATCCCAGCGTCGTCGGCCGGCGGCGGCCATCACCGCCAGCACCAGCACGATCCACGCCGCCGCGAGTCCCAGGAAGGTGACGTCCCAGTAGAGCAGCGAGCCGCGCTCGCCCCACCAGTCGAGCATCGGGGCCGCGGCCCCGACGACGCCGTCGACCCCGGAGGTGATCACCGCCGCCAGCGAGGCGACCAGCCCGGTGAGCACCGGGTACTCGAAGGAGCCGCCGTCGAGGAACGGGCTCCAGGCCTCGGCGTCGAACCCGCGGTGGGTGTAGAGCGCGGCGACGTCGGAGTAGCAGCCGGCCAGGTAGACCGCGTCCCCTCCCCAGCCGTGGGCGCGGCAGTGCTGCATGGACAGCACCGAGAGCAGGATGCTGACCAGCGTCATCGCCACCAGGATCCGCGGCACCGTCCAGAAGCGGCCGCGGCCCGGGTCGCCCAGCCGTCGGCCGGCGGGCCCGCCGAGGCGGTCGGAGAGATGCCTGATCAGCGGGTCGGAGCGGGTGGGGGCGTCCATCGCTTCCACGATATGCGCTGCGCGGCCGGGAGTCGGGCAGGCCCGGCGGGCGATCTGTGCCGGGTGCGACGGCCGCTCTGACCTGCGGGGCCGGGGAATAGAATCGCCTCCGGCGGTGTCGGACATCACGTCCCCATCGACGAACCGAGGAGTGCCTGTGTCCCCCAGCCCCGTCCGTGTCGCCGTCGCCGGCGTCGGCAACTGCGCCTCGTCCCTGATCCAGGGCGTGGAGAATTACCGCGAGGCCCGCACCGACGACGACGTCCCCGGCCTGATGCACGTGCAGTTCGGCGAGCACCACATCTCCGACGTGCAGTTCGTCGCCGCCTTCGACGTCGACGAGGAGAAGGTCGGCCTGGACCTCTCCGAGGCGATCCACGCCTCGCAGAACAACACCATGAAGCTCGCCGACGTCCCGCACGCCGGGGTCACCGTCCAGCGCGGGCCGACGCTCGACGGGCTGGGTCGCTACTACCGCGAGACCATCGACGAGTCCTCCGCCGAGCCGGTCGACGTCGCCGCCGCGCTGCGTGCCGCCGCCGTCGACGTGCTGGTCATCTACCTGCCGGTGGGATCGCAGGAGGCGACCGAGCACTATGTGCAGGCCGCCCTCGACGCCGGCGTCGCGGTGGTCAACGCGCTGCCGGTGTTCATCGCCAGCACCGAGGAATGGGCGCAGAAGTTCGTCGAGGCCGGGCTGCCGATCGTCGGCGACGACATCAAGTCGCAGATCGGGGCGACGATCACCCACCGCGAGCTGGCCGCGCTCTTCGAGTCCCGCGGGGTGACGCTGGATCGGACGCATCAGCTCAACGTCGGCGGCAACATGGACTTCAAGAACATGCTCGAGCGCGAGCGGCTGGAGTCGAAGAAGACCTCCAAGACGCAGGCGGTCACCTCCAACACCTCCGCCGAGCTCGGCGCGGGCGACGTGCACATCGGTCCCTCGGACCACGTGCAGTGGCTCGACGACCGCAAGTGGGCCTACGTCCGCCTGGAGGGGCGCACCTTCGGCGACGCCCCGGTGGCGCTGGAGTACAAGCTCGAGGTCTGGGACTCGCCGAACTCCGCCGGGGTGATCATCGATGCCGTCCGCGCGGCGAAGATCGGCCTGGATCGCGGCCTCGCCGGGCCGCTGACCTCTGCGTCGAGCTACTTCATGAAGTCCCCGCCGGAGCAGCTGCACGACACCGTCGCCCGGGAGAAGGTCGAGGCCTTCATCCGGGGTGAGATCGAGCGCTGAGCCTGGAGTTGCCGCGGGAGGTGCTGGTGGGGGCGCTTCCCGCCCCCTGCCCCTCCTCCTGCTCATCGAGTGGCGGCTCCCAGCGACATCTCGGCCCACGACACGGCGTGTCGGCGGGGAGATGCCGCTGGGAGCCGCCACTCGACGCGGGGGCCGGACGGGACCCTCGCGTCGCCTCTACGCTGGGGCCATGAGCCCGGCCCCGCAGCCTCCCCCCTCGGCCGAGTCCCGGCCGCGCCGCCTGCCCGCCGTCGACGCGCTGCGGGCGCTGGCCCTGCTCGGGATCCTCGCGGTCAACATCTGGTTCTTCGCCGATCCGGTCCGGCTGGTCGGCGGGGAGCCGACGACGGCGGCGCCGACCGTCGCCGACCAGCTGGTCGCGCTGGTCGTCACCGTGGTCTTCGAGGCGAAGTCCTATGTGCTCTTCTCCTTCCTCTTCGGGCTCTCCTTCGTCCACCAACAGGCCGCCGCCTGGCGCGCGGGCACCTCGGAGAGCGGACGGACGCTGCGCCGGATGCTGGTGCTGGCCGTGCTCGGCGTGCTCCACGGGATCCTGCTCTTCGCCGGCGACATCCTGCTGGCCTACGCGATCCTCGGGGTGCTGCTGCTGGCGCTGCGCGGACTGCGCACGCGCACCGCGCTGGTGCTCGCCGTCGTCGTCGCCGCCGGCTTCTCTCTGGTGATCCTCGGCATCGGGGCGCTCGCGGCGCTGCTCTCCGGCACGCCGGGATTCGCCGAGGCGCTGCCGGAGACGCCCGACGCCGCGGCCGCCGTCGCCGCCTACACCGGACCGCTGCCCGAGTACCTGGCCTTCCAGCTCGCCCGGTGGGCCGCGCTCGCGCCGTCGATCCTCTTCGGTCAGGGGATCATGGCCTTCGCCGCCTTCCTCGTCGGCCTCGCCGCGGCCCGCGCGCAGGTGCTCGAGCGCATCCTCGACCGCTCGGCCGCACGCCCGATCCCGACCGGTCTGCTGGTCGCGATCCTGCTGCCGAGTCTGCTGGTCGGCCTGGCGCTGTCGACGACGGCGGCTGTGCTGCGCCACGGCCTCCCCGGCGCGCCGACGACGCCTCAGCCGGCCGAGAGTCTGCTGGCCTCCGGGCTGAGCCTGGTCGCCGGACCGATCCAGGCGACCGGTGCGACGATCCTCGTCCTGATGGTGCTGCGCAGTCGTCCAGGAGCCCGGCTCACCGCCGCGCTGGCCCCGGCCGGGCGGATGACGCTGACGAACTACCTGGGTCAGTCGCTGGTGCTCGCGCTGCTCTTCTCCGGACTCGGCCTCGGGCTGGCCGGCGAGGTCTCCGGCGTCGTCGTCGGATCGCTGATCGTGCTGATCGTGGGGCGTCCAGCTGCTGGTCTCGGCGCTGTGGATGCGCAGCTTCCGCACCGGCCCGCTGGAGATCCCGCTGCGTGCGATCACCTATGCCGATCTCCGGACCGGCGAGCGGTCCGACGGGGGAACGTCTCCTCCTCAGGGATGAGCCTCGGCGTGCGGGGCGACGTCGAGGCGGAGGAGAAGATCACCCCCCGGGGTGAAGCCGGGCACCTCCGTGCGGTCATAGCGTGGGTCTCGAGATCACACGGGAAGGGAGATCCATGATCACCGCAGAATCCCTGACGAAGACCTACGGGAGCACCACCGCGGTCGACGACGTCAGCTTCACCGCCGAGCCGGGGCGCGTCACCGGGTTCCTGGGGCCCAACGGCGCCGGGAAGTCCACCACGATGCGCATGGCCATGGGACTGGACCGCCCCACCCACGGGTCGATCACCGTCAACGGCCGCCGACTGGCCGAGCACCGGGCCCCGCTGCGCGAGGTCGGCGCGGTCCTCGACGCCGGTGCGACCCACCCGGGCCGCACCGGTCGGCAGCATCTGCGGGTGCTGGCCGCCACCCACGGGATCAGCCGGCGACGCGTCGACGACGTCATCGATCTGACCGGCATGGAGTCGGCGGCGACCAAACGGATCGCCGGCTACTCGCTGGGCATGAACCAGCGACTGGGCATCGCCGCCGCGCTGCTGGGCGACCCGGCCACGCTGATCTTCGACGAGCCGGTCAACGGCCTCGACCCGGAGGGCGTGCGCTGGGTCCGGCAGATGGTCCGTCAGCTCGCCGCCGAGGGGCGGACCGTCTTCATCTCGTCGCATCTGATGGCCGAGATGGCCCAGACCGCCGACCACCTGGTGGTGCTCGGCCGCGGCAGAGTGCTGGCCGACATGCCCATCCAGGACCTCATCGACGCCTCGGGCGAGGCGCGGGTGCTGGTGCGCTCGCAGGACGCCTCGACGCTGATGAACGCGCTGTCGGCCCAGGACGTCACGCTCGTCGCCCGCGACGCCGAGACCTTCGAGGTCACCGGCCTCGACGCCCGGACCGTCGGCCGTCGGGCCCAGGAGGTCGGCGCGGTGCTGCACGAGCTCACCCCGCTGCAGTCCTCGCTGGAGGACTCCTACATGAAGCTCACCGACCACGCGGTCCAGTACCGCAGCGGGGCGGCGACGGCCGACGTCGCCTCGACCGGCCCCTCGGCCGCCGCCCCGGAAGGAGTGCGCTGATGACCCCGCAGACCGCCGACGATCGGCTGAACACCAGTTCCATGGACTCTCCCGGCACCGGTCCAGGACCGGTCGCGGCGACCGGCTCGCCGGCGGCGTCGGCGACGTCGTCCGTCGAGGGCCGGCTGAGCTTCGCCCGCGCGCTGCGCGCCGAGCTGATGAAGATCCGCGTGCTGCGCTCCAGCTGGTGGCTCTCGGCCATCGCGCTGGTGCTCGTGGTCGGCTTCACCGGGCTGACCCTGCTGTCCTTCAACGCCATGCGTTCCATGCAGGAGCAGGGCATGCCGGACGGGGCTCAGATGCCCGAGCAGAGCGACGCTGATCTGATGCGTCAGCTGCTCACCAACGGCACCGGGGGACTGGCCTTCGCCGGGATCCTGCTGGGCTGCGTGGGCATCATCGCGATCTCCTCGGAGTTCGGCACCGGCTCGATCCGCTCCTCGGCGAACGCTGTCCCCCGTCGCGGACTCTTCGCGGCCGCGAAGCTGACCGCGGTGGCCATCACCGCCGCCGTCGTCGGCGCGGTGCTGATCATCGCCTCGACGGCCATCATCCTGGCCTTCGCCGCCGGCGAGGGACTGCTCGGCGCCGCCGACTCCGGCGAGGTCTGGCAGTCGGCGCTGACGAACTGGCTGTCGATGATCATCGTGACCCTGCTGGCCTGCGGGCTGGGGCTGCTGCTGCGCAGCACCGCCGGGGCGATCGTCACGCTGACGATGTTCCTCTTCGTGGTGCAGATCGCGCTGGGCATCCTCTCCGGCATGACGCAGAACGCCGAGTTCGTGGAGTTCCTGGCCACCTGGGAGTTCGGGAACCTGCTCTCCAGCCTCACCCAGCTGCGCGAGCCCACCGGTGAGGCCTACGACCTCTCGGTGAGCACCGGGACCGCGATCGTGGGGCTGCTGGCCTGGCTGGCCGCGGTGATCGTCCCGGCGACGGTGCTCTTCCAGAAGAGGGACGTGTGAGCCGGTCCGCGACGTCGGCGGCGGAGGCCGGCAGCGGGCTGATCGCCGCCGCCGTCGCCCAGTAGGCTCATGACCATGGAGTCCGTGTCCACAGTCCGCGGCGGCGCAGCCCAGGAGGGCCCGGTCGCCGGCCCGGTCGCCGGCCCGGCCGCCGATCCGGCCGCCGGGAGGCAGCCGCCGGGCTGGGACCAGCTGGCCATGGTGCGGCAGCGCGGCGTGCGCGGCTGGTTCCGCCGCCACCCGCGGGTGATGAACCTGACCGTCAGCGGCATCTATCTGCTGCTGGCCGCCTGGACGCTGCCGATCGCCTTCCTCGACATCGGCGCCGAGGCCCGGGGCGTGGCCGTGGCCTGCGGCGCCATCGTGCTGCTGCTGCTCGCCCGGCACCGGTGGCCGCTGGTGATCACCGTGCTGGTCACCGTCGCCGAGGCGTTCAGCCTCTGGCTCTATCCCTGGCAGGGCGCCCAGATGGTGGGCACCTGCTTGGCCCTCTACTGCGTCGGTCTGCATCGGGGGCTGCGCACGGCGGTGATCACCGCGGTGCTGGCGATCGGTCTGGGGTACACGCCGATGCTGCGCTTCGACGCCTGGCAGCGGCAACATCCCGACGCCGACTTCTGGCATGAGATCTTCCAGGCCTATTCGAGTCCGCAGGAGGCGGTGCTGCCGTCGATCGTGATGATGCTGCTGGCGGGCGCCCTCTCCGGAGGCATCGGCGCCTCGGTGCGCCGCGGGCGCGAGCATCAGCGCGAGATCCTGGAGTGGGCGCGCCGTGCCGGCGACCTGGCCCAGCTGGGCGAGCGCAACCGGATCGCCCGGGAGATGCACGACGTCGTCGCGCACTCGCTGTCGGTGATGATCTCGCTGGCCGACGGCGCGCGGGTCGTCTCCCGCCGCGATCCCGACCGGGCCGAGGAGGTCCTCGGCGAGCTCTCCTCGACCGGGAGGACTGCACTGGCCGACATGCGCCGGGTCATCGGCGTGCTCCGACAGGGCGAGGATGTGGAGAGCGCCCGGCGTCCGGCGCAGGAGTCGCTGGACGAGCTCTTCGAGGGCTTCCGTCGGGTGGGACTGCCGCTGACGGTGACCATCTCCGGCCCGCCGCTGCCCGAGGACGCGGCCTTCGAGCTGACCGTCCACCGGATCATGCAGGAGGCGCTGACCAATGTGCTGCGCTACGGTCGGCGGGTCACCGACGTGCAGGTCAGCATCGAGCACGAGCCCGGGCCCGACGCCGACGAGCGGGCCCGGCATGAGGAGCAGGGGCTCTCCGTCGAGGACCAGCAGGCCCTGGGGCTCTGCCCCGACGGACAGGTGGTGCTCACCATCGCCGACGACGGTCTGCCGCCCGAGCAGGGGACGCCGCGCGAGTCGGTGGGCTCGGGACAGGGCATCCGCGGCATGGGGGAGCGGGCCGGCTTCTACCGGGGATCCGTCTACGCCGGGCCGCGGGCCGGCCGCGGCTGGGTGGTCCGAGCGGTGCTGGAGCCCCCGCGGCGGCCGGAGAGCGGCGCCCGGGGCGGAGCGACGACGGACGAGGGGACTGATGAGGGGAACGACGAGGGGGATCACGATGGACGATGAGACGCAGGACGGGGCGCGCGGCGCCGAGAGGTCGAGCGCCGAGGGCCCGGTGCGCGTGATGCTGGTCGACGATCAGCACCTGCTGCGCATGGGGTTCCGGCTGATCCTGGAGGGCGAGGACGACGTCGAGGTGGTCGGCGAGTCCGCCGACGGCGTCGAGGCGCTGGAGGCGCTGCGCGCGCAGGGCCCGGAGACCCGGCCGCATGTGGTGCTGATGGACGTGCGGATGCCGCGCATGGACGGCATCGAGGCGACCCGCCGGATCGTCGAGGAGATGCCCGAGGTGCGGGTGATCATCCTGACCACCTTCGACGTCGACGAGTATGCCTTCTCCGGGCTGCAGGCCGGGGCCAGCGCCTTCCTGCTCAAGGACGTCGCGCCGGAGGATCTGGTCAGCGCCGTGCGCGTGGTCTCGGAGGGAGACGCCGTCGTCGCCCCGCGGATCACCCAGCGGCTGCTGGAGACCTATGTGCGCTCGCCGGAGGAGCGCGGCGAGGCTCCTGCGGCCGGCTCCCGGGTCGAGGCGACGCCGCCGGCCGCCGTCGCGGAGCCCGCCGACGAGGCGGGCGATGCCGGGCAGCCGCGGCCCGACGGCGCGCGGATCGCCGCGGCCCTGGACGACGGCGTGGTGCGCGAGCCGCTGACCCAGCGCGAGGCCGAGGTGCTCTTCGCCGTCGCCGAGGGGCTGTCCAATGCCGAGATCGCCGCCCGGCTCTTCCTCTCCGAGGCGACGGTGAAGACCCATGTGCGGCGCATCCTGACCAAGCTGCAGCTCCGCGACCGCGTGCAGGCGGTGGTCTACGCGTACCAGACGGGGCTGGTGCGGTGAGCGGGGAGGCCGGAGGTGCCGACCCCGCGGGCCCGGCGGTGGTCTGTCGCGGATCGTCCGTGGAGATCGCCGGGACGGCGCTGCTGGATCCGGTCGATCTCGAGGTGCCGCGCGGCACACTGTGGTCGGTCCGCGGCCCCAACGGCTCGGGGAAGTCCACGCTGCTGCGTCTGCTGGCCGGCCGCGCAGTCGACGGCGCGGACCGCTGCCGGGTGCTGGGTCGTCGGCCCGACGACGCCGAGCCGGCCTTCCGGGCGGCAGTGGCCTCCTTCGTGGACGCCCCGCCGATCGCCCGGGACCTGACGATCCTCGAACAGGTCGCCGTCGTCGACGCGTCCTGGCACGGCGACGGCGACGCCGCCGTCGACCGGGCGTCGCGGCTGCTGGAGCGATTGACCCTCGGAGAGCTGCAGACCCGCTTCCCGCACGAGCTCTCGGCCGGACAGCTGCAGCTCACGGGGCTGGCCCTGGTGCTGGCGCGCCCGGCTGAGCTGCTGCTGCTCGACGAGCCGGAGCGGCATCTGGATCCCGACCGGGCGGAGGTCGTCGCCGGCCTCGTCGACGAGCGCGTCGCGCAGGGCACGACGGCGCTCGTCGCGGCCCACGACCCGCGGATGGTCGCCTCCGCGGTCGGCGAGGTGCGACTGGACCGATGACGATCCACCACGGGGACCGCCGCATCACCTCCGACGACGCCCCCTCGCCGAAACAGCGGGTCCAGGCGGTGACACGACTCCTCGCCGGCCGTCGGTCGGCGCCGCAGGCCTCCGACCGCGCCTTCCTCGTCTACCAGGTGGTGCTGCTGGTGCTGGTGTTCGTCGGCCCGTTGGTCGGGATGAGCCTCTCCGGCGTCGAGGCCCCGCAGCTGACCGGACTCCGGACGCTCGCCGAGGACCGCGTCGTCGTGCATGCGGCCGCGGCGACGGCGCTCGTCGCCGCGCTCTGGCTCGGCATGCTCCGCGGGCCGGCCCTCATGCCGGTCTTCGTGATGCGCGTGCTGCTGGCCACCGACATCCCGCGGCGGGCGCATCTCATCGCCCGAGCCCGGCGCACGGTCGCCGTCGTCTGGCTGGGCATCGGGGCGGCGCTCGCCGGCATCGAGCTGCTGTTGGTGCACCCCGGCGGCGGGGACCCGGGCGCGACGGCGATTCGCGTCGTCGCGCTGCTGGGAATCACCGGCTGTCTGATGCTCGCCTGGACGCTGGGCCAGGTGCTGGGGTCGATCGCCCGCCAGCTGGTCACCGGTCTCCTGGGCGCGGCGGCGCTGGTCGCGCTCGCGGTGCCGGCGGCCGACTGGGTCTCCCCGGCCGGGTGGTTCTCCCGGGCGCTGACCGGTCCGGTCGAGTTCGGCGGCCTGCCGGCGGCGGGCCTGCTGGTCGCCGTCGTCATGTTCCTGCCGACGCTGGCGTCGCGACTGGAGCGGCTGCCCGCCGAGGTGCTGGTCGGCCAGGCCTCCCGGGTCTCGGCGGCGATGCTGTTCAGCAGCATCGGTCAGCTCGGCGACGTCGCGGAGCTGTGGGGTCCGGCTCCGCGCGGATTCCGCGGAGGGTGCCGGCGGGGGCCGGGGCGCCGGACGCGCCTCGGCGTCGTGGAGCTGCTGCGTCGCCCGGGGCCGCTGGTCTGGGGCGCGGCGGCGGTCGTCCTCGGCACGGCGGTGCTGATGGTCCTGCAGTCGGACGGACTCGACCTGCCGTGGAGTGCGACGGTGGCGCTGGCCGGCGTCGTCGCGGCGCTTCTGGTCCAGGCGGTGGGACCGTTCAGCCGGTCCTGGCGGCGGCTCGGCGACCAGCTGGAGGGCCCGGCCCTGTTCGGCACCTCGCCGCGTCGACGGCTGCTGGCCGGTTCGTCGCCGCCGGTGCTGATCACCGGTCTCTGCGCCGTCCTCGGCGGGATCGGCGGGGCCGCAGTCGCGGTGGGTCTTCCCGGAGCGGCCGGCGCGGGGCTCGGGCCTGCGGTCGTCGACGTCGGCGCTGTGCTGCTCGCGGTGCTGGGCGGACGGCTGGTGCTCGCGCTCAAGGGTGAGATGCCGCTGGCGCTGACCGTCCCCGTGCCCACGCCCGCGGGGGACCTCTCGGGTCTGGCCATGGTGGCCTGGCATCTCGACGGGCATCTCCTCGCCGTGACGGTCTGCGGCTGGGTGCTGCTCGCCGATCCCGGCCCGCTCGCCGCACTCGGCGTGGGCGCGGCGACGGCGGCCGGCTGCCTGCTGCTGGCCTGGTCCAGGCGCGGGCTCGGCGTCGCCGAGCTGCTCTCCCCGCGCCCTCGGTCGCCCAGGGCGCATCGAGCGGCCATTCGTGACGAGGAATGACCCGAGTCCGGGGCTGTGTCGCCCGAAACTCTCGTCATCGGCGGCCGCTCGATGCCGAGGTCCGCTGAGCGCTCCGCCGGCCCCGGCATAGGATGAGGCCATGCCTGAGAACAGCTCCACGACCCCGTCTGTGCCCGGCTCCGATGCGCTCAGCCCCGACGCGCTGGTCGACGACCTCGGCGCCTTCGTCGCCGCCGCGCCGTCGTCGTACCACGCCGCCGCCGAGGTCGCGCGCCGGCTGACCGCGGCCGGCTTCACCCAGCTCGGCGAGCACCAGGACTGGCCCACGGCGCCGGGGCGCTATCTGGTGGTCCGCGACGGCGCGGTCATCGCCTGGATGGTGCCGGAGGCGGCGACGCCGACCACCCCGCTCCGCATCCTCGGCGCGCACACCGATTCGCCCGGCTTCAAGCTCAAACCCAAGTCCACTGTGATCTCGCACGGGTGGGTGCAGGCCGGCACCGAGGTCTACGGCGGGCCGCTGCTGAACTCCTGGCTGGACCGCGAGCTGGTGCTGGCCGGACGGCTGGTGACTCGAGACGGCGCCGCCCACCTGGCCGCCACGGGGCCCGTCGCCCGCATCCCGCAGCTGGCCATCCACCTGGATCGGCAGGTCAACGACGGACTCACCCTGGACAAGCAGGCGCACACCGGCCCTGTGCTCTCGGTGGCCGCCGACGCCGAGGCGGCCGCCTCCGCGGACGTGCTGGGCGTGGTGGCGGAGTCCGCCGGCGTCGATCCCGGTCAGGTGGACGGCTACGACGTCGTCGTCGCCGACGCCCAGGCTCCGGCCCGCTTCGGCGCCGGACGCGACGGCCGCGGCGAGTTCCTGGCCTCCGGCCGGCTGGACAACCTCTCCTCGGTGCACGCCGGGGTGGTCGCGCTCGAGCAGGCGGCCGCAGCGGCCGAGCGCGGTGAGCAGGGCCCGGGTGGGCAGTCCGCGACGATCCCGATGCTGGCGGCCTTCGACCATGAGGAGCTGGGCTCGGCCTCGCGCTCGGGCGCGGCGGGTCCGTTCCTGGAGGAGGTCCTCGCCCGCATCCAGGAAGGTCTGGGGGCGACGGCCGGCCAGCGCGCGCAGGCGCTCGCGGCCTCCTGGCACCTCTCCTCCGACGCGGGCCACGCCGTGCACCCGAACTACCCGGGCCATCACGATCCGGCGAACCGGCCGTTGCCCAACGGCGGGCCGCTGCTGAAGATCAACGCGAATCAGCGCTACACCACCGACGCCCCGGGGGCGGCGATGTGGGCGCAGGTCTGCCGCGCCGCCGGCGTGCCGACCCAGGAGTTCGTCTCGCACAATGCGATCCCCTGCGGCTCGACGATCGGGCCGATCACCGCCACGCGGCTGGGGATCCGGACGGTCGACGTCGGGATGCCGCTGCTGAGCATGCATTCGGCCCGCGAGATGTGCGGCGTCGACGACGTCGCCCACCTGCGGGACGCCGTCGCGGCGTTCTTCACCGCCGAGCTGACCGTCTGAGGGGTCGGTCGGGCTCGCGCCTGCTCCCGGGATCCCCGAGTCTTCGCAGGACCCCCGTGCTCTATCACGATGATCCTGCGAAAACACAGGGATCGCCGGCGCGACGGCGGGCCGGGCTCCGGGTCCCGAGGCGCGCGCCGGACAGTGCGGACGGCCCGGCGGAGTCCCGCCCGTCCCGGTGCGCTCCTGCACAGGGGTTCCGCCGCCGACGGCGCCCGGTTAGTGTCGAAGGCGCAGACCCGGTAGCATGGTGCAGGTTGTCTGCCGGCCGATGCCGCCTGCCCTCGGGCAGGTGCGGCGACGGCGCGGAACCTCCGCGCCGCGGCGGCGACAGCGCACGCAGAGAGAACCTCCTGTTACGGAAGGCCCGTGACCGCAAGACCGAAGGAGGTGGGTTCACACAATGCGTCACTATGAACTGATGGTGCTCGTCGACCCCGAGGTGGATGAGCGCACCGTGGAGCCGACCCTGGGCAAGTACATGGAGATCGTCAAGCGCGACGGCGGCTCCGTGGCGGAGATCGACGTCTGGGGACGTCGTCGCCTGGCCTACGAGATCAAGAAGAACAACGAGGCCGTCTACGCCGTCGTCGACTTCCACGCGACCCCGGACTCGGCTGCCGAGCTCGACCGTCTGCTGCGCCTGAACGAGACGATCATGCGCACCAAGATCATCCGTCCCGAGGACCAGCGCATCGCCTGATCCTCTGCACGGAGCGGCTCCTCCGCGAGCCGATCCACCTGTCAGGCACCCCCTTCTTAGGAGCTGAACATGGCCGGCGAGACCATCATCACCGTTGTCGGTAACCTGACGGCGGACCCGGAGCTGCGCTTCACCCCCTCGGGTGCGGCCGTCTCGAACTTCACCATCGCTTCCACGCCGCGGTTCTTCGACCGCCAGGCCAACGAGTGGAAGGACGGCGAGACGCTGTTCATGCGCTGCTCCCTGTGGCGGGAGGCGGCGGAGAACGCCGCCGAGTCGCTCACCAAGGGCACCCGCGTGGTCGCCCAGGGCCGCCTCAAGGCCCGGTCGTTCGACACCAAGGAGGGCGAGCGTCGCACCGCCTGGGAGCTCGACGTCGACGAGATCGGCCCCTCGCTGCGCTTCGCCACGGCGAGCGTCACGCGCCAGGGCCGCGGCGGCGGAGGAGGCTTCAACGGCGGAGGGCAGTCCGGCGGAGGCTTCGGCGGCGGAGCACCCGCCGGCGGCGGCTTCGGCGGCGCCCCGCAGCAGGCCTCCGGCGGCTTCGGCGGCGGCGCCTCCGACCCGTGGGGCGGTCAGCCCTCCGGCGGCGGAGGCTGGGACACGCCTGACAGCAACGAGCCCCCCTTCTGATCCGGCGTAAGACCGGAGCGGAGGGCCCACGGCTCATCCACACCACATCCACCATCCCGCAGGATCACCTGCGGGCTCCGATCCAGTGAAGGAGCACCACGATGGCAAAGGCTGACGTCAAGAAGCCGAAGCCCAAGGCGAACCCGCTGAAGGCTGCAGACATCACGGTCATCGACTACAAGGACACCGCCCTGCTGCGGAAGTTCATTTCCGACCGAGGCAAGATCCGCGCGCGTCGCGTCACCGGCGTGACCGTCCAGGAGCAGCGCAAGATCGCCCAGGCGATCAAGAATGCTCGTGAGATGGCCCTGCTGCCGTACTCCGGCGCAGGCCGCGGCTGATCCTCAGACTGTCTGGGAAGGAAAGGAACACAGATATGGCAAAGCTCATCCTGACTCAGGAAGTCACCGGTCTGGGTGCCGCGGGCGACGTCGTCGACGTCAAGGACGGCTACGCGCGCAACTACCTGCTGCCGCAGGGCTACGCGATGGCGTGGACCAAGGGCGGCGAGAAGGACGTCGAGCGGCTCCGTGCCGCTCGTCGCGCCCGGGAGATCGAGACCGTGGAGGAGGCCCGCGCCGCGGCTGAGAAGCTGCAGTCGGCTCAGGTCACCATTCCGGTGAAGGTCGGCGAGAACGGCCGCCTGTTCGGCACCGTCGGCCCGGCCCACGTGGCTCAGGCCGTCGAGGCCGCCGGCCTCGGCTCGATCGACAAGCGCACTGTCGAGATCCCGCAGCGGATCAAGGCCCTCGGCGAGTACACCGCCACGGTCAAGCTGCACGCGGACGTCACCGCCTCGCTCGACCTGCAGGTCGTCGCCGAGAAGTGATGCGAGGGGCCCGCCGGCGACGCCGGTGAGTGCCCTGCCCGCCCACACGCTTCGGGCCCCGGAAGGATCCGTCCTTCCGGGGCCCGAGCCGTGTCCGGCCGGGATGTGCCCCGGCCGGGGTGATCGGCGGGATCGGATCGCCGGGCGTCCGGCAGAATCACGACGTCGCCCGTCGAGCCCGGTGCCCGTCGGCCGGGGCCGCGCGGCCGTCCCTGGGCGGACGGCGCCGTGATTCCCTTCCCATCGCCGGGCGCTCGGCGATCCGATGTTGTGTTTCGCCCGATCCCTGCGCGCCGCGATGATCGTCGGGCCGGCACGGAGCCGGTCCCACGGATCGTCATGCTGCGGCCCGCGGCGTGCGCGAGACCTCGTCGGCCTCGCCGCCGTCACTCGCATGATGGCGTGTCTGCCGCCGTCGACTGCCGGCCGGTCGGGCTGGCCTGCGACCGGGCTCGGAGGGCCGGCGGTCACCGGTCCGGCGACTGCCGCACTCCCGAGACCGAGCCGGTCAGTGCCGCCGGTCGGCAGGTGGGCGGATGCGCGCCGAAGAGGTCAGCCAATACCCGCCCTGCGAGTGGGGGATGTCAGACACCATATGGCGCGTCCGTGAGCCTGGCAACAGGTCGTCGAGGAGATCTTGTGGAGAACATGTGAAGTGTGCGGCGTGTCTTGTGCACGGCCCTGGGGACGCACTGTGGACAGTCATCCACATTCTCCTCAGAAGTGCTTCTGACCTGGGGCGATGTAGCGACACGCCTGTGAATTCAGAAATTCTTCCCGTGGATGGAGCCGTGGAGGACAGTCCTTGCCGGGCCGTCCGCAGAGGGTGTATAGGCCCCCTGAGGCCCTCAATCTCCACATGTTCTCCACATCGTCGGACGCCGGAGGAGTGACGTGGGTCATAACGTTCCAGGTCAGCGGGCGCACGGTGGACCCCGCTGACGGAGTCGGGGTGGAATAGGCCCCGGAGGCGGGGCGTTGAGACACCTCAGATGATTCAA